>CAYVNX010000010.1:0-53095 GCA_964453165.1 uncultured Candidatus Kuenenia sp. | reverse complement strand
CGGCCATGAAGTGCCACGGCAAGCCGACCGTGATCATCGCCAAGACGATCAAGGGGTATGGGCTGGGCGAAGTTGGCGAGGGCCGGAACGTCACCCACCAGCAGAAGAAGCTCAATGAAGACGAACTGCGGGCGTTCCGCTCCCGGTTCGGGATTCCGATCTCCGACGACGAGGTGGCCAAGGCGCCGTTCTACAAGCCCGCCGAGGACTCCGAGGAAATGCGGTATCTCCGCGAGCGCCGCGCCGCGCTCGGCGGCTATGTGCCGACCCGGCCGCTGGAGTCGCCCAGGCTCCAGACTCCGAAGCTTGCCGACTATCAGGGATTCATCGAGAAGAGCGCCGGCCGCGAGGTCTCGACGACGACCGGCGTGGTCACGCTGATGGCCTCGCTGCTCAAGGACAAGCAGGTCGGCAAGTACATCGTGCCGATCGTGCCCGACGAGTCGCGGACCTTCGGCATGGATCCGCTGTTCAAACAGTGCGGCATCTACGCCCACACCGGCCAGCTCTACGAACCGGTCGATTCGGATCAGCTCCTCTACTATCGCGAAGCCAAGGATGGCCAGATCCTCGAGGAGGGAATCACCGAAGCCGGCAGCATGTCGAGCTTCATCGCCGCCGGTACCGCCTACGCCAGCCATGGCGTTCCGATGATCCCGATCTTCATCTATTACTCGATGTTCGGCTTCCAACGGATCGGCGACTTGATCTGGGCCGCCTGCGACTGCCGCGCCAAGGGCTTTCTGCTCGGTGGCACCGCGGGCCGCACCACGCTCAACGGTGAGGGTCTCCAGCACCAGGACGGCCACAGCCATCTCTTTGCCATGGCCTATCCGACGGTGCGGGCCTACGATCCGGCCTTTGTCTACGAGTCGACCGTGATCATGCTCGATGGCCTCGAGCGGATGTATGGCAAGGGCGAGGACTGGATCTACTACATCACCGTCTACAACGAGAATTACGAGATGCCGCCGATGCCCGCGGGCTGCGAGCGGGGCATTCTCGAGGGGATGTACCGGCTCAAGGACGTGGCCGCGAGCCGTCCGCCGGTGGCGAAGCTGCCTCCGGTGCATCTGCTCGGCTCCGGCGCGATTCTCCGCGAGGTGCTCCGGGCGGCCGATCTGCTGGCGGAACATTGGGGCATCGCCTCGACCGTCTGGAGCGTCACCAGTTGGAAGGAGCTCAGGCGGGCCGCGCAGGAGTGCCGCCGCTGGAACATGCTCCACCCCGAAACGGCCCCGCGGCGGAGCTATCTCGAGGAGATGGTGGGCGATGCCGAGGGTGTGTTCGTGGCCGCGAGTGACCACGTGCGGGCTGTCCCCGAGCAGCTCGATCCGTGGATTCCCGGGGGACTGTTCGCCCTCGGCACCGACGGTTTCGGGCGGAGCGAGTCTCGCGGGCCGCTTCGCCGGCACTTCGAGGTCGATGCGGAGTGCATCGCGGTTGGCACGCTCTGGCGGCTGGCCCGCACCGGGGCGATTGGCAGCCATGTGGTCACCGAGGCGATCGCCCGCCTCGGGGTCGATCCCGAGAAGATCGATGCGGCCCTGGCCTGAAAGGCCTTTCCTGCCGGCCCGGCCGCGTCGGCTATCATTTCCCACCCGATTCCCTCACCCCTGCAACGGACGCCATGGCAACCGAGTTCAAGCTGCCCGACCTTGGAGAAAACATCGCTTCGGGAGACGTGGTCAGCGTCTTCGTCTCGGAGGGGGATGTGGTGAAGCCGGGGCAGCCACTGCTCGAGGTTGAGACGGACAAGGCCGTGATCGAGGTGCCCTGTCCGCCGGGCGGGCTGATCGAAAAGGTCTTGGTGAAGAAGGGCGATACGGTCAAGGTGGGAGAGCCGCTCGTGCTGCTCGGTGCTGCAAGCGGCGCCGTCGCGAAGCCCGCGGCCAAGCCGGCTAGTGCGAAGCCGGCCGACGCCAAGCCTGCTGCCCAGCCGGTGGTGGCGGCCCCGCCGGCGGCGGCACCGCGGGCCGAGAACAGTCGGCCTGCTCCTGCTGCGGTCGCGGCCGAGCCCGAGCCCGAGCCGGTAGCGGCGGTGTCAGCTGCTGCGACGGTCGAGCCAGCCGGTCCTGCGGTTCGCCGGCTGGCGCGGGAGTTGGGAGTCGACCTGTCGCGGGTGCAGGGTTCGGGTCCGTCTGGTCGGATCGTTCGGGAAGACGTGATCGCCGCCGTGCGAACCGCGAGTGCCGCTGGATCGGCCCAGTCAGGGCGGGTGGCCGCGGGCACGGAGCGGGACGACTGGGGGCCGATCCGTCGCGAACAGATGTCGCGGATGCGGAAGACGATCGCGGCCAACATGGTGCGGAGCGTCTCTACGATTCCCCACCTCACCAACTTCGACGACGCCGACGTCACCGAACTCGAGCGGCTGCGGAAGGAAAGCGCAGCGGAATACGCCAAGAGCAACCTCAAGCTGACCGCGCTCGCGTTCGTGATCAAGGCGGTGAGCCTGTCGCTCCGGCAGCATCCGTCCGTCAATGCCACGATCGATCCCGAGAAGGGCGAGATCGTCTACAAGGATTACGTCAACATTGGTCTGGCCGTTGACACCCCCCGAGGGCTCGTCGTGCCCGTGCTGCGGGACTGCGATCAGCTTTCGATCCCGCAGATCGCCCAGGCGATCACAGACACCGCCGACAAGGCGAAGAACGCCCAGTACGCGGTCGAAGACCTTCGCGGGGGCACGTTCACGATCAGCAACCTCGGGGCCGTGGGCGGCGCCTATTCGACGCCGATCATCAATTGGCCCGAGGTGGCGATCCTGCTGCTTGGTCGCTCGCGGAAGATGCCGGTCGTGCATGAGGACCGGATCGAACCGCGGCTGATGATGCCGCTTTCGCTCTCCTACGATCATCGGCTGGTCGATGGAGCGATGGCGGCCCGATTCCTCAACGAGGTGATCGGCTACTTGGAGAGCCCCGGCCGGCTGCTGCTGGCCCGGTGAGGCCAGGCCCTGAAAGGATACCGTGACACCCACCGCGAGCATCGATTCCACAGGCACCGCGAGCCTGGCGTTTCTCGAGGAACTCTTCGACCGTTACCAGCAGGACCCTGCAAGCGTCCCGCCTGACT
Organism: uncultured Candidatus Kuenenia sp.; assembly: GCA_964453165.1. Classification (GTDB taxonomy): domain Bacteria; phylum Planctomycetota; class Planctomycetia; order Pirellulales; family UBA1268; genus QWPN01. Next base: position 50,017 of record CAYVNX010000010.1, on the reverse strand, counting down.
GGCAGGCGTACTTTGCCGCCTGGGGGCAGGGTGGATCGACGGGGGCGGCGGCGACGGCCCCGCCGGCTGCTGCCCGCGTGGCGCCGCCCGTGAACGGTGCCGCGGTTCCGCCGCCCTCGCCGAAGCTCGTGGCACCCGACGGGATCGCCACCGGCCAGGCCGTGGCGCTCGCCAATGGCGACGTTCGGCTGCCAGCCGCGCCGGCAGGCGAGGAGATGCCTTTGCCGCTGCCGGTCGCCACGGGAACGGCTGGCGAGGAGCGGGTGGCGTTTCTGCAGGACCGGGTCGATCAACTCGTCAGGGCCTACCGCGTCCGCGGTCACCTGATGGCCGAGATCGATCCCCTCGGCCGGCCGCGACCGGGGCTGCCCGAGCTCGACCCGGCGTTCTATCACCTGACCGAAGAGGACATGGACCGGTCCTTCTCCACGGACACGATCGAGGGGCCGCAGTCGATGTCGCTGCGGCAGATCATCAAGCGGCTCCGCACCACCTACTGCCGTTCGATCGGCGTGCAGTTCATGCACATGGACGACCTCCGGGTGCGTCAGTGGCTGCAGGTGCGGATGGAAGGATGCGAGAACCGGATTCAGCTCGACCGGCGGCAGCAGCTGCGGATTTATCGGCAGATGACCACGGCGGCGGTCTTCGAGGAGTTCATTCAGAAGCGATTTCTCGGGGCCAAGAGCTTTTCGCTCGAGGGGTCGGAGAGCCTGATTCCGCTCCTCGAGATGGCGATCGAGCGGGCGGCCGGCCAGGAGATCCACGACGTGGTGATGGCGATGGCGCACCGCGGCCGGCTGAACGTGCTGGCGAACATCATGGGCAAGAGCCCGCAGCGGATCTTCCGCGAGTTCGCCGACATGGATCCCGAACTGCACGTGGGCCGCGGCGACGTCAAGTACCACCTCGGCCACTCGACCGACTACAAGGCTGCCAACGGCCGGAGCGTACACCTCACGCTCTGCTTTAATCCGAGCCATCTGGAGTTCGTCAATCCCGTGGCCTTGGGCCGGATGAGGGCCCGACAGGATCGTTCGGGCGACCGCGCCCGGCACCACGGGATGGTGATCCAGGTGCACGGCGATGCCGCCTTCGCCGGGGAGGGCATCATCCAGGAGACGCTCAACCTCTCGGAACTCGACGCCTACCGAACCGGGGGCACGCTCCACGTGGTCGTCAACAATCAGATCGGGTTCACGACCGGACCGGCGGAGTCGAGGTCGTGCACCTACGCCACCGACGTGGCGAAGATGCTCCAGATCCCGATTTTTCACGTTAACGGTGAGGATCCCGAGGCGGTCGCGCAGGTGGTCAATCTGGCGATGGACTTCCGGCGGGAATTCCAGCGGGACGTGGTCGTCGACATGTACTGCTTCCGCCGCCGCGGCCACAACGAGGCCGACGAGCCGGCGTTCACGCAGCCGGCGCTCTATCGGGTGATCGAGCGTCGTCCGAGCGTGCACGAGAGCTATCTCGAGCGGCTGCTCAAACTCGGTGAGATCACGGCCGACGAGGCGAAGTCGATCGTCGAGCAGCAGCAGGCGAAGTTCGCGGCCGACCTCACGGTCGCCAAGAGCGAGGACTACGTCCATCAGAGCGACATCGGGGGCGTCTGGGCCTTCTACGTCGGGGGCCGGGAGCGGGAAGCGGCCGACGTGGATACGGGCGTCCGCCGGGAGGTGCTGGTCGACCTGCTCGAGCGGCTTGTGAGGCTGCCGGACGGGTTCCGTCCTCATGCCAAGATTTCGAAGTTTCTCGACGGCCGTTTGCAGATGGCCCGGGGCGAGATCCCGCTTGACTGGTCGGCCGCCGAGGCCTTGGCGATGGGCAGCCTTGCCTCCCAGGGGCTGCGGGTCCGGTTGACCGGCCAGGACAGCCAGCGGGGCACCTTCAGCCACCGGCATGCGGTCATCCACGATGCGGTCACCGACGAGACCTGGTGTTCGCTCGAGCACCTCTCCCCGGACCAGGCGCCGGTGGAGATCTACAACAGCCCGCTGTCCGAGATGGGCGTGCTCGGCTTCGAGTATGGCTACAGTCTCGATTGCCCCGACGGGCTCGTGATGTGGGAGGCCCAGTTCGGCGACTTCGTCAATGTCGCTCAGGTGGTGATCGACCAGTTCATCGTGAGCGCCGAGGACAAGTGGAACCGGCTCTCGGGCATCACGATGCTCCTGCCCCACGGATTCGAAGGGCAGGGTCCGGAGCATTCGAGCGCGCGGCTAGAGCGGTTTCTGCTCCTGGCCGCGAAGGACAACATCCAGGTCGTCCAGCCGACCACGCCGGCCCAGGTCTTTCACTGTCTCCGGCGGCAGGTGCTGCGGGTCTGGCGGAAGCCGCTGGTGGTGATGACGCCCAAGAGCCTGCTGCGGAATCCCGGGTGTGCCTCGACGCTCGAAGACCTTGTGAGCGGGGAATTCCAGCGAGTGATCCCTGATGCCGCCACGGCCGATCCGCGGACCGTCCGCCGCGTGCTGCTCTGCTCGGGCAAGGTGGCCTACGAACTCGAAAAGCGGCGGCAGGAACTCGGCCGCCACGACGTGGCGATCATCCGCATCGAACAGCTCTATCCGTTGCCGCGGCGGGCCCTCGATGCCACGCTCGCCAGCTACGCCCCCGGCACGCCCGTCGTGTGGGTGCAGGAAGAGCCGGAGAACATGGGGGCCTGGCGGTTCCTCCGGATCCATCTGGGCGACAAGGTAGGGGACAACCTGCCGTTCTCAGGCGTCTGCCGGCAGAGTGCCGCCAGTCCGGCCACCGGATCCAAGAAGAGCCACGATCTCGAGCAGAACGAACTCCTGACCGCCGCCTTTGACAGCTGATCCTCCCTCATTTCCTTTTCCCACCACCCTCGGCGACCCCGCATCCCATGCCCATCGAACTGAAGGTTCCTGAAGTTGGCGAGTCGATCACGGAAGTCATGATCGGCACCTGGAAGAAAGGGGAAGGCGCCGGGGTGGCGATCGACGATGCGATCGTGGAGATCGAGAGCGACAAGGCCACGGTCGAACTTCCCGCGCCGGCCGCCGGCACGATCATCAAGGTGCTCAAGGCCAGCGGCGAGAAAGCGGTGGTGGGCGAGGTGATCGGCTACCTCGAGCCGACCGCAGCAGGAGCGGCCGCGCCGGCCGAGGCTCCGTCGGGCGGAGCCGGACCGGTCGTCGACGTGCGGCGGACCGAGGGCCGCACGGTGATCGGGTCGGTGCAGTCGGCCCCGCAGCCGCAGCAGCAGCGGGTGATGCCGGCCGCGGCCCGGGTGTTGGCTGAAGCGGGCCAGTCGTCGGCCGGCCTGGCCGGGAGCGGACCGGGAGGGCGGGTGACGAAGGAAGACGCCAGCCGGGCCGTGGCCGCCCCGCCGGCGCGTCCTGCACCGGCTCCGGCCGCAACGCCCGCCGTCGCCCCGGCACCGGTGGTGCCCGGTTCGCGGGAAGAACGCTACGTCGTGATCAGCCCGATTCGTCGTCGGATCGCCGAGCGGCTCGTCGAGGCCCAGCAGCAGGCCGCCCTCCTCACGACTTTTAACGAAGTGGACATGTCGGCGGTGATGGAACTCCGCAAGAAGTTCAAGGACGTCTTCCAGGAACGGTATGGTGTCAAGCTCGGCTTCATGTCGTTCTTCGTGCGTGCGGCGGTGGAGGCGCTCCGAGCCGTTCCCCAGGTGAATGCCGAGTACCGTGACCCACACATCGTGTTTCGTGACTATTACGACATCGGCATCGCCGTGGGCGGCGGCAAGGGGTTGGTCGTTCCAGTGCTCCGCAACGCCGAGACGATGTCGTTTGCCCAGGTCGAGATGGCGATCGGGGATTTCGCCCGGCGGGCTGGTGAGAACAAGCTCAAGCTGGAGGAACTCCAAGGGGGCACGTTCACGATTTCGAACGGCGGGGTCTACGGCTCGATGATGAGCACGCCGATCATCAATCCGCCGCAGAGCGGCATCCTCGGGCTTCACTCGATCCAGGATCGGCCGATGGCGGTCAACGGGCAGGTGGTGATCCGACCGATGATGTACCTCGCGCTCACCTACGACCATCGACTGGTCGATGGCCGCGAGGCGGTGACCTTCCTCAAGCGGATCAAGGACACGGTCGAGGATCCGACTCGGCTGATGCTGGAAGTATGAACCACATGAACCATGACCTCGTCGTGATCGGCGGAGGCCCGGGGGGCTATGTGGCGGCGATCCGGGCCTCCCAGCGGGGGCTGTCGGTGGCCGTCGTCGAACGGGAGCAGAAGCTCGGCGGCACGTGCCTGCGGGTGGGCTGCATTCCGTCGAAGGCACTGCTGGAATCGAGCCACAAGTACGAGGAGGCCCGCCATGAGCTGGCCGCCCATGGGGTGCAGGTTGGCGAGGTGGCCCTCGATCTCGCCACCCTGATGAAGCGGAAAGACGATGTCGTCTCGACGCTCGCCAAGGGCATCGACGCCCTGCTCAAGAAGCACAAGGTGGTCAGATACCTGGGCACGGGCCGGCTCGCCGGTCAGGGCCGGGTGGCGGTGACCGGGGCTGACGGGCAGGTGACGGCGCTCGAGTCGCCACGGATCATCCTCGCGGTCGGGAGCGTTCCCGTCGTCCTGCCGGGCATCGACGTCGATGGCGATCGCGTCGGTACGAGCACCGAAGGGCTGGCCTTCCCGGAGGTACCCGGTCACCTCGTCGTGATCGGCGGCGGCTACATCGGCCTCGAGTTGGGCAGCGTTTGGCGGCGACTGGGATCCCACGTGACCGTGCTCGAATACGCCGACCGGATCCTGCTCGGCATCGACGGCGACATCGCCGCCGAGGCCCTGGGCCTGTTTCGCAAGCAGGGGCTCGACATCCGGCTGGGCGTGAAGGTGACCAGCGCCCGGGCCGATGGCGCCGGCTGCGTCGTGGAGGTGGAGGGGGGCGAGCCGATCCGTTGCGATCGCGTGCTCGCGGCCACGGGTCGCAAGCCGGCCACGGCCGATCTGGGACTCGAGACCGTCGGCATCGAGCCCGACCGGCGGGGCTTCATCGCGGTGGATGGTCACTTCCGTACCACGGCGCCGGGTGTCTGGGCCATCGGCGATTGCATTCCGGGACCGATGCTGGCCCACAAGGCCGAGGAAGACGGCGTAGCCTGCGCGGACGGCATGACGGGTGGCTGGGGCCACGTCGACTACGACCTCGTGCCGGCCGTGGTGTTCACGCATCCCGAGATCGCGGCGGTAGGGAAGACGGAGGAGCAACTCGGGGCGGAAGGCGCGGCCTTCAAGAAGGGCGTGTTTCCGTTCCGGGCCAACGGCCGGGCTCGCACGCTCGGCGAGACGACGGGAAAGGTGAAGATTCTGGCCGACGCTGCGACGGACCGGGTGCTGGGCGTACACATCATCGGACCCGAGGCGGGCAACCTGATCGCCGAAGCGGCGGCTGCCATGAACTTCGGGGCGACGGCCGAAGACATCGCCCGGGTCTGCCATGCCCATCCGACGCTGCCCGAGGCGCTCAAGGAGGCGGCCCTGGCGGTCGCCGGCCAGGCGATCCACGCCTGACGCACCCGCTTCGTCAGTAGCGGAAGGCGAGACCGGCGTCGGAGAAAAACGGGGCCGACTCGTCGGTCAGCCCCCAGCCGACACGGAGGCCGATTTCCGCGTTCGAGCCGATGATGTAATGGAAGCCGGGGCTGAAGAAGGGGCGGTGGACGTCGTCGAAGAGTCCCTGCGTGAAGGTGCCAAACCATTCGGCGTGGCACTCGAAGCGATCGGTCAGCGGTATTCGCAGCACCGCCGACGGTCCCCAGCGGCTGAACCAATTCAACTCGCCCTCGGAATAGGAATAGCGGATGGCGGCGTCGAGCCGCCACTCGAGGGGCAGCTCCCAGCCACCCGCAAGCGTGGCGACCGGCACGGTGCCGAAGACATCTCCGTAGGTGGGCGTGGAGGCCTCCATGATGAAGCAGCTTTCCGGCAGCCAGCCATCCTGTTCGCTGGTGTCGAGTTTGAATCCGTACAGCACGCTCGACTCGTAGAGACTCCGGCCGTCATACGTGCCCTCTCCGACTTCCACGCTCGTGACGACGTTGCCCTGGGAACCGACGCCGTAGTTCGCGCCGAGCCTCCATTCCCACCACTCATTGCCCCCGATCCGCACGAGCAACTCAGGGTAGTTGTTGGTCGGCAGGCCGATCGGGTTGTCGATGAAAACGTAGGAACTCTCGGTCAGCACGGTGCCCGGAGCCACGCAGTGGGTGCAGGGCGTGAAGGCGTCGCGGTCGGTACCCAGATCGGCCCGCTCGGCCCGCACCGGGGCCAGGGCCATGCCCGCGATGGCGGCCGCGATGAAGAGTCGATGCATGGAGGCGTGAGGCTGCACGAGAGCCCCGGCTGGAACGACAACGGTGCCTTCGGCTTCGGCGGCCAGCTGCCAGCCTGGCCGGCTTTTTCCGAACGAACGTCAGCCGCGTCGCGAACTGCCCAGCTTCACAGCCGCTCGGGCTGGGTTTGCAGAGCTATGATGTGGACCCGCGTCGTTGGTGCCGCGGGGTCAGGCGAGGAGGATTTCATGAGGGGCTGGTTTATGGCGGGAATCGTGGCAGCGGCGGTCGCGAGCGTGCCGGTGCAGGCGGCCGAGGAGGCTCCGGCCTGGCAGTCGAGTTTTGCCCGGGACGAGTTTCAGTCCGGTGACGCGACCCTGCGATATCGGCTGTTCACGCCGGCCCCGGCTGCGGATGGCGCAAAGCCGCCGCTCGTGATCTTCCTGCATGGTGCCGGCGAACGGGGCGACGACAACGCCGCCCAGCTGAAGCATGGCGTGGTCGAGTTCCACAAGAGGCAGCAGAAACATCCCTGCGTCGTGCTTGCGCCGCAGTGTCCGGCCGAGAGCATGTGGGTGAAGATCGACTGGTCGGCTCCCCGGGGAGAGGCGGCGTTTCCGGATGCCCCCGAGCGACCGCTTGCCCTGACGATCGAACTGGTGGATCGGCTGATCGCCAGCGGCCAGGTCGATCCAGACCGGGTCTACCTGACCGGCTTGTCGATGGGGGGCTTTGGCAGTTGGTACGCGGCGGCTCTGCCCGGTTCCCGCTACGCCGCTCTCGCCCCGGTCTGCGGAGGTGGCGATCCAGGCTGGGCCAAGCGGTATCTCGGGCTGCCGCTCTGGGCCTTTCACGGGAGCGATGACCGGGTGGTGCCGGCCAATCGCTCTCGGGAGATGATCGAGGCCATTCGGGCCGTCGGCGGCGATCCGAAGTACACCGAGTATCCCGCGGTGGGGCACGACAGCTGGACGCCGACCTACGTCGACGACGCGTTTCACGACTGGCTGTTCGCCCAGCGGCGACAAGGACACTAGGCGATCGTTCATGACGCGTGCGATGGACACGACGATGATCCGGTGGCTGGCGCTGATCGGTGCCGTCGTTCTACCGGTGTCCCTGAGCGGGGCCGAAGCCGAATCGCCGGAAGGGTGATCTTTGGCACCGTCCTCGGACGTGGTGAACAAGGAAGCCTGTCCGGCCCGTCTCATCTTCGGCAGCTCCTCGATCAGATCCTGCTTCACGGACAGGGAGCCCGCGAGATGGCCTGGGAAACCCCGAACGGGCTAGCCGCGAAAAACGAATCTCACGAGTCCAATCCCAGGGCGATTTTGAGAGCCCGATCAAGGTCAATGATTCGTGCCGAGGAGAACTGCCCCATCAGCCGAACCAGTCGCTGTAGTGGCACCGTCAGAATGTTTTGAGCGTGCACCACTGACGGGCGGGGAATCCCCTCGGCTTTGCCGACCCAGACCTCTGTAGAAAGTCCGCGGGAAGTGTGGGTAACAAGGGCCACCACCACAGCCCCGATCGTGTCGCTGACGGCATTTCTCGTCAGCACGACGACCGGACGCGGCCCGACCGGAGGCGGCAGTTCCGCCCACCAGACTTCAGCCCTGCGCATCGGCCCCGGGCGCCTGGCAGCCCCCCTCAGCTCCGTCGATCTCGGGCAACTGTGGCAACAGGGCTAACTGCGTGGCGGCAACGTCGACGGACTCGATGTCGGTAATCGCTTCCGTCTCGATGGAGCTTCGCAGGGCTGCTTCGACGACGTCAGCCAAGGCACGCCCCTGATGACCGGCGAGCCGCCGCAGTTCCTTCTCAATCTGATCGCCCACCTGAATGACCATGCCTTCACCATACGCTGTCGGACAGCCTTCCGGAATTGAGGACTGCCCGGCCTGATTTCCGCCCCCCGATCACGCCACGGCGTAGAGGGGCTCCGCGACCGGCGTCAGGCTGTACACCGAGACCGCGAGGTCGCTGACATCGGACCGGCCGGCCCGTCGCATCTTCGGCAGTGAGCCGATCCTCACACACCTCGGCGAACCGCCTCCCGTCTCTCCCGCCCGGGGCCCGCCCACCGACTGGGGCAAGCTCGTGCCGGCCTCTGACAATCGCGACAAGCCGGCCGAGGCGGTGCTGCGGACGATCCTCGCCAAGAGCGACTCCGGTGGCAGGCTCGTCTACATCATCCGCAAGCAGGACGGCGTCGAATCGATCGAGATCTCGACCAAGGCAGCCGCGGCCAAACGCTGCCGCCGGGATTTTAGCGTGACGCATCGTACCGATCCTTGAAGCGACCGGACAGATGGAGTAGACCACAGGTGGGGCTGCAGCCTTGTCGAATCCCGACGGCACCCAGCCGTACTCGTTCACGCTCGGATCGAGGAAGGATCAGCCACTCAAGGAGGATACGTATCGTGCCCGTCACCGTGATGTATTGGGCCGGGCGTGGCAAGTCCACCAACCCGGGCCACTTGAGCATTGATTTCGTCACCCCAGACAAAAGGGATGGGTACATCTCATGGTGGCCAGGCGACGATTTCACCGGCACCTATATGAAGCGAGGCGACATCAAGACTTCTACCAAATTACTTGGTAATTTCGCAGTCGCACGAGCCCGCCCTAATCGCGCGCTCGAAGAAGATATGTTCAATGAGATGGGCGACAGGACACGCGAGCGGTTGGAGGGCAATGTGTATCAGCCCCGAGAAGGGCAGGCGCAGTGGCCATTCCCCGACGGTAACAATCAGAAGCTTGTTTGGGTCCAGTTCCCGCATCACAAGGTGACGATCGACGGCCTCGGCGAGGAGTTGCTCGACAGTGACAACAACGTGATCAACGGGACTGACGGCTTGGGACTCAACACGGCGCGACTGTGGGAGTGGTGGGAGACGTTCCATCGAGCACCTAACCGTACCTATCGCATGATTTCGCGTTCGATGAATTGTGCCTCAGTCGTCCTCGCCGCGCTGAATGCGGCCGGTGCCTACCTCTACACCGAGAAGCCGCTGAGCATACGGACGTATACTACCCCCGCCGAGGTGTTCGAATACGCGAAGAAGGTGCAGGCTGGCGTACAGAAATTCAACGACTCGATCCGCCAGGTGCAAGACGTCGCCAACCACTACGGACGAGAAGGGCTCGCGAAACATGCCGTGCAGAAGCCCGCTGCGAGCAAGTCAATGACCGCGATACGTTCCAACAAAGTCATGCAGAATCCCGGCATGACGAAGACGGGCCCTGGGGGGGAGCCCCTCCTCTGGACGGTCGAGGAGTGGAAGAAGCACAGTCACGTCGCTGCAAGTCTCTCGACTGGCCTGGCACGCCGAAAGGATCAAGTGGCCAAGATCGACACCCTGCTGGCGAAGTACCACAGGCTGCAGTGGAGTATCTATCCGCAGGAGAACGTCTTGAAGTACGGGCTCCTTCGGGAGATGCTTGTTCAGGCACATGACCACATGCGCAACAAGTCGAGCAGCCAGCGAGGAACGGCCGTCCTCGAACTGGCTCGCCAAATCGTCGTACTGGCTGATTTCATCGCCTTGAAGAGGCACCTTGGTCATCCCAGTTGGGCGAAGATTGAGAACTTCCTCCTCACTTGACGCCGCCGTTCGGCCCGCGGTCGGCGCGATGACTGGGGCGATCTCGTGCAGACCAGGCGGACTCGGCTGGTCCTGCTACGACAAAAAGTGGGATCAGTGCTTCGTTGCCCTCTTTGTTCGTGGATGATCGAGCACGCATGGCATCGGCGGCGGAACGGTACGTATCGTGTTGAGCCTTGCGATCGGCTGGTGGCGAAGCGCGCTGTGCTACAGCTAGTCGACGGATGTTGACTCACGCCGTCCACCCGCCGGTCCGTCGATGGTTGCCGCGGTCACAAGGTTTCCCACGCGAAGCCGACACCGCTGCACAGTTGTGTGCTGCATTTTTCGACCGGCCGGGCTACCCCGCCCCGCGCTGCCGTTTTCAACCGCCGTCAACAGCCCTCGCCCGCTCGCCCTTCTGGTGCATCAGCCGTTATGAAGGCTCCCTTTTTGTAATGATCGCTTTGTGACCGAGGTGGCTTCCCGTGTTCCGCAGCACTTCAACCACCCGGCCGGAGTCCCGCGACCAGCACCTTCATGACCGGAAACCTCGACGTGTGCCAGCATTCGGGCTTGTAGTTCTCCAGTTCGGTGGAAACAGCGGCAAGGCTCTCCGGCGTGATCCCCAGGCCGGCAGAACTCGCAGACCCGTCGCCGTCATTGGTCGCCTCGACTATGGCCATGAGTTCTCGAGCCCGCTGCGTGTGGGATTTCACTCCAGCCGCCTTGCCTTCCCGAATCTTCACGCAGGCGGCAGTGAGATGAATGAGTCCCTGAACGCACCGGGCCTCGGGCGTCGTCCGGCCGAGGGCATGCCAGAAGCTCTCCCACGCTTCGTGAGCCTCCCAGTAAAAACCGGCATTGAAAAGATCGAGGGCGCGGAGCCACCGAGGGTTCGCGGTGAGCATGGCGGCCAGGGCACGGCGGCGGGATGCGGGATCGGTCGGCAGGGCTGAGAGCTGCGCGGAGGCGAGCGGAGGCTCGTGGGCCGAATCGCGGGTGGCGTAAAGATGGCCGGCAGGGTCGTTCACTGGGTGTGGCAGTTCGTGACCGGGAACGTAGCTATAAGTCGGGAGCGGGATGGCCGGGGCGTAGCGAGCCTGAGGCGGGGTCTGATCAGACATGCGGCGGCCTACTTTTGGGCGAGTTTCAAGCCGGGGTGCGCCGTCTTGGTTCCGTGCGCGCGGGTCGCCGTCCCGCGTGCCAAACGCCTGGCCAACCCCGCCGCCAGAACCCCTTCGCTCGGTACGGATTTGAGGATTTTTGAGGATTGATGCCGCGGCGACGAAACTCCCGCTCGCCTGAAATATGAAGAGCACTGGTTTCCCAGTGCTCTTCAATACGCCCGGCTGGACTCGAACCAGCGACCCTGGGATTAGAAATCCCATGCTCTATCCAACTGAGCTACGGGCGCAAAAGAAGGCTTTTTGGGGTGCTCTTTGATGCTCGGGTTTGGTGGTCTTGGACCGTGAACGACCGGGGTGGAAACCCGTGCCTGGTCGGTCGGAGCGGGTTGTGCCATGGAGCCGGGGATTTCCCTAGCATACAACAGGCGTCCGCCGGCTACCGGGCTGGTTTCGGGGCCGGTTTGTCGCCGATAACACGACCATCATGCCAAACCAAACGTTCCTCTCCGGCCCCGCTCCCGGTACCGTCCGGGCGGCTTCGGGGCAGATTCTCGAGGTGCCGAAAGGCTGGGAACTCGTGCCGCCCGGTGACGCCGCTCTGACCCGCCGCCTGAAGGCTGCCGGAGACTTCTGGCTGGTGCAGGAAAAGGTGGGCCGGCGGGTGTTCTCCCGGGGCATCTGGGCTCCCCGCGAGCGGATTCAGCAGGTCCAGGAGTCGCTCGCTGCGGAGCGTGCCGCGCCCGCCTACGCCAAACGTCGTCAAGCCGACTCCAGGCGACGGGAAGCCCAGCAGGCGGAGTATGTCGAAGACTTCCACGCAGCGGTCGTTGACTTTCTGGCATTCCACGGGCGGTATGCCGAGACGGCACAGTGCCTGGCTCGTGCCGTCGCCGCCCACGCGACGCCGGTTGGCAGCGGCACCGTGGCCCGCACCAAGCGGATCCCAATCGAACGTCGGGCGGAGGCGGCCGTCATCGCCTGGATGCGTCATCAGACGACCGGCTACGATTCCATGAAGATTCCCAGGGTGAAGGGCCAGCGGCGCGAGGTTCGCCGGATGCTCGCCCAACGTTCGCGGGACCTGTTGGCGGGTTATCGACGCGGCGAAGCGATCGCCGAATCGTGTCCGTTGGCGTGTGCCCTCGCGCAGACACACGCGCGGTCGGCGTGAGAGCACCGTCCGACACGCGAGGGCGGCGCGGCACTGGCATGGCCGAGTGTCCTGAGGCGGACCCAGGCATGTTTCGCAGTGGAGCAAAACCGTGACTGGCCCTGACCACCCACGCGGCTTGCTCTGGATCTGGCTGCTCTGGCTTGGGCTGTTCTACGGCGCATGGTCGCTGCTCATGCTCGATCCACGCAATGCCGCCGATGCCTGGGAGCACCGGCCGATCGCCCTGACGATGCTGTTTGGGAGTTACGTGGCGGGATCGACGCCGATGGGTGGGGGCACCGTCGCCTTCCCAATTCTCGTTTTGGCATACGGCCTGCCAGCCACGCTCGGCCGCGACTTCAGCTTGGCCATTCAGTCGATCGGCATGACGAGTGCCTCGATCTTCATTCTCTGTCGGCGGCAGCAGTTGGCGTGGTCGATGCTGAGTGGTTCTTTGGTTGGGTCGCTGATCGGCCTCCCGATCGGCCTCGTGTGGGTGGCCCCGCGGGTTCCGACGGTGTTGGTGAAGCTTTTATTCGCTGTCTTCTGGGCGGCCTTCGGCGTCTTGCACCTCGCACGTCTCGACGACCTGTCGGCCACGACCGGCAACGCGGGCCGAAATGATCGAGGCGAGTTTCTTGGCGGCATGCTGGCCGGAGTGCTCGCGGGCATGAGCATCGTGGCGGTGACGGGCGTCGGTATCGACATGGTGATTTATGCCGCTCTGGTTCTGGCCTGCCGGGTCGACCCAAAGGTCGCCATTCCGACGTCGGTCGTGGCCATGGCCTTCAATTCCTTGCTCGGGCTGGCCATCCAACAGGCCACGGGCGGCATCGAGGCGGGCGTCTGGGGCAATTGGCTGGCGGCGGCCCCGGTGGTGATTCTCGGCGCGCCGTTGGGAGCGTTCGTCGTGGGCCTGATTGGCCGCCGGACGACGCTCCTGTTTGTCGCGGTTTTGTGCGTCGTTCAATTCGCGTGGACCTGTTTCCACGAGCGGGAGGCGCTCGGAGGCACCGGGATGGTCGCGGCCTGCATCGCGGTGCTGGTGTGTGTCTATGCGCTCGATCGGCTGCAGGCCTGGGGGCAGACCAAACCGACACATCCGCAGCGTTCCTGATGGCGACGATCTGCGGAAGTCGCTCATGAAAAACTGACGAATCTCTGATATGACGACTGCGTGAGGGAGACGCTCGAAGCTCACCGTGTGTCATCGACTATGTTGCAGCCGGGCCTGCCGGAGTGAACTCCCGGAGGTTTCCCCGGATTCGATGCTCACGCTACGATCTCGCCCCGCGCCCGGCCCTCGGAGCAAACCATGCCTGCTGGTTCCTGCAAACGACGTTCGTTCGGCACCTGGCTTCTCGTCGCATGTCCCACGATCTTCCTGGCCACCGGCTGCGGTGACGGTCGGGTAGCGACGGCTCCCGTCTCGGGTCAGGTGCTCGTCGACGGTCAGCCCGCCGGCGGGGCGGTGATCGTGCTCCATCCGGCAGACGACGCCTCCAGCGTGGCCACCGGCGCTGAGCGACTCCGGCCCATGGGCCGTTCGGACGAGGCCGGCACCTTCGTGATTGGGACCTGGGAATCCTCCGACGGGGCTCCGGCAGGTCGCTGGAAGGCTACCGTCGAGTGGTATGTGGCGGAGAATGTCGAGCCGAACGCCGACCCGGAGTCGGCTGCAGCCGAAGTGGATCGCCTCGGCGGCGTGTACGCGAATCCCGCCACGTCTCCCCTGGTCGTCGAGGTTTCCTCGGGCGGTGCAGTGATTCCCCCCTTCGATCTCACGTCTGCCAAGGCGAAGCCCTAGGCTGTCGTTCTTGAGGCGGACTACGTTCCCAGCCTCCGCGATCCAGCGAGTCCCATTCCAGAGACCATCCCGTGACGCATGCCAGCGCTCGCCTGCCTCCGCGTGACCAAGCGAGGCTTTCTCGTCGCGGTTTCGTGACCGCCTCGGCCACCCTGGTGGCCAGCCTGGCACTCGCCCGTCGAGGCCGGGGCGATGGGCGGGCGCCGCGATTCTCCGCGAGTCCCTTCAGCCTCGGCGTAGCCTCGGGGGATCCTGCGGCCGACAGCGTCGTGCTCTGGACCCGGCTGGCTCCCGAGCCGCTCGCGGCCGACGGTGGACTCGCGCCCGAGCCGATCCCGGTGGCGTGGGAAGTTGCCCACGATGAGGGCTTCGCGAGGATCGTGGCTACGGGGTCGGCCCTCGCCCTACCACAGTTGGCCCACTCGGTGCACGTGGAGCTCGAAGGACTCGAGCCCGACCGCTGGTATTGGTATCGCTTCCACTGCGGCGACGCAACGAGCCCGAAGGCGCGAACCCGCACCCTTCCGGCCGCGGGCACGAGCCCGGCGGCGGCACGATTCGCCTTTGCATCCTGCCAGAACCATGAAACCGGCCACTACGCCGCCTACCGCCACATGGCTGAGGCGGGGCATGACCTCGTGTTTCATCTCGGCGACTACATCTACGAGATGAAGTCGAAGCCCGCGGGAGCCATCCGGCCCCATGGGATGCCGGAGATCGTGTCGCTCACCGACTACCGGATTCGCCATGCTCTCTACCGCAGCGATGCTCTGCTCCAGGCTGCCCACGCTGCCTGCCCCTGGATGGTCACCTGGGATGACCACGAGGTGGATAACAACTACTGTGACGCCGTCTCCGAGGAGGAGGGCATCGATCCGGTCGCCTTTCTCGAACGCCGTGCCAACGCCTATCAGGCCTACTACGAAATGATGCCGCTGCGGCATGCCTGCCTGCCACGCGGGGCCGACATGCGGCTCTACCGGGACGCCGCCTTTGGCGACCTGGCCGCGTTTTACGTACTCGACACGCGACAGCACCGCTCCGATCAGCCCCATGAGGGACACTGGCACGGGATCACGGCCGAGTGCTCCGCCCCCGAGGCGACGATGCTCGGCCGGGAGCAGGCGGGCTGGCTCGCCAGCCGACTGATCGAGTCGCCTGCCCGCTGGAACGTGCTTGCCCAGCAGGTGATGCTCGGAATGGTCGATCGTACCGCCGGCGAGAACAGCCGGTACGCAATGGATCAGTGGCCGGGCTATCTCGCCGAACGCCGCCGACTCCTGGACTTCATGGCCGACCGCCGCGTGCCGAATCCCGTGATTCTGACCGGCGACATCCACTCAAACTGGGTCAACGATCTTCGGGCCGATGACCGGGAATCTTCCCTGCCCGTCTTGGCGACGGAGTTCGTCGGCACGGGAATCTCGAGCCCGCCCAACGGCCTCACCGATCCGGCCGAAGTGGCCAAGCTCATGGCCGAGAACCCGAGCCTCGTCTGGCATGGCGGCGGCAACGGCTACGCATCGTGCACGGTGAACCGCGATCGGATGGAGACGACCTACTTCACGGTGGACGACATCGCTCTCGCAGACAGTCCGATCTCGGTCGCCGCTCGCTTCACCGTCGAGTCGGGCCGCCCCGGCGCTACCCGGGCCTGAGAGTCTTGCCCCTGCTGTGGGTACTTCGGCTCGGGCCGATCTCACCCGTTTCTCGCGGCCCGCTCATCATTGGCTCACGAAGGGCCCATACCCTTTCGAACACGTCAAGGGCCGATCGCTGCGATTCGCGGCCGTCCCACCTTGCCGTAGCCGAACAGGGCTTCTTTTCGGCTCCTACCGAACAACCCGGTTGTCCACGCCCGGTGTTTCCTTCCTCGATTGCGGAGGCTTTCATGCTCGCGAGCGTCGTCTTCCCGGTACGGATTCGACTTCAACCCGTCCGACGCCCCCGCCTGGCCCAAGGTGCGATCCTCGGCCTGATCGCGGCTGCGTTGGCAAGCGCTGCATCCGCTCAGCCGACCACCGTCGAATTCCGACCGGGGGCATTGCTCACGGGCGACACGACCGAGTACGTCGGCGCCATCGACGCGAGCATGAGCTACAACACCGCCAGCTTCAACACGATCGGCCAGTACATGGACGGCGTGAACAATGGCAACAACGATGAGCGGCAGTACTTCATCCTGTTTGACCAGATCTTCGGAAGCGGTCCCGGCCTCGTGCCGCAGGGTTCAACGATCCTCGATGCCCAACTCACGCTGACGACGGGCACCGCCACCAACAACCAGTCGAATGGCCGTTTCGTCGTGGCGGGCATGACAGTGCCGTTTACGTCGGCCACGACGCTGGCCGATCTCGGCGCGACGAATGCCGCCCTTGCGACGAACGGGCCGACCTACGCCAATGGCCGGGCCACGCTGCCGGTCGGAGGCTACAAAGGCCCGGCCCAAGGGAGTGTGGTTTCGGCTTTCGTCGCCCCGGTCGTGCAGGGCTGGTCCGATGGGTCGCTTGCGAATTACGGAATGGTCGTGCAGGCCCACACGACCGACGCCTGGTGGAACTACGGGATCGCCGACGCGACGGTGAACTTTCGGCCGAAGCTCACGGTGAGCTACATCACCGAGCCCACCGACACCGCCTCGATCGTACCGGGTGTCAACGGCTATGCCGGCATGACGATGATCTCGATGGATGGCGTCAGCGGCGCGACGATCGATCAGACCAACGTCGCCAATTTCTTTGTCGATGGCGCGACCAACGGCACGCCGCCGGGCGACACCGGCAGCTCTGATACCCTCGCGCTCGTCAAGTTCGACGGCATTTTCGGTTCCGGCGGCAGCCAGGTGCCGGTTCGGGCGGAGATCGCCAAGAGTTGGCTCGTGCTCACAACCGGTAATGGTGGAAACAGTCAGTCGGCTGGTCCCTTCTCCGTGTATCGGATGACCGACGCCTGGGATGCCACGAGCACGTACGCCTGGTATGGGGCCGCCGGTCCTGTCGCAGGCACAGACTACGTCTCCACCCCGACGGCGACTGTGGCCCCGATGGAGAAGAACCAGCAGGCCTGGTTCGATGTCACCGCCGACGTTCAGGCCTGGTTCGACGGCACGGCGGCCAACAACGGCTTCTTGGTCCGCACGCTCGCCTCGACCGACGGCTGGGAATTCGGATCCGGTGGCAACGCCGATGTCAATCGCCGGCCCGACCTCCGGGTGACCTACACGGTTGATCCGCTCGTCTGGAAGGGCAACCTTACGGGTACCTGGGATGCCGGCTCGGCGATCGGCACAGGAGGCACGCGGAACTGGGTGCTCTCGTCCGACGGCTCGGCCACGAACTTCGTCGACACCGACCGCGTGGTTTTCGATGACTCGGCCGTTGGCTCCGGTCCCGTGGAGGTGTCGGTGTCTGGCGCTGTGGCCCCGCAGCTTGTCACGATCGACAACTCGGCTCGCGGCTACGCCTTCACGGGCGCGGGTGGGATCGCCGGGGCTGGCCGGCTTGTGAAGAGCGGCACCGGCTTGGCCAGGCTCGAGACGGCCAACACGTTCACGGGTGGCACGACGGTTGCTGCCGGCACGCTCCAGGTTGGCAACGGCGGCGATGCTGGTTCGATCACCGGGCCGATTGCGGTCGCGGCCGGAGCCACCCTGCGGCTTGATCGCGCGGGGGCGCTCGCCATCGAAGGCGAGCTCTCAGGTGCTGGATCGCTTTTGAAGCAGGGGGCCGGCACCGCCACGATCGCGGGCGACCACACGTTCGCAGGCTCGATCGACGTGACAGCCGGCAGCCTTGGCCTCACGCCCTTCACTCATGTCGGTGGGATCACGGTTGCCGACAACGCGACGTTGCTGACGCTCTGCCCGTCAACGCCCGCGACACTCTCAACCTCGACGCTCGTCCTCGGCAACGCCGGCTCGACGCTGGCCTTCGATCTCGCGACGTCGGCGAATCCCACTGTGGCCCTGTTGGCCGTCACGCAGGCCGATGGCCTCGCGGTCGGCGACGGGGGCCATCAGATCTCCATCTCCACCAGCGGCGCGCTCCAGCCCGGCCGGTTCACGCTCGTCGATTACACCGGCAACTCGATCACGTCGGGCTTCACCCTCGCAGCCCTGCCGCCCCGGGTGAATGCTGCGATCGAATACGACCTAATCAACACCACGATCGATCTCGCCGTGATCGGCACCGACACGCCCCGCTGGTCAGGCTCGGCCTCGAGCGTCTGGGATGCCGGCACTGCGGTCGATGTGGGTGGAACGTTCAACTGGGATGTCAGGGGCTCGGCGACAAACTTCGTCGACGGCGACCAGGTCATGTTCGACGACGCTGCGGTCTCCACGAGCGTGTCGCTCGCCCGGGCTGTGAGCCCGGGTGCGGTGACGGTGGACAACTCGCTGGTTAATTACACCTTCGCCGGGCCGGGTTCGTTCGTGGGCGCCGGGGTGCTTACCAAGTCGGGCAGCGGTTCGCTCGCCGTGCTCGCGGACCAGGCCTCGACCGGCGGAATCGCGGTGGTCGGGGGGAGCGTGACCATCGGTGATGCGTCGTTTGCCCCGGCCGTCGCCGGGCCGGTCGCTGTGGCCAGTGGGGCGAGCTTTACGCTCCGGCAGGGCAGTCTGGCCGGTGGGCTCGCGCTCAACGGCGGTTCGGCGGAACTCGTTTCTGGTTCGCTCTCGGGTGGCGCTTCGGTCAACGCCGGCAGCCTCGCCGTCGGCACCGGCGGCACCGGCCTGGCCCTGGCCGGCGACGTGTTCGTCGATGCGGCCGGCACCCTTGCCTTCGACCTGGCGGATGCACTCGCCTACGACCAGAGGCTCACGGGCACCGGCACCGTCACCAAGGCCGGCCCCGGCACCGTCACGTTCGGTGGTTCGAGTCCCTTCACCGGCACCGTCACGATCAACGGCGGAACGCTCGTACTGGCTGACAACGGTGGTGGTGATCTGAACGCGACCGACGTGATCGTCAATGCCGGTGGCACGTTTCAGTTCGGCGTTGCCACCGCTGGCAATCCAGACATGCCGGACACGACCTACATCACCGCCAATCCTGGCGGCCAGGTGATCTGGGAGGAAGGCGAGCAACTCGGCGGCATCAATCTGGCAGGTGGTAGCCTGAACCTGAGGCTTGGCGCATTCACGGCTGTCGGCGCGAACCCTTCGCGATTGACCGCCGGCACGCTCACCGGCACCGGTGATGCACCCCAGGTGCTCGGTGGTACGGCCGTGGTCGAGAAGGTAGGCCCGGACACGGTCACGGTCGCCGGAAACGCCTCGATCGCCGTTACGGGCGGGCTGGGCATTGCCGAGGGCATGATCCTTCACTCGGGAGCCGCGAATCTCGGCACCTCCGACGTGCTGCTTGGCGGAGACATCACCTCCGGTACCTTCGGGTACGCCGGCCCGACCGCGAGCCGTGGCGGAAGCTTCTCTCTCAATGCGGGCGGTGGCGGCTTCGAGGTGACCGATCCGGCCGCCACGCTCACGCTTACCGGTCCGGTGACCGGAGCCGGCAGCCTCACGAAGTCTGGCCCGGGGACGCTTGCGATCCTGGCCGACAACCAGGCTGTCGGCAGCTACGTGGTCGATGGCGGCACGCTCGCCGTCGGTCCCACGGCGCTCCCGGCCGGAGTGAGCGTGGCCGATGCCGCCACCTTTGCGATCGTCAACGGGGAGTTTCCGGGTACGCTCGTCACGCCGACGCTCCAACTCGGCTCGACTGGCTCGACGCTAGGCTTCGTGCTGACCGGGGCCGGCCTTCCCGGCAGTCCGTTGCTGCAGGTGACCACGCCCGACGGACTCACGACCTCGGGCGGCAGCCACACGCTTGCGATCCAGTCGGCCCAGGAACTTTCGCAGGGCCGGTTCACGCTCGTCGATTACGACGGCAGCCCGATCTCGAGCGGGTTCTCGTTCGTGGCCCCGCCCCGGGTGGCCGCCGCGATCGTCTACGACACCGCCAACACGACGATCGACCTCGACATCGCCGGCATCAGCCAGGTTCGTTGGACCGGCTCCACGTCGGCCGTGTGGGATGCCGGCTCGGCGGTGAACGTGGGCGGCACTCGGAACTGGGCCGACACCATCTCGGCTCAGGCGACGAATTTCGTGACCGGTGACCGCCCGCGGTTCGACGATACGGCTTCGTCCGGTGTCGTGGAGCTCATCGGCTCGCTCGAGCCCGCCAGTGTGGTGATCGACAACTCTTCACTCGACTACACCCTTAGCGGCTCGGGCGGGGTCGGCGGGGCCGGCAGGCTGACGAAGTCGGGCACGGGCCGGCTCACGCTCGCGGTGGCCGACACTCGCACCGGGGCGACAGCCGTCACGGCAGGCACGCTCCAACTCGGCACGGTCTCCGCCGCTGCCTCGCTGGCCGGCCCGCTCACTCTCGACTTTGGCAGCGCGCTCGAGGTCGTGAACGCCGCCGTCGCCGGGCCTATCACGGTGACCGGCGGCACGATGATGGTCAGCGGCGGCTCACTCACCGGCAATCTCGAACTCGTCAGCGGTAGCACGCTGACCGTCGATCGGGCGGACGCTATGACCTACGCCGGTCGGCTCTCGGGCGACGGCTCGATGACGAAGCTCGGCACGGGCACGCTCACGTTGCTCGGGGCAAGCACCGGATTCACCGGGCCGGTGGTGATCGACGCGGGCACCCTCGTGCTCGACGACCTTGGGGCCGGCGGCGACCTCAACAGCACTGCGATCACGGTCAATGCCGGGGGCAGGTTCGTATTCGGCTCGAACGGCAACCCCGACCTGCCTGGCGACACCTTCATCACAATGAATGCCGGAGGCCGTGCCGAGATTCGGCAGGGTGAGAATTTCGGCGGCGTGATCCTCGACGGGGGCGACCTGGTCTTCGCCGGCGACTTCCGCAGCAACATCAACGTCACCGCCGAGCGGGACGGGGGCATCGACCTCCGCTCGGGCTCTATCAGCACGGAGTTTACGAACGTTGCCAACGGTGGTGTGATCAACCGGAGCGGCAGCACGATCACTGTTGAGAAGACCACCGCTGGCACGGTGGTGCTCGGCCCGGGCGTGACGATTGGCGGGGCGATCCCGGTGAGCGTGCACGAGGGCACCCTTGCGATCGGCGTTACGGCCCTCCAGGCCGCGCATACCGGCGAGTATTTGATCGGTGACGTCGCCCCGGCGACGCTTCGACTCGACGGAACCGGTGAGGGCACCCGCACGGCCTACACGCTGATCGGCTCCAGTGGCGGCACGGTCGACGTGAGCGATGCCCGTGGCAGCCTCACCATCTCCGGTGACTTCGAGGCCCAGGGCGAGTTCACCAAGGCGGGGCCCGGCACGCTCGTGCTCACGCGGGCGAATGCCCTCCAGGGCACGGCGGTCACAGGCGGTGTGCTCCGCGTGGCCGCCCCGGCGGCACTTGGGTCGGGTCCGGTGTCGGTCACCGGAGGCACCCTCCAGGTGGCTCCAGGCGTCGTTCTTCAGGGCCAGGGCGTGACCGTCGACGGCGGCAGCGTCTCGGCTGGCTCGCTCGTGATCGGGGGTTCTGGACTGACGACCCTGGCGGTGACCCGCGGCGGGATCACCGGCTCGCCCGTGATCGACGTTGCGGCGGGCGGCTCACTCTCGCTGCCGGGGGCGACCAGGACGGTCGTGCAGGCGACGTCGCTGGCCGTCGATGAGACGGCCAGTCTGCTCGACCTCGGTTCGAGTGCCATTCAGTTCGCCGCCGGCGGCATCGACGCCACCGCACTGCGGGCCGACATTCTCGCCGGCCGCGGCGGCGGCAGTTGGAACGGTACCAGGGGCATCACGTCGTCGACTGCTGCCGCCACCAGCGGCCGGGCCGTCGGCTACGTGATCAACGGCGACGGCAGCGGCCAGGTGGGCTACGCCGCCGTGGGTGATGCCGACTTGAGCGGAGCGGTCAACGTGTTCGATCTCGTCACCATCAACAGTTCCGGCAGGTATGGCTCCGGCACGGCTGCCATCTGGAGCCAAGGCGACTTCAACTACGACGGCGTGACCAACGTGTTCGACCTGGTCGGGATCAACACCGCCGGGGCATACGGCCGGGGCAATTACTTCCCGGCGGCTTCGATCAGTGCCAGCGGACCCGGGGCGGTCTCGGCGGTGCCGGAGCCGGCCAGCCTCGGCCTTGGTATCCTCTCGATCGCCGCGTTCGCCGGCCTTGTGCGGCGGCGGTGCCGCAAGGCTGGTCTGTGATCCGGGGAGACGGCACGATGCAGCAAACAGGGAGGGCATGGACGATGACGGCAGGACCGGGCAAGCGATCGGCGGGCTTCACGCTCGTGGAACTCTTGGTGGTGATCGCGATCATCGCGACGCTGATCGGCCTCCTGCTTCCTGCGGTGCAGAGCGCCCGAGAGTCGGCCCGGCGGACGAACTGCCTGACGAACATGCGGCAGCTTGGCCTGGGCATCCACTCCTACATGGATGCCCGCAAAAAGCTGCCCCCCGGGTGGACGGTCGCGGCGGGATCGAAGCAGCCTCCCTCGAATCACAATCTGATTAGTTTCCTGCTGCCGTATATTGAGGAGTCGACGATTTTCGACCAGATGGACTTTGCCTACAACTGGAACCATCTCAAGAACAAGTCCCCGACAGCCTCAGAGATTAAGCTCGTTCGTTGTCCGTCGGCCCCCAAGAATGCCGATTACGTCTCGGATTTTGCCGTCTGCGCATCGATCAGAACCGAGGTGCACAAGACTCTTGTGAGCGCGAAGATGATCACTTCTCGAGCAGACCTGGAGGGGATGCTGCGGAAAGGACCCCGAAAGCTGAGCGATCTTACGGACGGCCTCACGAAGACGTTCATGCTGTTCGAGGACGGTGGTCGGCCGAAGGTGTACGGGGAGGGCGGAAAGGAAAAGCCCGGGGTCGCCACCGGAGCCCGCTGGGCCGATGTCGAGAGTTGGTATGTCGTCCACGATCAGACCGCCGGCAGGATGCAGAATAATCACAACAACAACGAGATTTACTCCTTTCATCCCCAGGGCTGCAACTACCTGATGGGTGATGCCTCGGCTCGGTTCTTCGATGATTCGCTCGATCCCGAGGTGTTTGTGAGCCTGTTCACCGGGGCCGCTGGTGACACGGTCAACAGCCTGCCCTGACAGCCGCTTAGACCAGACCTTGGCTCGAGGCCGATCGCAGGGTGGCGAACGGCGAGTGCGGGTCGAGGCGAGGCGACCTGGAGCACCGGCTCGGGGGCGGCAAAAGTCGCGTCGCGGGCGAGGATACGCCCCGATGCTCCGCGAGCGTTCGCCGACCCCCTCGCCTCGCGTCAACGGGTGATACCGATCACCCCGATGGCGAGGCGGCGGTCGGTGAAGTAGCGGTCGCCGCCGCCGTTTCGACCCTCGGGCTGCCGGTGGAACTCGTTCACCCAGTAGTAGCCGTCGAGCATGCCGGCCCGGATGGCGTCGGTGACGATCTTGTTCCGCTCTCGGTCGATGGCCGGGGCGATCTTGTGGGTGACGCCCAGGGTCGTGCGGCTGATCTCGACCCGTTCGTCGTAGGTCGCGGCGCCGACCCAGAGCGGCTTGCCTCGCTGATCAACTTCGGCCGACCGCCAGAATCGGACATGATGCCGCTGCTTCGGGCTCGTGCCCACCGGCTGCTCGAAGGCCGCATCCTGCTTTCGGCCCCAGAGGTAGAGGTCGCTGACCGGGGCGTGGGCATAGGGCTTGCGCAGCACCACGTCCGCCGCGATACGGAGGGAGGTCTTGAAGGTGATGGGGTCGGCCGCATACCAGCCCGCCCGCGCCAGGGTCTGATGGAGTTCCTCCTCGGTGCCGACGAGTGCGACATTGACGGCGTCGCCCTGGTGTCCCTTGGACGTCGTCGCGTGCCGTGGGAGACGAGCCAGCGCGGGGTGTCCCGGGATCGTCTCAGAGGGCGGCGGCTCGCCTGGGCTGGCGAGTTGCATGGAACGTTCATCGTCGCCGTTGGCGAGGGCGGCCGACCAGATGGCCGCGAGCAGGATCGCGGCTCTGCGAGGCACCCTCGTGCCGTTGCTCTTGCAGGCACGGAGGGCTCCACATTCGGAAATCCTGCTCTGGGCCATGACACACCTTCCTTCGCCGTGGAGCGGGGAAGGTAGCCGACGTCCAGGGGCAGCCTCAAGGCCGGTTCAGGCCCGCCTGCGGCCGAGACATCTCCTTCGTCATTTCGCAGGCTCGCCGTCGACCGTGACATCGGCCACCGACTCAAGTTCCCAGGGCTTGCCCTCGGTAGAGACCAGGGCCGTGCGGTCGAAGGAGATGCCACGGGCGTGCCGCGCGACGACCGCCTGCTTGGCGACGATGGCCAGATCCTCGAAATGAACGTCCTCGATCGGCGAGTTCTCCATTCCCACGATCCGGATGCCCACGGGGGCGCCCGTGGCGGCCAGTTTGCGGACATGGATGTTGCGGAATCGGGGCGGAAATCGGTCGGAGATCGGATTCCGATCGGCCGAGTAGTCCATGTTGAGGATCACCACCT
The DNA here is from genome assembly GCA_964453165.1 of uncultured Candidatus Kuenenia sp. Classification (GTDB taxonomy): domain Bacteria; phylum Planctomycetota; class Planctomycetia; order Pirellulales; family UBA1268; genus QWPN01. The sequence continues at coordinate 25,567 of CAYVNX010000010.1, read as the reverse complement.
CCCGCTGCAGAGTACGACCCGTCACGTTCTCGACCCAGACATTTTCCACCACGCCGCCGCGGCCCGGCCGAGACTTGATCCGCAGGACGCGATCGGTGCCCTCGAAGTCGCAGTCATGCATGAACACGTTGCGGACCGACCCGGACATCTCGCTGCCGATCACGAGGCCACCGTGGCCTCGCTTGCTCGAGCAGTGCCGCATCACGACGTTCTCGGTGGGCCGATTCACGCGCCGGCCGTCCTGGTCGTATCCGCTCTTGAGCACCACGCAATCGTCGCCCGTGTCGAACAGACAATGCTCGATCAGCACGTTGCGGCAGGAGTCGGGATCGATACCGTCGTTGTTCGGCCCGTCGGTGACGACGTTCACCCGCCGGATGATCACGTCTTCGCAATAGACGGGATGGATCGTCCAGTTCGGCCCGCTGCCGATCGTGAAGCCCTCGAGGAGCACGTTGCGGCAGCCGACGAACTGGACGAAGCTCGGACGTATCGCGTCAGCAGGCGTGCCAAAGACGCGGTCCTCGACCGGCACTCCGGCCGCCCCCATCTCGAAGCCACGCCGCGTCTCCTGCTTCTGCCAGGGCCACCAGGCTTCGGCATTGCCGTCGAGCCGGCCGGGCCCCGTGACGGCGACATTCATGCAGTCGCGGGCGTAGATCAGCGGCGAGTAATTGAAGAGTTCGACGCCGCCGGAGCGGACGAACACCGCCGGCAGATAATCCTCCATCCGGTCGCTGAAACGGAGCACCGCCCCTTCGGCGAGATGCAACTCGACGTTGCTCTGAAGATGGATCGGGCCGGTGAGCCAGGTGCCGGCCGGCACGAGCACCCGGCCGCCGCCAGCTTCCGCGACGGTCTTTATGGCCGCGGCGATCGGGGCCGTGTTCTTCGTCGTTCCGCCGGGCACGGCGCCATGATCGACGATGCTGACCGTACGGTGCGGAAACGCGGGTCGATCGAGTTGGGGCATCGCAAACGGCGCTTGAATCGGACTGATCGGCTCCGGCGAGGGAACTGCGCCGAAGGCCACGACAGTCGTCAGGAAAGCCGCGGCAACAATGCCGAAGGGGCACAGAGCCGATCGCGACATAGCTTGACTCCAATACCGCGAGGGCGGGCGATCCATCCGCCACGACCACGCCAATGCTGCGACGCCGCATGGTACCAGCCCGTGCCGTCGGCCCCGGGAGCCACCGCCCAGGATTGGAGCGAATCTGCAGAAAACAGTTCTGTGGTTTCCGGATCCGGCGGTGTAGATTCCAGACTGGGGATGGTTGTCGGAACTTCCGGGAGCGATGGGTATGCCGGTTCGATCCAGCAGGTCCTGGACGCATCAGCGGGCGTCAGCCGTCGCTGCGTTCACCCTCGTCGAATTACTGGTGGTGATCGCGATCATTGCCACGCTGATCGGCCTCCTGCTGCCGGCCGTTCAGTCCGCCCGCGAGGCCGCCCGGCGGAGTCAGTGCATGAACAACCTGCGACAGCAGGGGATCGCCATCCACGGCTTTGAGAGTGCAAGAAAGAGGTTTCCCCAAGGTGTGATCGTCGGGCCATTCAACCCCGGCGGCGGCCACGGGCCGGCGGCGTTCGGCTGGGGCGCTCTGATTCTTCCCTTCCTGGAAGGAGGTTTGATCAGCAGTCAATACACCCAGATCGCCGGCTACCCGAACTACAACTGGGAGACGGCCGTCGGCAACGGCCTCCGAGCCGGAGACTTGTCGAAGACGCCGCTGAAAGAATTTCAGTGTCCGTCCGATGTGATGCCGCCGATCAACACCTTTTACAACGGCGGAAAGGATCCTTTTGCAAAGAGCAACTACGTGGGTGTGGCAGGGCTCACGTTGGCGAATGACGGTGTCAACGCCGCCAGCGGAGTCGAGTGGCCCGACATCGAGGCCAACCCTCAGGGCAGAGGGATTTTCTATGCCAACAGTACGACTGGGTTGAAGCACGTCACCGACGGCACGAGCCACACGCTGATGGTGGCGGAACGGGACGGCGAGCGGGCAGTAGGAGCAACGGGACGATTCGCCTCGTATTGGACCGGGGCTATTCGAAGTCGGTGGGTGAACAGTCATCTGACGAACATTCAGAACGACATCGCTGGGAAATTTCTGATGAACTCGCCAAGCTTCGCCTACGGTGTCGGCAGCCTCCATACCGCCGGATGCGCCTTTGCTTTTGCCGATGCGCACGTCGAATTTTTGAGCGAAGATGTCGACGGCGTGGCCTGGCAGTGCCTCGGCACCATGGCAGAGGGCATTCCCCTTCCGGAGTATCGGTGAATGGCCATGTGGCGAGGAAGACTGAGGGCTCTTGCGGTGCTGCTTCCGACCCTGGCCCTCGCGGCTTTGGGCTGCGGTGGCCCAGGGGTTGCGAGAGTCAGCGGCGAGGTGACGACCGCCGGTGGGGGACCGCTGGATCAGGCCTGGGTCAAGTTCAGCCCGCTGGGCGGTGGCCGACCCTCGCATGCCCGCACAGAACGGGGAGGTCGGTTCAGCTTGGAGTACAAGGACCGAGCCGGAGCCCTCATCGGGCGGCATCGGGTCGAGATCGGCACGGGTGGTGAAGTCGATGATCGTGGCAACCCTCTCGCGCCGGCGGTGGTTCGACTCGTGACCGAGGTCGAGGTCAAGGGTGGCGACAACGACTTCCGGTTCGAGTTGCCGTCGGCCGTGCGACGATGACGCTCGAGCGGAGCGTGGTGCCGTGGAGCACCGGCTCTGAGGCGTCAATATTCGAGTCGCGGGCGAGGATACGCCCCGAGTGCTCTGCAAGCGTGAGCCGACCCCTGCACCTCGCCGTCCGACCTGCCGCGAGCCTCACGCGGCCGGGGCGGCGATGTCGCCGAGCATGGCCTGGTAGCTCGTGTAACCGTCGAGTCGGCGACGGACCCGGTCGCAGGTGGCGGTCGGCACGAGGCCCGTGGTTTCGGTGAGGAAAATCAGGTAGCGGGCGACGTTCTGGGCGAATCGGAGCTGGCCCTCGGGGCTGATCGCGTAGAACCGCCGTCGTTGGCGGTACCCGGCCGGCGAGTGGTCGCCCAACGAGGCCTTCTCGGCCTTGCCCCCGGCGGCGAGCACGAACAGAAAGTTGTATTCGAACCAGAACATCAGCTCGGGCGAGGCCGGGAGGGCTTCCAGTCCGGCACGGCAGCGGACCGGCGAGGCGAATAGGTCGGCCGGAGCAGGCAGGTCGGCGGTGGCGAATGAGGCGGTGATGAAGTCGCGGGCCAGCTTCTGCTCGGTCGCCTGCTCGCTGAAGGCGCCTGCCGTCGCAAGTTCGAGTGTGAATCGATACCAGTCGTGCCACAGGGCCCGGTCGGTGGCGTCGCTCGAGGCCGCCAGGGCCCGGCCCATCTCGTAGGTGTAGCGGCCGCTCGTCTTGATCTCGAGGTGACCGCCGGTCACCTCGCCCATCACCCGATAGTTCTCCGCCGATTTGCCCGACCCCGAGTGGAAGCCAATGCTCACGCCGAAGGGTTCGCAAACTCGCCACTGCCGCTCGATGAGCTGGCGGAGGCCGGCGTTGTCGGGAAAGGGCATGTTCTTCTGAAAGCCGAAGGCCGGGGCGACGAAGTTCACCGGCATGCCCAGGGCCTCGCAGAGCGCGAGCATGATCGCGGTGGTCTCGGGTGTGGTCAGCCCGGGGAGTTCGTCGATCGAAAGCTCCCGGAGGTAGGCACGGCCGGGCTCGGTCGTGAAGTGTCGCTCGCGCACGGCCCGATACTTCCGGTCGCGAATCTGCATCTTCTCGAGCGCCGGCCAGACCTGGCAGAGCAGGGTGTGGAAGGCGTCGGCCTCGAGCGACAGACCGATCCCCGCCACCCGGTTCTGCACGGCGGCCACGAGGGTCGGGTCGATCTCTCGCGCGACGAAGGCGGTCCGCGCCTCCGGCGAGGGAGGCACGGTCGTCCTGGCGAGTTCCGGCGAGAGGTCGAAGGTGATGTAGGAGGCGAGCAGGCAGCCCGCCACGAGCTGATCCTCACGGGCATCAAATTTGCCGCCGATCGGCTGATGGTCGGCGTTGAAGCTCCAGGGAATCCGCCGGGTGTGAAAGCCGTGCTTCAGCTTGGCGAGTACGCAGCCGTGGCTCATGCCCTCCACGCTCTGGCCCTGGTGCCCTTCTGGAACGTCCGCTCCGATGAACGGAAAAGGAACAGTGTCGAGGTTGCCAGCCAGCATGACATCGACATCGAACACCAGTTCACGCGGAATGCTGTTCTGGTTGGCGGTGACTCCGAGGCCGAGATGGGCCATGGCCCAATCCACGCCGGGCCAATGAAGCGTGGTGAACCGGGCCCCCATGCCGATGGTGCTTCGCCCCAGGGAACCGCCCGTGCCCGGGAAGATCGTCGAGCCCGGGTCGAACTCTTGGATCCGATTCTTGAGGATGAGCAAGTTCCGCCAGGTCGCCGGATAGCCGCTGCGGTCGTCGCCGAGGACCACCGCCGGTCCCTCGAGCGGCGCCGAGGTGCCCTCGAGCAGCCAGGCGTGGTCGCCGCGGGAGTTCTCGACGAGCGTCCAGGAGCCGTCGGCCGTCTGAAACCGGCTCTTGGCGTGAGCCGTGATGTTCCGATTGGCCTCGAGGTCGGCGGCGAGCGTCGCCCAGTCGAGGCAGAAATCGGGGCTGACGCACGGGTTGTCGGCGATGCGGAGGTCGTTGGAGACGAGAAAATCGTTGATGGCCGTCATGAGGGAAGGAGCCTGCGGGTGAGCTGGGGAAGCCAGAGCGAGAGGCCGGGAAGGTAGGTGATCAGCATCAGGCCGAGAAACATCGCCGCGAACAGCGGGAGGAGCGGCCGAACGACCCTTGCGATCGAGGTCTTGCCGACACTGCAGCCGACGAACAGGCAGGTGCCGACCGGCGGCGTACACAGGCCGATGCAGAGGTTGGCGATCATCACGATGCCCACGTGAATCGGATCCATGCCCAGCTTCACAAGGGCCGGCAGGAAGATCGGCGTGAAGATCAGGACGGCCGGCGTCATGTCCATGAAGGTACCGACGACGAGCAGCAGAAGATTCACGATCAACAGGATCACGATCCGGTTGGACGAAAGGGCCAGGAGCGATTCGCTCACCTGTTGGGGCACCTGTTCGTAGGCCAATGCCCAACTCATCGCCTGGCTGGTGCCGATCAGAATCATGACCACCGCCGTCGTCTTGGCGGAGCGGAGGAGGATCCGCGGCAGATCCCGAAGACTCACCTCGCGGTAGACGAATAGGCTCAGTACGAGGGCATAGGCGACCGCCACGGCCGACGCCTCCGTCGCCGAGAAGACACCCCCGAGGATTCCACCCATCACGATCACGATCAGGGCCAGGCTCGGCAGGGCCCGCAGCCCGCTGGCCAACACCGCCCCCAGGTCGGCGGATTCGCCCGTGCCCACCGGTTGACCCCGATTCATCAGGAAGCAGGCGGCCATGATCAGCAGGCCGACCAGCACGCCCGGCACGACGCCGGCCAGGAACAGATCGGCCACGCTCACGCCGCCGGCAACGACGGCGTAGACGATCATGATGTTGCTCGGGGGGATCAGGAGGCCCGTCGTGGCCGAGGTGGTCGTGAGCGCGACGCTGAATTCACGGCCGTATCCCTTGCGTTCCATCTCGGGGATCATGAAGCCGCCCACCGACGAGACCGCTGCGGCTGCCGAGCCCGACACGGCTCCGAAGAACATGCAGGTGAGCGTATTGACGTAGGCCAGGCCGCCATGAAACCGACCCACGAGCGCGTTGGCGAAGTCCATCAATCGCCGGGCCATGCCGCCCTCCCCCATCAACACCCCGGAGAGGATGAAGAACGGGATCGCTAGAAGCGAGAAACTCGCGATGCCGGTCGAAATCCGCTGAGCCACGATGTAGGCCGTCGGCACGTCGCCGAGCGACGCGATGGTGAGCAGCGTCGCCACCGCGATGCAGACGGCGATCGGCACGTTGAGCAAAAGCAGCGAGAAGAAACTGACGAGGAGGATCAGGGTCTGGACCGTCATGGGCCGCTCACTCCTGCAGCGCCGGAGGTTCGGACGACGGAGCCGGCAGATCTCCCGCCAGGAGGCTCCAGAGGTGCTCGCAGGCGAACAGGGCGAAGAACACGCCGCTGACCGGAGCCGCGGCGTAGAGATAGCCCACCTTGGCTCCGAGCGTCGGACTGAGCTGGCCCTTGGCGAGCGTCTCGAAGACGAGGGTCCAGCCGCCCCCGACGAGGACGACCAGGGCGAACAGGAGCACGATTGCCTCGACGCAGATCGCCGCCAGCCGCCGGGCAGCCGGGTCGAGCCGTTCCACCACGTAATCGACACCGAGATGGCCGTGCTCCTCGTAGGTGAGCGCCGCCCCCAGGAGCGACACCCAGATCAACAGGTAGATCGCCGCCTCTTCCGTCCAGGCGGCCTGGTGCCCCACGACATACCGGGTGAACACGCCCCAGAGCACGTCGAGCACGAGGGCGGCGAATGCCAGGATGAGGAACGACTCGAGTCCCTTGACGAGCCAGCCGCGAATCCGACAGAGGAACGGTGGCATGGCTTACTCGACCGCCTGGACACGGGTGATGAGCAGGCCCAACGGCGTGGTCTCGAGCCGCTCATACATCGGCCGCACGGCCTCCTGAAAGGCTGCCTGGTCGGGCTGGGTGATCGTCACTCCCTCGGCCCGGAGCTTGTCCAGGCACTCGGCGACGTATTCCGCCCAGATTCGCCGCTGGAAGGGAACCGACTCCCGGGCCGCCTCCGTGATCCAGGCCTGCACCTGGGGCGAGAGCCTCTGCCAGATCGGCCGGCTGAAGACGAGCATGTCGGGCACGCGGGTGTGTTCGTCGAGCGCGTAGTGCTTCGCCACCTCCCAGTGGCGGCTGTCGTACACGCTCGGCGGATTGTTCTCCGCGCCATCGACCATGCCCTGTTGCAGCGCCGTGTAGAGTTCACCGAAGGGAATCGCCGCGGCCGCTCCCCCGAGCGTCTTGATCATCTCGATCGAGGTGGCGCTTTGCTGCGTGCGGATCTTGAGGCCCCGGAGGTCCGCCGGATCGTTCACGCCGCGGGGCACGGTGTAGAAACTGCGGCCGCCCGCGTCGTAGTAGCAGAGGCCGTGGATGTCGGCCGATTCCCCCGCGGCGAGCAACTCCTCACCGAGCGGTCCCTCCAGCACGCGCCAGAAGTGGTCCTCGCCGCGGAAGACGTAGGGCACGCCGAACACGGCCATCGCCGGGACGAAGCCTTCGAGGGCGGCCGTCGAGGTCTTCACGAGCGCGAGCGCCCCCCGCTGAAGCTGCTCCAGGGTCTCGGTCTCGGAGCCGAGCTGGCCGCTGGGAAAGATCTGGACTTCGACCGTCCCGCCCGATTTGGCGGCCACCAATTCGGCGAACCGCTCCATCGCGAGGTGCACCGGCGCCGCCGGGGGAAGCGAGTGGGCCAGTTTCAGCACCAGTCGTTCGCCGCCCGGGGCCGGGCCGAGACCTCCCCCCGCCAGCCAGGCGAACGCCCCAGTGGTAAGAAACATCCCCGCCAGGAGCCCCACGATCAGAAACGAGGCTGATTTGCGATCCATGAACGTGCGCGGGTCGGAGTTGCAGGCGGCATGCCAACGGTGCACAAAGGCTACTATGGAGTATCGTATTCTGTCTATCGGGGTGATCGCTGCCCCGGGGTGTCTCCGGGAGGCAGCGGGTGCGCCGAACTCGACGAAGCAAGAACGTGCTCTTGGCGTTGGGCTGGTATGACCACCGGCTCCTGCAGGGCATCGGTGCCTATGCCGCTGAGCACGACTGGCACCTCTCGAGCGCGAGTGTGACCAATGAGTTCGTGATTCCGTACACCTGGCGAGGCGACGGAATCCTAGCCTGGCTGGCAGGCGAGGACGAACTGGCTACGTTCGTGCTGGGCCAGAAGCTGCCGGTGGTCGATTTCAGTCTTCGTCGCAAGCATCCGCGACCGCGGGTGGTTCTCGATCATGATCAGGCCGGGCGGTTGGCCGCCAGGCATCTGATCGACAGGGGTTTGAAGCACTTCCTCTACTACAGCTTCTCAGACAACTGGACCTACGAGGCGAGAGGAAAGGCCTTCTTCGCGGAATTGGTCCGCGACGGATTCGACGGACGATGGTTGGCGGGGCACCGCCTGCCGGCCGCCCGCAAGGATCGCTCGTTCTGGGCCGAGCGGCGGGCCTGGCTCGATCGCGAGATTTTGTCAGCTCCCAAGCCGGTGGGCATCTTCACCGCCAATGGCACCCACGCACTCGAGGTGCTCGAGGTCTGCGAGGCGGCCGAGATTCGCATCCCCGACGAGGTCGCACTCATCGGCTGGGAAGATGATCTGCTTGTTGGGCAGGGGAACCTGCGGTCGATCACCACGATCGACCCCAACTACGAGGAACTCGGCTACCAGGGGGCGGCGCTGCTCGATCGGCTCATGGCCGGCGGCCGGCCGCCCAAGGGCCCGCTCCTCATCCCGCCTGCGCGGATCAACACCCGCCGCAGTACCGAGGTGACAGCGGTGAGCCATCCGGGCATCCGCCAGGCGATGCAGTACATCGCCGACCACATGCCCCAGGTCATCGGGGTGGACGATCTGGCGACCGCCGCCGGCATGTCGCGGCGCGGCCTTCACCAGGCCTTTCAGGAGCACCTCGGCCGAACCCCCGGGTCCTACCTCCGGGCCGCACGGATGGAACTCGCCTGCCGCATGCTTGCCGACACCGACGCCAAGGTGCAGGTGGTGGCCCGCCGGAGCGGCTACCAGAGCCTGAACACGTTTTTCGTGGCGTTCAAGAAGGCCTGCGGCAAGACGCCTGCCGCCTACCGCCGGGATGCCCGCCGGGCTCGAACCCTGGTCGGATCGACCGTCCGCGGGAGCGGTAGCACTCACGGGACGAGTGGCAAGCGAGCCTCCCGAGCCGGCGGCCGGCCGCGGCCGGCCGCCAAGCGGCCGAAGTGACCACCGCGGTGCAGGGCAGACACCACTGCGGCTCACGGGAGCGCGATGTCGATCGAATTCGACCCGCTCTTCACTTCGAATTCGCCCTCGAAGATCCGCTTGCGGGGTGAGATCTCCATCCCTTCGGAATTGAGGTCGCCTCCCGAGTAGACGAGCACTCGGTGGAGGCCGAGCGGGGCGCCCTCGCGGCCCCTGGAGTAGTCGAGCTTGTAACGGCCTGAGGCATCGGTGCGGCCCTCCGCAAGCCTGCCCCCGGCCTTGGGGCGGAATTGCACCCAGAGCTTCGGCTGGATCTCGCCCCCCTTGGTCACCGCGCCATCCACTTCGGCCAACCGGATGCCGGACGAGCAGCCGGTCGCGAGGGCCAACCCGAGAGTGAGCGAGGCGAATATTCCCAACGGAGAGCCGCGATCCCGCATCAGAAACTCCCTGCCGTAAAGCCCTGGTCGTCCATCCCGCCGTCGGCCATGCTGCCGAGGGTCTCCCAGGTGGTCGAATCGATCGACTCGCTGATCCATTGAACATGGCCGTCCGCGAAGCCGGCGTTGATGCCGCCACCGGGGTGAAGGCTGCTCGCGCAGAAGCGGTAGCGGCCGTTGATCGAGCCCTGGGAATCCCCGCGGACGTTGGCGAGGTGCCACATCGGCCAGGCCAGGCGGATCGAGCCGGCCCAATAGCCGGCGTCGTAGCCCTTGCCGTCGCGATAGTCGGCCTTGGTGGCGTTGCTGCCGTCCCGCTCGACGATCGCGAGCGTCTTCGACGTTCCGTCGGCGATGTCGCCGACCTTGGTCCGGGAGCCGCCGCCGAAGATGCCTCGCCGCCGCGAGACCTTGGCCGCACCGTCGACGGCGTCGTTCGGTCGGAAGGTGATCTGCCCGCCGGAGAGGCTCGCCGCATCGCCTCCGCTATATCCGGCCGCGCCGAGGTAGTTCGACTTGGCATAGGGGTCCTTGCCGCCCGAGGGGTTGGTGTCGCCGGACGAGCGATTGGCCGTCACATTGATCGGGCCCATCACGTCGGAGGGGCACATGTAGGTCGGAATCGGCTGCTTGCAGATGACGGCCGCCGCCGCGGTCTTCTCCCAGTCGTAATTGGGAAACCTGAGGGCGCCGTTCGAGATGGTCTCGAGCTGCGAATAGATCGGCCCTTGCTCGGCGAAGGGGAGGATCATCGTGCCCCAGCCGAAGGTGGCCTGACCCCAACTGCCTCCTCCCGACGGCACGGGGGTGACGCCCGCCTCGTACCCATGCCCGGGCGGGAACCGCTTCTTGGCCGACTCGTAGTTGGCCACGCCGAGGGCCAGTTGGCGGATGTTGTTGCTGCACTGCATCCGGCGGGCGGCCTCGCGGGCGCTCTGCACGGCCGGCAGCAGCAGGCCGATCAGGGTGGCGATGATCGCGATCACCACGAGCAGTTCGACGAGGGTGAACGCTCGTCGGAAGCGGAGCGCAGGCATGTCGAATCCCCCGGAAACATGGAGATGGGATGGGTTGAACGCGAGGATCACCGTGAGGTGGCCAGCCGCTTGCGCCATTTCTTCTGACCGTTCTTCAGGATGCTGCCGGGCCTCGACGAGAGATAGTCGTAGCCGAGTTTGTGATTGGCGGCGGCCAGGTCGACGTACGACTGATACACGACCCCGTCCTTGCCAGGGTAGATCGGTGCGCCCGTCGTCAGGTCGTAGAATCTCGCCCAATACACCTCGGTCGAGCTGTCCTGGGCGACGTAGAGCGTGCGGCCGTCCTGCTTCACCCGCGCGAGTCCCGTCACCTGCGCCTCATTCAGCCATGCGAGCCCGGCTTCGATGCACGCGACCACCTCAGCCGAAGGATTCGGCAGGCTCATCAAGAATCGCAAGACGTGCGAACTCTCAACGCCGGCGAGCGAAGGCGGCTCGTAGGCCCGGCCTTGGGCTGGCTCGAGCGTCAGCGGGTCGTACTGGGCGCACCATCCGGACGGGCGGCCGGCGACCGGAATCTGGGTAGCCAGCAGGTATTCGATACCCTGATCGAGCGAACGGCGAACCCGTTCCCGGCGGTCGGGGGTGACGCAGGCAAACTCGGCCGCCTCGCCGGCCACGTCGCGGAGGAGTTCCAAGACGTTCGTCATCGCGTCGTCGTTCAAGGTCACATGGTCGTGGTAACCGCCTTCGAGTGGATAGACCTGCGGCCAGCCGCCGGACGGATACTGGGCCTCGAGCAGATAGTCGAGGCCGCGGTTCACCGCTGCGGCCGCGTCGGTCCGGCCGGTGGCCGCCCAGGCTGCTGCCAGGAATCGGAGTTCCTTGGTTGTGGCTCCATTGTCGATCGTGGCGAGGTAATGGGGCTTCTTGCCGGGCTCGCTCTGCGATGTCCATTGCGTGCCGCGGCGGCGCGGACCCTGGGAATACCCGAGGTGTTTCGACCAGCCTCCGCTCGGACTCTGGTACGAGATCACGGCATTGACGAGCGCTGCGCCGTCGCTTCCGGCAAACCACGCGGCGGAGCGGTCGCCGTCGTCGAAGCGGAAATCGCCACCGCTTGGAGCGCGGGTCGCGGAGCCACGTTTCTCGGCGGCGACTTCCGCCGCCAGGGCGTCGGCGTCACGGGCGGCCGCGGCCTGCGACCGGTCGAGGTAGCTCTGCCAGCCGGCGCGAGTCGCCACCGGCAGGGCGGCAACCCGCTCGGCCGTGACCGGGCCCGCAGCGGCCCCGCCCACCTGAAGGACGCTCACGATGAACAGAACTCTTCCGATCACGGCTGCGCTTTCTCCCCCCACCACATTCATGATACGTCTCTGACCCGTCGCAGCTGAATTACTTCTTTCTGCGAAAGGATGTCAGGAATGTGCATCCCGCCAGGGTGGCCCAGCCGATGGCCCCCAGGCCCGGCTCAGGGACTGCGGCGACGGCAGGCGATGGGCCGCTCGCCGGGGTGGCCGCTGGAAGATAACTGCCTTGGCCGTAGACGCCCGAACTCCCGATCGCCACGAGATCGAACACGGTCGTGGCACCGTCATAGTTGAAATCTCCTTGGCTCCAGACCGAAGGCAGCCCCGTTGCGTAGGTGCCGCTGCCGCTGACCCCGACGAGGTCGAAGACGTCCACCCTGCCGCTCAGGTCGATGTCTCCAGGGGCTGCGAAGGAGACGCGAGCTGAACCGTCGGCGGCGATCACGTAGCCGATCGCCCGCGTGCCGCCCGCGGCCGCTGCCGCGTTGGATGTGATGCCAGTCGAGCCGTTCCAGGTGCCGCCGCTTCGGCCGGCAATGATGTCGGCGCGGAGGGCGGCCGGCGTGATCCCGCCGGCGGCGATCCTGAGTTCGCCGGCAGCCAGATCGACGCGGCCGCCCCCGGCTGGCTCGGCAATCGCAAGTGCCGCGAGCGGCAGCACCGTGCGGCTCGCCGTGGGCAGAGTCATCGTGCCGCCCTCGGCAATCGCCAATGCCGGGCTTCCCAACAGCGATCCCCCGGACAGCACGAGGCTTCCACCGCGGCCCACGGTGACCGTCTGATGGACGTCGAGCCAGCCGGCTTCGAGTTCCAGTTGGGCCGCGCCGCCGGCGGTCGCGGCGGCGATTGACAGGGTGCGGGCGTACTGCCCGATGCTGTCCACCGTGACCGTGCCGGTATCGATCACGGCCGCATCGAACCGGGAAGGCTCCCAGATACCCGTCTGCCAATTGCCGATCTCCTCGTAACGGCTGGTGCCGTTGGCATTGGTGAATCGGAGCGGAATCGTGGCGGGAATGGCACCGACCTCGTTGAGGTATTCCGTCACATTCAGATACTTGTCGTTGTCGTAGTCGTACCAGGCGTCGGCCGGGTCAAACGGGTCGAGCCCCATCTTGATCTCCCACGTGTTGGGCATGCCGTCACGATCCGTGTCGTAGCCGGCCGGCCGCGCCACCGTGGGCGTGGCAAGCAGCGCGGCGAGTTCCGCCGGATTGGGAGCGGCCGGGCCGATCGTGGTCGGGCCGGTGTTGGTCACCACGCCGTCGATCACCCTGGTGTCGATCGGGTCGCGGTTCCACCAAGAGTTCCCCACATAGTCGATCACCTGCCGGTAGGCGGCGGATGCCGTCTGGGGCACCGTGGTGGCGGGAAAAGCCGGAGCCGTCAGCTTGACGAGCGTCTGGTCGCCGCCGGACGAACTGACCGTGAACATGCTCCAGCCCGTGTTGACCGCGTTGGGCGTGCCATCGGGGTTGATCCCGCCGTCCGCGTCGATCGCATTCCCGCTCTGGTACGCGGCGACGTCGACGTTGCGGTCGATCGTGAAGGCGGTGGAGCGGCTGCCCACCGTGCCCGGGCCGGCAATCAGCATGTTGCCCACGTAGTTGAGGTCGACGTATTCCTGCTCGGGGTCGCTGCTGCCGCCGGCATATCCCGCCCGATCCCGCCAGTTCGAGACCACATTATTGACGAAGTCCATCGTCAGGGTGGCCGTGTTATAGGTTCCGAGTCGCGGCTGCCGGCTGGCGTTGTTGGCGTAGAGGTTGTGGTGGAAGGTGACGGAGGCATCGACCTGCGGTCGGATCAGCGATGCGTAGGCGTGGTTGTTGGTCAGCGCGTCCGAAACGATCGAATATTGAACGGTGACGTTCGTGTTGTTGTTGGCCACCGAGAGGTTTTCATCCTCCGCCCACGAGGCGGAGACATGGTCGAGGATCATGTTGGTGGCGATCGAGCCCGTGCCGCTGCCGCCGGAGAAGGTGATCGCGTCCTGCCCGTCGCCGCTGCCCTTGCGGAAGGTCATGTAGCGCAAGATGACGTTCTGGGTGACCGTGCTGCTGCTCTTGGTGATCTGGGTCGTGTTGCCGTAGACCGTGACGGGAGTCGGAGCCGTCTGCCCGGCCACGTAGATTCCATCGACGGTCTTGATGTCGAGCGAGCCCTGCGTGAGCTGAAACACGCCTCCCACGTCGAACACGACGATCCGGTTGCTGGCGTTCTGCTTGGGCTGGCTCGGGTTGGCGTAGTTCCAAAACGCGCCGCGAAGCGTGCCCTGAACCGGTCGGCCGCTGCCGTCCAGGAGATCCTCCGTGGTGGTGACGTGATAGACCGAGCCACCGGTGAACCAACCGGTCGCCGGCATCGTGCCTGCGAACGTGCCGCCGAAACCCTCGGCACCGGGAAAGGACGGCATTTGGCAGACGCCGGTTCCGCCCGCCGCCAGAATCCCGACCAGAAGCCCACCGGTAGCGGCTTGCCAGAAATTCGCCCGGCCAATCGGTGGCCGAGTCATGTCGACCCCTGGTCGATGCCGCGGCGGCGGACGCGACGCCGCAGCGTCCAGCCGACCGCGGCGGCAGCCGCAGCCAACCCGAGCACCGCCGGTTCCGGCACCGCGGCCACGCCTCCGGTCGTCGAGGGAGCGGCCGGGAAGTAGTTGCCTCGGCCGTACGCGCCGGCGGTGTTGATCCCCACCAGATCGAACACGTTCGTCGAGCCGTCGTAATTGAAGTCGCCCTGGTTCCAGACCGCGGCCGCGCCGGTGCCATACTTGCCGCCGCTGTTGATCGAGACCAGGTCGAAGACGTCCACCTGGCCATTGAGGTTGACGTCGCCGGAGGCCGCGAAGGACACCGTGGCCGTTCCGTCGCCGGCAACGACGTAGCCGACGGCCCGGGTGCCTCCCGCCGCGGCAGCGGTGCTCGAGATGATCCCGGTCGTGCCGTTCCAGGCGCCGCCGTTGCGGCCGGCGATCAGGTCGGCCCGCAGGTCGGCCGCCGAGATGCCTCCGGCTGCCACAGTGACCTGACCGGCGCCCACGTCGAGCCGGCCGCCGCCGCCGGCTTGGTCGATCGAGAGGCCACCGATTCTCACGCTCACCCGGGCGTCCTGCACCAGCGCCATCTGGCCGCCACCGTCGATCGTCACCGTGGGCGCCCCGGCGATCGTGCCGGCGTTGACCGACAGCGCGGCGATCCCGGTGCTGGTGTTGACGGCGAGGGTGGAGGCCGAGAGAGTACCGCCGTCGACGATCATGCCCGGGGTTCGGGGTGTCGCGAACGACGCGACCGAGAGCGTGGCCCCGGTGTCGACCGTGACGGTCGTCGCCTGGAGGGCATCGCCCGAGGTGACCTCCAGCGTGCCTGCCGACACGGTCGTGGGCCCGGTGTAGGTGTTGAAGCCGTCATACACGAGCGTGCCGCCACCGGTCTTTTGCACGGCCGGAGCTTCGGCGTCGCTGATGGCAAAGTAGCCCAACTCGGCCTGGGTCTGGGTCAGGCCGGTCGGCACGTCGAGCACCAGCGGGCCAGGAGGGGCGGCGCCGATCGCCGAAACCGTGATCGAGTTGATCGTCAGCGGCACCGTGCCATTGCTCGTGCCTTTATAGACGTAGCCGATCGCGAGGCTGTCGAAGCTGCTCGTGAGGAAGGTGTCGGGGCCGGTCGACCGCGACAGATTGAAGAGTTCCGTGCCGGAGGTATCGACGCCGTCATACAGCGTCGTGGTGAGCCGGAGGGTCGCGACATCGGTGAGTTCGACGAGGTAGCTCAGGGTGTAGGGCTGGGAGGGCGTGAGCGACAGGCCGCCCGTGCCTCCGAGCGAGGTGCCCGTGGGATTGTCGAACGCGCCGCTGCCGTTGTTGTTGAAGAGCAACTCTTGATTCTGTGAGGAGGTGGTGGGGCCGGTCTGCGCCGGCCGAGTGAGGAACTGCGACGAACCCGACGAGATGCCGTCTGAATACATCACCCGCGACACGTAGCCCTGCCAGAGTTGGGTGCCCCCGGTCGCGTACTCACTGCCTTCGGTCGCGGTCAGGCCGGAACTGGCGAGCGTGGTGTAGGGCTTCACGCCGCCGGAGTTGTAGAGGCCGGTGAACAGGCCCGAACCCGTGCCCATCACCCCCAGGTCGCTCGAGAGGATGTTGTTGGCCGCCGTGAAGGTGTATTGCAGCCGGATGCGGTCGCCGACGGCTGCGAGTGCGATCGGCGTAGAACTGAAGATCGCCTGGGCTTCGAAGAAGCCAGAGGTCGTGCCGGGAATCTGCAGGGTCATGGTGCCGGCGGTCGGATCGATCGCGCTGGCAGTCGCGTTTTTCGTCGAGGCGACGTCGTAGCTCGTGAAGCTCGCTTCTGGCGTGCCGCCGGGGATGCTATCGCCGTTGAGCGTGCTGCCGGTGGTGAAGTCGTCGTGAAAGACGACCGCTTCCTGGGCCGACGCGGCCGCCCAGCCGCCTGCCATCACGGCCACTGCCGCCCATGTCGTCATGGATCTGGTTCGCATGGTCTTTGTCTCCCCCCGGAAAAAGTTTCCCAACGTTCGGCGGATGATGCCGCCGAATCGTTCCCTCGCTTCGGCAGTGTATCCCCGCCGCGACGCTCCGGCTCTGCCGGAATGATGAAAGAAGTGCAGCATGGATTGAAAAATATGCGTGCTTCCCGTCGGGCAGGCCGGCGTTGGTGGCGACGTTGCCCAAACCGGGAGCGGCCTTGCAAGACATGCAAGCCGCGAGTGACTAGATTCGGGCACCACTGGTGTGACGGTCGCCGGGTCGGCTCCGGTGTCTGGGCGACCGGTACTGTTCCGTGGGGTGATCAGGTGGCCACGCAGCCAGGAACTCTCAACGACCGCGGCCCGACCTCCCCGGGTCGGGTGCGGTGGCTCGTCTGCCTACTGCTGTTTTTCTCGGTTGCGATCAACTACATCGACCGCAACGCCCTGGGGCTGCTCAAGGAGCCCCTCAGCCAGTCGCTTGGTTGGAGCGAGACCGACTATGCCGCGATCGGCACCGCCTTCTTCTGGGCCTACGCCTGCGGATATCTCGTCGGCGGCAGGATCATCGATCGGCTCGGGGTGAAGCGTGGTCTTCCCTGGTTCGTCGCGGTCTGGAGCCTGGCCGCGATGGCCCATGGCCTGATCGGGTTCATCGATCCCGGCTGGCGACTCGAGCTGTCGCGGCTGCCGCTGATCGGCCGCCTCGTCGCCGGGTCGCTGCCTGCCACGGTGGCCGGCTTCATGGCGGCTCGGGCCGTGCTTGGCCTGGCTGAAGGGGGCAATTTTCCCGCGGCGATCAAGGCGGTGGCGGAGTGGTTTCCGGCCCGGGAGCGGGCTCTGGCGACGGGGCTGTTCAATGCCGGCAGCAACGTGGGTGCCGTGCTCTGCCCGATCATCGTGGCGGTGCTGCTCACGCGGTACGGGTGGGAAACCACCTTCGTCGTGACGGGGGCGTTCGGCCTGCTCTGGCTCGGCGGCTGGTTTTGGCTCTACGACGCTCCCGAGACCCATCCACGGCTGACGAGCGGCGAACGAGCGCTGATTCAGAGCGATCGCCCGCCGAGCGTTCGCGAGCAGCTCGCTCGGGACCGGGGGGATCGCGAGCCGCCGCCCGCCGTGTCGATCCTGTCGCTGTTGCGTTACCGTCAGGTGTGGGCCTATCTGCTGGCGAGTTTCTTCGCCGGGCCGATCTGGGGCATCTACATGCTCTATTTCCCCGACTTCATGAAGAAGTCATTCCCCGACCTCAGCTTCGTGGAGATCTCGGGTTGGACGTCGGTCTTCTACCTCTTGGGGTCGTTCGGGGGGGTCGCCGGCGGTTGGCTGGCGGGCTGCCTGCTCGGCCGCGGCTGGAGCATCAATCGGGCTCGGAAGACGGCGCTCGCTATCTGCGGCCTCTGCGTGGTGCCGATCTTTCTCGCCCCGCACATGCCGTCGCCGCTCATGGCCGTGCTGGTCGTCGGCTTGGCCGGAGGGGCCCACCAGGGCTGGTCAGCCAACCTGTTCAGCGTCGTCTCCGACACGATGCCCGGCCCGGCGATCAGCACTACGGTCGGGCTCGGAGGGTTCATCTGTTTTGCCACGGCCGGCCTGGTACCCTGGCCGATTGCGGTCGTGCTGGAGCGGACGGGCAGCTATTCGCTGATCTTCGCCGCGGCATCGTCGCTCTATCTGATCTCCCTCGTCTGTATTCAGATCCTGGTGCCGGTGATCGGTCGCGTGCCGGAAGAAACGGCCTCCTGAGAACTGTCCTTCGTCATGCCGCGGATCGAACGAGCGTCAGCACTTTCTGCCGAGGTCATCCTGGAGACTGCTGCTTGGGTTCCCGATCTGGGTGATGGCACCTATCGCAATCCGGTGTTGCATGCGGATTATTCCGATCCCGACGCGATTCGGGTCGGGGATGATTTCTATCTCGTCGCCTCGAGCTTTCACTGCACGCCGGGCCTGCCGATCCTCCACTCCCGCGATCTCGTCAATTGGACCATCGTCGGGCACGCCCTGGAGAACCTGCCCCACGACTACTACGACGAGGTCCGCCAGGGCCACGGGGTCTGGGCTCCGGCGATCCGCCACCATGCCGGCTGGTTTTGGATCATCTTTCCCCTGCCGGACCACGGAATCTACGTGACCACGGCCGACGATCCACGAGGGCCGTGGTCGCCTCCGCATGAACTCCTGGCGGGAAAAGGTCTGATCGACCCCTGCATCCTCTGGGATGACGACGGCCAGACGTACCTCGTGCACGCCTACGCCAAGTCGCGGTCGGGCATCCGCAACAAGCTCCGGGTTCGGCCGATCTCCGCCGATGGTCGCCGGGTGCTCGGAGAAGGGCGGGTCGTGATCGCGATCGACGAAACGCTTCCCGCTCTCGAGGGCCCCAAGTGGCTCAAGCGAAACGGCTGGTACTACCTCTCGGCCCCGGCGGGCGGCGTCGCCATGGGCTGGCAGACGATCTTTCGGTCGAAACACGTCTTCGGCCCCTACGAGGAGCGGGTGGTCCTGGCTCAGCGGGGCACGTCGGTCAACGGTCCGCATCAGGGCGCGCTTGTGGACACGGCCGATGGCGAGTGGTGGTTTCTCCACTTTCAAGACATGGATCTCTACGGCCGGGTCGTGCACCTGCAGCCCGTGCGCTGGGAGGACGATTGGCCGCTGATCGGGATCGAACAGGACGAGGCGGGCGTCGGCAAGCCGGCGGCCGTCCATCGGAAACCGGACATCCGCGGCGAGTGCCCGCCGGCCGTGCCGCAGACGAGCGACGACTTTGCCGGCGGCCGGCCGGGGCCGCAGTGGCAGTGGAACGCCAACCATCGGCCTGACTGGCACGCACGCCCAGCAGCAGCCGAAGGCCTTCGCCTCGTCGCTCAATTTGCCCCGGAAGGGACCCTGGAAACGGCCCCCCACCTGCTGATGCAGAAGTTTCCGGCCCGTGGGTTCGTGGTGGAGACGGAACTCGATCTGCCGCTCGGGCGGCCGCACGTCCATGCCGGGCTGATCGTGCTCGGCGGGAATTACGCCGCGCTCGACCTGCGGCGAACCGGCGAGATTCTCCGGTTGCGGCTGCTGACCACGTCGGAGACGCGGGGAGAATGCGCGATCGCGCATCCCGGTTCGATCCGGCTGCGACTCGTGGTGGGCCAGGGGGGAGGCTGTCGGTTCGGGTTCGTCGCGAACGACGGCCAGTTCCAGCAATTGGGCCCCGAGTTCTTCGTCCGCACCGGCATCTGGGTCGGCGCCAAGTTTGGGCTCTATGCGACCACGGCTGAGCCTGGAGAGACGAGCGGCTACGCCGACTTCTCGTGGGTGCGGGTCGCTCCGAGTACATTGCCCGCCGCGGCCGACCCCGCTTGGGCGGTCACCCGTTGACCGTCCGCCGCCGCCTGCCATGACCGCCGGCCTGATCAGTCCCGGAGATTCCCGATGCCCGCCCGCTCCCGCAATCCTGTTGCCAGTCCCGACTTCCTCCTCACCACCGACGCCGCCCGCGAGCTCTACCGGGCCGCCGCGGCCGAGCCGATCTACGATTACCACTGCCACCTCTCGCCCCAGGAGATCGCTGCCGACAAGCGGTGGGAGAACCTCACGGCGATCTGGCTGGGCGGCGACCATTACAAGTGGCGGGCGATGCGGTCCAACGGCGTGCCCGAGAGCCATGTCACCGGCTCGGCCGCTCCCTACGAGAAGTTTCTCGCCTACGCGGCCACGATGCCGCGGCTGCTGCGGAATCCGCTCTGGCACTGGACCCATCTGGAGCTGAGCCGCGTGTTCGGGATCGACGAGGTGCTCGACGAGACCTCGGCCCCGCGAATCTGGGAGGCGGCCAACGAGCGGCTGCGGGAAATCTCGGCCCACTCGCTGCTGCGGCAGTTTCGCGTGGCGGTCGTGGGCACCACCGACGATCCCTGTGACGACTTGGCCGACCACGCCGCCATCGCCGGGCTCGGGATCGGCACCCGCGTCTATCCATCGTTCCGTCCCGACAAGGCGCTGGCTGCCGACAAGCCGGAGGTGCTCCGCGACTGGACCCGCCGGCTCGGCGAGTCGGCGGCCGTCGATTGCTCCTCGTTCGAAGGGCTGCTTCGGGCGCTCGAGGCGAGCCACGCCCGGTTTCATGCCGCTGGGAGCCGCCTGTCAGACCACGGCGTGAATCATCTCTTCGGAGCCGGGGGCACGAAGGAGCAGGCGGCGGCCGTCTATGCGGCGGCCCTCCGAGGAGAGCGGCCCGACCCGGAGGCTCTCGACGCCTACCGCGGCTATCTCATGGTGTATTTCGGCGAACTCGACGCCGCGCGGGGCTGGGCCAAGCAACTGCACGTGGGTGCCTACCGCAACGGCAGCAGCCGCGGCATGCGGACCCTCGGCCCCGACACCGGCTACGACTCGATCGGCGATTGGCCGCAGATCGAGCGGCTGGCCGCCTACCTCGACGCCCTCGACGCCCGGGAGAAGCTCCCGCGGATGGTGCTCTACAACCTCAACCCGGCCGACAACTACGCCCTGGCCACGCTCTGCGGCACCTTCCAGGGCGACGGCATTCGCGGCAAGATCCAGTTCGGCAGCGGCTGGTGGTTTCTCGATCAGCTCGACGGCATGCGGTGGCAGATCAACGCCCTCTCGCAGCTCGGTCTGCTTGCCAACTTCGTCGGTATGTTGACCGACTCGCGGAGCTTTCTCTCCTATCCGCGGCACGAGTATTTCCGCCGCCTGCTCTGCCGAATCCTCGGTGAGGAGGTGGAGGAGGGAACGCTCCCGGATGACATGCCGCTGCTGACGACGATCGTGCGGGATATCTCCTTCCGCAACGCCGCCGCCTGGTTCGGTATGCCGGCCGGGGCGGTGTAGGCCGGGGCAGGCTCGTGGCGGTCTTCAGGCGGCGGAAACCACGTCCACGTCCATTGCGGCCAGCCGCCGGTAGAGCCGAAGCTGGTCCTTGAGGAGCCAGCCGTCGAACCCGAGCCTCTCGATCGGAACCCAGAGGGCCACCCAGCCCGCGATCACGAACGCCTCTCCCAGAATGTCGTTGACGAGGCTGTCCGGATAGCGGCGGCCGAGCACCGAGTGGAGGGTGAGGAGGAGGGTCATCAGGCCGAGCCCCAGCGTGAGCCACCGGACCATCCGAACCCGGTTGCGGCGGTGCTTCCTTTCCAGGAGTTCGGCTTCATAGCCGAAGTAGTTCTGCACGGCCGCCTGGGTGTCGGCTTCGGTGGCCTCAGGATCGGTGTCGTTCGCCACGGCGATTCGGAGCTGGAGCGGCGCCTTCGGTGGGGCATCGGAGGCCCACTGCACAATGTGTTCAACGGCCCGGGGGTCGAGATCCCGCTGGCGGAACGGCGACGGGTCGAGCGCACTATAGATCCCGTCGAGCGAGTCCACTCGGACGTCGATCTGATAGGGCTTCGAATCCATGATCGGGTGAAGAAGGGGCGGGCCGGGGACCGGAGGGGCACTTTTCCGCAGCAGATTAGCAGGAAAGCGGATGCACCCGAACCTGGCGACGGTCGCTGGAGGCTGGCTACTCTCTAGGGAGAGACGATCTACCCGTGCGGGTTCGATCCATTCACTGGTTTTGAGTCACCGGTTCCGAGGCGGCTGCCGATGCGGAAACTCCTCCTCTCGCTGATCGGCTGCCTTCTCGCAGCTGGAGGGGGTGCCACGCGAGCCCAGGATCGAATCGCGTTCCCCGGGGCCGAAGGGGCGGGAATGTACGCAGCCGGCGGCCGGGGAGGCGACGTCTACTACGTCACCACGCTCGCCGACTCGGGGCCGGGCAGCCTGCGAACCGGGATCTCCACGGCCAGCGGCCCGCGGACGATCCTGTTCGACGTGGCGGGCACGATCCGGCTCGATTCCGATCTGGTCATCAACAAGCCAAACCTCACGATCGCCGGCCAGTCGGCGCCGGGGGGCGGAATCACGATCGCCGATCGGATGACCCGGGTCAGCGGCACCCGCGACGTGATTCTCCAGCACCTCCGGTTTCGCCCCGGTGATACCGACAGCTGGAATCCGCTCGTGCCCTATCAGCCCGACGCCCTCTGGATCTCGAATTCGAGCGACGTGATGATCGATCATGTGAGCGCCAGCTGGAGCGTGGACGAGACGCTCTCCGTGACCCACGGCTCCACGAACGTGACGGTGCAGTGGTCGCTGATCACCGAGGCCCTCCACGTGGCTGGTCACGAGAAGGGCAATCACGGCTATGGCTCGCTGATCAACGGTGGCGACATCACGTTCCATCACAACCTGTACGCCGACAACCGCAGCCGAAACGCCCGGCCGGGCGGGTCGAGCGTGGCCGGGCAGACGACGACGCTCGACTTCGTGAACAACGTGATCGCGAACCCGGGCGATCGGTTCGGCTACAGCGGCGGCAGCACGGAGCAGTTGCGGCTCAACCTCGTGGGCAACTACGGCGTGTCGGGGCCGAAGACGACGTCCACGAGCCTGTTTCATGGCGGGGCCGCGACGACGCAGATCTACGCGGCCGGCAACCTACTCGACCGGAACAAGAATGGCGTGCTCGACGGATCGACGAGCGGCATCCTCTCGGGAGCCTGGACCACGGCCGGGTCGGCCTTTGCCCTGCCGGCCGTGCAGGCGACCGACGCCCGGCAGGCCTACATCCAGGTGCTCAGCCGGGCTGGAGCCAACTACGCCCGCGACTCCGTTGATCGGCGGGTCGTGCGGAACGTCCTGAACCAGACCGGCGACCACATCGACTCCCAGGCCGAGGTGGGCGGCTGGCCCCTCTTGGCGACAGGCTCGGCCACCGTCGATACCAGCCGCGACGGGCTGCCCGATTGGTACGCGATTGCCAACGGTCTGGATCCGGCCGTCAAGAGCGGCACCGTCGTCGCCGCCAACGGCTACACCTGGCTGGAAAACTACCTCCACTCGCGGTCGGCGGCGGCCGCATCCTTCAGCCCGCAAGGCACGGGGCCGATCACGCTCTCTGCGGCAGCCGGTCGCGGCGCGGATGCCGTGGTGAGCGAGAATGGAGGCACCGCTTCCACCAGCGGAGGTTCAGGAATCAGTCCGGCGATCGACGTCCGCTGGACGGGCGGAAGCGGCACCCGCAACGAGGTGGGGCTCGTGAGGTTCGACCTGACCGGAATCGCCCCTGGTTC
This sequence comes from uncultured Candidatus Kuenenia sp., assembly GCA_964453165.1. Taxonomy (GTDB): domain Bacteria; phylum Planctomycetota; class Planctomycetia; order Pirellulales; family UBA1268; genus QWPN01. The sequence goes on along the minus strand of CAYVNX010000010.1, from coordinate 2,296 downwards.
GATTCGCGACGCGAGGCTCGAGCTCACCGCCTTTCGCACGCTGGAGGCGGGCCAGCAAATTCGCGTCTACGGGCTCGAGCACGACGCCACCGGCTTTGATTGGAGCGAGGCGGATATCTCATTCGCCTCGGCGCCCGGGCTCGATTTCGACGGAATCAGCGGCACCCCAGGCCTCACCACCGCGAGCCTGCTCTCACTCGGTACCTTGACCACCCGCGGCGAACTCCAAGGCCAGACGATTGGCTTCGACAACCCCAACCTCGCCGTGTTTCTCAACCTTGCCTCGTCCTTCGAGGGTACGGCATCGGCCGGGCTAGCCACGCTGCTGTTCGTCCGCGGAGACACCGGCAGCAGTCAGTTCCGCTTCGCCTCGTCGGAGGCGACGAACCTTCAGGATGGCAGCGCGGCGGCGGCGGCAGGCACCTACGCCCCGCGGCTCGTGCTCGACGCCGCTCGGCCCGGGCCGCTCTCGCTCACGATCGCCGCGGGCCGCCATTCCCAGGCGGCGGTGGGCCAGCCGACGATCACCAGCCAGTCGGACGTGATCAAGATGGGCTCGGGCACGCTGGTTCTCAGCGCGGTCAACGCGCTCGCGGGTGCGCTCTTCGTTCGCGGCGGGACGGTCGAGGTGGCGAGCGCCGCAGGACTTGGCGGGGCAGCGGTCGTGATGGAGTCCGGGGCGAGACTGGCGCTCACGGGCGGCACCCAGGCGACGGCCGCAGGCCTCGTGCTCGAAGGGGGGAGGGTCGACCTGGGCACGGGTCGGCTGACGATCGCGCCTGGCGGGATCACGGCCGCCGACCTGCGGGCCGGGATTCTCGCCGGCCGGGCGAATGGCACGTGGGCGGGTGGGAACGGGATTGGATCATCGGCCGCGGCCGCCAGCCCACAGTCTCGGGCGGTCGGGTACACCGTAGCCGCTGACGGCACGGCGGTCATGGCCTATGCCGCGGTCGGCGACGTGAATCTCAACGGCCAGGTCGATGTCTTCGACCTCGTGGGGATCAACTCCGGCGGCCGCTATAACTCCGGCGTCGTGGCCGACTGGAGCACGGGCGACACGAATTACGACGGAGTTACCAACGTTTTCGATCTCGTGTCGGTCAATTCCGCCGGGACGTACAACGCCGGCAGCTATCTGGCCACGGGCTCGGCCTCCGGCAGCCTGACGGCCGTCCCTGAACCGGGTGGCCTCTCGGTGGCAGTCGGGCTCGTTGGCGTTCTGGCTGCGTGCCGCGGCGGGCGGAGAGCCTGGCGATGACGCGGCGACCCAGGTCATCGGCGTTGGGCGTGGTGACGTGCGTGGTGCTGTGCGTCTCCGGGGCGGTGCATGGCCAGTTGGTCGCCTTCCCCGGCGCGGATGGCGCGGGCCGCCTCGCGACGGGTGGCCGGGGCGGCGTCGTCTACCACGTCACGAGCCTGGCCGGCCGCTACAACGATCCCAACCGCTCGGCCCCGGGCACGCTCGCCTACGGCCTCTCCGACGCCAATTTCACGGTCAATGGCGCCGTGCAGCCGCGGACGATCGTGTTCGATGTCGGTGGCACGATCGACCTCGGCAGTTGGGACACCCAATGCCGCCTCAACGTCGGCAGCAACCTCACCATTGCCGGCGAGACGGCCCCCGGCGGGATCACGATCATCGGCGGGGTGATCAAGGTAAGCGGCTCAAACTCGATCATCCGCAACCTCACCGTGGCTCCCGGCTACGGCAATCGCGGCATCGGGGCCGATGGCATGCCCGATAGCTATGTCTACGACGCCTTCGACATCAGCGGGCGGAACATCATCATCGACCACTGCTCGACCTTCTTCGCGAGTGACGAGCATGTCAGTGCGAACGAGGTGGCCGACAAGGTGACGGTGCAGTACACGAACATCTCGCAGGGGCAGAACTATCCCAACCTCGACACCAACGGCAGCTACACCGGCCACGCCTTCGGTTCGCTCTTCCAAATGGGCAGCGGGGCCACGCTCAGCGTCCATCACAATCTCTATGCCCACCAGAAGGGCCGGATGCCGCGGGTGGGGAGTTCGGTGGGCAGCGGCGCGATCAACGACTTTCGCAACAACGTGTTCTACAACTGGCTCGGCACCGCGGGCACCGGGGGCAGTGGGCAGCCGAGCTTCAACAACTTCGTCGGGAACTTCTTTCTGGCAGGGCCGGGTGGCGAGAATCCGGTCGGCGGCTCGAGCACGGCGATCGCCACGACGGCCGGAGGCACGGGGATTTTCTCGGGCAACAACGCCAGCGGCACCCGCGTCTATCAGGCCGGCAACCTCAAGGACACGAACA
>CAYVNX010000009.1:0-55613 GCA_964453165.1 uncultured Candidatus Kuenenia sp. | reverse complement strand
CACTTCTCCGAACTGCTCGATCAAGTGGCGCGGGGGAAGAAGATCCTGATTACCCGCCATGGCCGTCCGGCCGCTCTGCTCACTCCGCCGCCTGAGGAGACTCCCAAAGACGTCAAGGCGGTGATCGGCGCGATGAAGGAACTCCGCCGCGGCAACAGGCTCGGTAAGGGCGTGACGATCCGCACGTTGATCGACGAAGGTCGACGTTTCTGACGCGGTTCGAACAGGATGGGGATGCATTGCGATGGGCGGAAAGCGGCGTCGAGCACCAGTGGCAACGTTCGTGCTGGATTGCTCGTTGACCGTAGCCTGGTTTTTTGAAGACGAAACGAACGGTTACGCGCAAGCGGTCGAGGATTCCCTGCCGACGGCAGCGGCGATCGTGCCGATGCTCTGGCCACTGGAGGTCGCCAATGCACTTCTCATAGGGGAGCGTCGCAAGAGTGCGACCGAGGCCAAGGTGACGATGTTCTTGAGCTTGCTCGGGGCCCTGCCAATTACCTTGGATGAGGAGACTGCGAGTCGCGCATGGCAGCACACACTCCACCTGGCCCGCTCTCACCGGCTCTCGGTGTATGACGCGACGTACCTGGAACTCTCGCTGCGGCATGGATTACCCTTGGCAACGCTCGACGACAAGCTGGCTGCTGCTGCAACCGCTGCCGGCGTGCCGGCCTACAAGCCCACGTAAGACTCGGCCGCGATGCGCTCGCAGCCTGCGGCATATCCGGCCTGACCGCGGCGGAGTATTCTGTCGCCGGCATGGCCGAGGCTGGCCACGGGCGGGAACCTCAGGACAATTCGCACCATGGACGATCTCTCGCGGTTTCAAGGACTCTTGGGCGTGGCCGCGATCCTGGCCACGGCCTGGCTGCTCTCGGACAACCGCCGGGCGATCTCGCTGCGGATGGTGCTGGGCGGGCTTGCGCTCCAGTGCGGGCTCGGAGCTTTGCTGCTCCGCAGTTCTGCCGGCCGGCGAGCCCTCGATGCCGCCGCCGCCTGGGTGGCGGCCGTGCTCGATTGCGCGCTCGAGGGGGCGACCTTTCTCTTTGGACCCAAGCTCGTGGCGGCTGACGGGCCGGCCGGTTTCGTCTTCGCCTTCCGGGTGCTGCCCACGATCATCTTCGTCGCCGCCCTGTTCGCCGTGCTCTACCACCTCGGCATCATGCAACTCGTGGTGCGGGGCGTGGCCTGGGTGACGGCCCGGCTGCTCGGATCGAGCGGCGCCGAGACGCTCAACGCCGCCGCCTCGATCTTCCTCGGCCAGACGGAAGCCCCACTCACAATCCGGCCCTTCCTGGCCCGGCTGACCCGCTCGGAACTGCTTGTGGTGATGGTCAGCGGGATGGGGCTCGTCTCCGGCGGGATGCTCGCCGCCTACATCGGCTTCATCGGCGGGGGCGAGGGCCCGCTGCGGGATGCCGCCTCGCGGAACCTGCTCACCGCGATCCTGATGACGTTTCCGGCCACGATCTATCTGACGAAGATCTTCGTGCCCGAGACGGGCGAGCCCGAGACCCTCGGCCGGCTCGCAATCGACGACACCCGCCCCGATGCCAACCTGCTCGACGCAGCCACCCGCGGCACCCGCGAGGGACTGCTCCTCGCGGCCAACGTGGGGGCGGTGCTGATCGCCTTCATCGCGCTGGTGGCGCTCGGCAACATGGCCCTCGGCTGGCTGGGGGGCTGGGTCGGCGATCCGGATCTCTCGATCCAGCGGATTCTCGGGCTGCTGCTCGCTCCCGTGGCCTGGCTCTTGGGTGTGCCCTGGAGCGACGCCGGCACGGTCGGCAGCCTGCTCGGCATCCGCACCGTCACCAACGAGGTGATGGCCTACGAGGAACTCGGCAAGCTCGCCCGGGGCGGTCTCGGCGAGAAATCGACGATGATCGCCACGATCGCGATGTGCAGTTTCGCCAACCTCTCAAGTATCGGAATCCAGGTGGGAGGCATCGGGGCGCTCGTGCCCGAGCGGCGTCAGGATCTTGCCCGGCTGGGCCTGAAGGCTCTCTTCATTTCGACGCTCGCCACCGCCCTCTCCGCCGCGATCGCCGGCGCGATCGCCTGACCGCCGGGTTCCGGCACAGCCACGTCGCGGGGCTACGGCGGCGGAAGGTCGCAGCGGCCGCCGAAGTAGCCGCGGTCTTCGATCAGGGCGGCCACTTCCGGAGCGACCAGGTCTTTCCAGGTCGGATCGCCCGAGCAGATCCGATCGCGGACCTCGTCACTGGAATAGGTGCGGAGGTCTGGCTCCTCGCAGGCCAGCCCGTGGAGCATTCCGTTGGCCCGGAGGTATTCGAGCAGCGGGGCGAGGTGGGGCGAGACCCGGAGATTCTCGACCGTGACCATCCGCCCGTCGATCGCGTCCCGCGTGGGATGCACGTAAAGCCGCACCGCATGGGTGAACAGCCGGCCGAAGGCCTCGAGGATCCCGCCAGGCAGCGACCGGTAGTGCCGCTCGTCGAAGATCGCCCGCAACAGGGGCACGCCGAGCACGAGACCGGTGCGGGAGACATGCCGGGCGGCGAGATACTCGGCCAGGTCGTAGAACGGGCCGATCCCGCTGACGAGCGTGTGCTTGCCGGCGGCCGCGATCAGATCGATGCGGGTGAGGAAGTCGGCGTCGGCTACCTGGGCGTCGCCGCGGAGATTCCGCATCGAGATCTCCATGAGTTCGCGAATCTCGCCGGCCCCGTCGGTCTGAAACGCTGCCGCGGCCCGGGCCAGCATCTCGAGGTTGAGCCGGGTGACGGGGGCGAACCGACCCCGCTCCACGAGCACGCACTTCTTCCGCATCGCCTCGGCCGCGAGCGTGGGGCGGCCGTCGGTGGCAAAGAGTACGGCCGGCGCGTAGCCCTGGCGGACGAGATGGAGCGTGAGCACGCGGTCGTCGCTCGCCGCGAAGGCAGGGCCGCGGGCGGAGATCCAATCGATCTCGATTCGCGACGGACCGATCTCGTCGAGCAGCGCATCGACCATCGTCATCGGCTGCTTCCAGAGCTTGAGCGCGGCATGGGTGAGGTTCACGCCCAGCCGGCCGACCGCCTCCTGCTGGAGCGGGTTGGTCGTGTCTAGCAGCCTGACGTGGATCAACAGATCGCTGGGATCGGCCCGCACCGCATGCTGGAAACGGATCCCGGCCCAGGCGTGGCAGTCGGTGCCGCCGGAAAACGACCGCGCGGCCGCCGTGTCGGCGAAGGCGAAGAACCGCGTCGTGTCGCCCCGGGCGGTATCGAGCCGCTCCCGCAGCAGGCTGAACTCGTGGGCGAGCATCTCCTCGACCCGCTCCCGCGAGACATACCGCGGAGCCTTGCCGTAGATCGCGTCGCTGAAGGCCATGTCGTAGGCCGACATCGTCTTGGCCACGGTGCCCGCCGCGCCCCCCACCGAGAAGAACCAGCGAGCCACCTCCTGCCCGGCGCCGATCTCGGCAAACGTGCCGTAGACCTCGGGGTCGAGGTTGAGCGCGAGCGCTCGCTCGGCGGTCGGGTCGAGGGAGCCGTGCATCGGAAGCGTGAACCTGGCGGGTGCGGGAGGCCGATAGCGTACCGGGGCCGGGAAGCCGGGAGAAATGTGAGCGCGGCATGCAGGGAAGCTGAGAAACGGCTGAACGGTTCCAGTCGACAACGCGTAGAATCGGTGGCGGAGGAGATACGGATATGGCGCGCGGTGACGGGCTCGAGGTAGAACGACGGCTGGCCGGATCAGCCGTCGTCTACACGCATCACGGCATCGATCTGGGCGACGGCACCGTCGTGCACGCCCGACCGACGGATTTCACGAATCCGTTCGGCGGCGGGTCGGTGGTGCGGACCTCCTGGGCCGAGTTTGCCGACGGCCGGCCGGTGCGGTTGGTGCCGTTCCGAGCGGCCCGGTACACGCCTGAGGAGATCGCTTCCCGGGCTGCCTCCCAGGTGGGGCGGCCCGGCTATTGCCCGGTCGTAAAAAACTGCGAGCACTTCGCGACCTGGTGCGCGACAGGTGAACCTACGAGCCGGCAGATCGAGATCGTGGCCCGCCGCGTGCAGGCCGCAGCCGCCCGGACCACGGCGGCGGTCGCGGCCCGGATGGCTGCCGGCACGGCAGGTCGGGTCGCGATCCGGACGGCCGTCGGCACGACCGTTCGCGTCGGTCTCAAAACCCTCGTCCCTGGTGCGATCGCCTCGGAAGCAGTGGCGCTGGCCACCGAGTGGCGGGCGCATCAGGCCGGACTTGATGAGCAGGCGTGTCGCCGGGCGGGCGACCGGGCCGGCCTGGCCACGAGTGCCCTGGCCTTTGCCGTTGCCGGGGCGCCGGCGGGCCCGGCCGGGATGCTGGCCGGCGCCTGTGCCGGCATGGCCGTGTGGGCCTGCGGCAGCGTGGCGGGAAACGCCGTCAAGGACGCGGTGGCGCCGGTTCAGTCCTCACGGTAGTCCGAGAGCGGGCCGGCCGACCACGAGACCCGCAGCGCGTTGACCACCGCGGCCACGTCGATCGCCTCCTGGAGCAGGGCACCCGCGGCGGGAGGGAGGAGCCCGGCCGCCGCGAACCCCATGCCGACGAGGCTCGCCGCCATGCCTCCCACGGCGCTCTGCATCGCGATCGACCGCATCCGCCGGCCGATGTGGAAGAGTTCGTCCACCCGCTCGAGCGCCTGATCCATGATCACCGCGCCTGCCGCCTCGGTCGTGACGTCGCTGGCCGTCCCCATGGCGATGCCGACGGTGGCCGCGGCGAGCGCCGGGGCGTCGTTGATGCCGTCGCCGACGAACAGCGTCGGCGCCTCGGCCACCGCCTGCTCGACGATCGTGAGTTTGCCCTCGGGCGGCACTTCGGCATGCACTTCGGTAATGCCCACGAGGTCTGCAAGCCATTGCACTTCGCTGGCCCGATCACCGGAGACGAGCATGACGCGGTCGAGCCCGTGGGCCGGAGCCAAGTGGCTGACGAACGGCCGGCCGTCAGCCCGGGGTGAATCCCGAAACCGAAGCACCGCAGCCGCCTGGCCGTCGATCATCACCACGCATTCCAAACCCGCCGCCTGGGGCGGCAGCCGGGCTGCAGCCGCGGGGTCGATCGCCGCGAGTTTGTGCCGGCTGGTGATCGCGACCGCATGCGGCAGGCCGTCGGTCGCGCGGACGACCCGGCCGGTCAGCCCGGTGCCCGGCTTTTCGGCGAGCTGATCGACCTGCCCGACGGGCAGCCCGCGGTCGGCCGCGGCCTGCACCACCGCGGCGGCGAGCGGATGCTTCGAGTAGGTCTCCAGACTGGCGGCCAGTTCGAGAATCTCGCCCGCGTCAAGGCCGCCGACGGGGAGCACTTCGGTCAGGCTCGGTTCCCCGTAGGTGAGCGTACCGGTCTTGTCAAAGATCGCTGTGCGGCAGGTGTCGAGCCGCTCGAGGATCGCCGGATCGCGGATCACGATGCCCCGCTTTGCCGCGAGGGAGACGGCGCCGATGATCGCCACCGGGATCGCGATCAACAGCGGGCAGGGCGTGGCCACCACGAGCACCGCCAGAAACCGGGTCGGCTCGCCGCTGGCCCACCAGGCGGCTGCCGCGATCGCGAGGGCCAGAGGCGTGTAGAAGGCTCCGAGCGAGTCGGCCAGCCGCCGGAGCCGCGGCCGGCGGGCCTCGCTTGCCTGGAGCACCTCCATGATCTTGGTGTAGCGGCTGTCGGCTGCGATCCGGTCGGCCCGGACCTCCAGCGCCTCCTCACCGTTGATCGCGCCAGAGAGCACCGCCGACCCCGGAGCCTTGGCCATCCGATAGGGCTCGCCGGTGAGGTAGCTCTCGTCCATCGAGCCGCGACCGATCATGACCGTGCCGTCCACCGGGCAGATCTCATGGGGCAAGACCACGATCACGTCACCGACCCGGATTGCCCCGAGCGGCACATCGAGGAGCCGGCCCTCGACGCGGCGGTGGGCGACCGTGGGCATCCGCTTGGCCAGGGCCGCGAGCACGTCGCCAGCCCGGCTCACCGCCCGGCTCTCGAGCGCTTCGCCGCCGGAGAGCATCAACACGACGAGCACGCCCGCCAGGTATTCGCCCAAGACCACGCTGGTCACGATCGAGATCCCCGCCAGGAGATCCGAGCCGAAGGTTCCGCTGGCGAGCTTCATGACGAGGTCGCCGACCAGCGGGATGCCGCCGGCAATGAGCATCGCGACCAAGGGGAGATCGGCGAGGGTGAGCTGGCGGCTGGGGAGCCAGCGGGCCGGATCGACCGGTCCGAGCGACACCGGCACCGCCGCCAGGCCCAGCCAGTGGATCACGCCCCAGGTCGCCAGGGCGACGAGCGCCCCGCCCGCGATCAACTCGTTGACCGGCACCTGCCAGCGGCGGCGTTGGCCCGGTCGCGGTGGGTATGGCATGGACGGGGGCTCCGGCCGGTCGGCCGGATCGAGAGGGCGGAGGTCGAGTTAGCTATGCATCCGCGGCAACGGGTCACCCTGCTCGATGATCGCCGCTTCGGCCGCCGCCAACTCGTGGAGTCGACTCCGCACGACCACCTCGGGGGCGAAGTCGGCTGCCAGCCTGACGTACGTGGCGTGGTGGCGGGCCTCCGACTCGAACAGCCCGCGGTAGAAGTCGCGGAGTTCGGGGTCGGTCACGTGCTCGCCGAGCAGCGAAAATCGCTCGCAGCTGCGGGCCTCGATCAGGCCCGCCACGAGCAGCCGGTCGATCGCCCGGCCGGGCTCATCGCGGCGGATCAACTCGTGGAGCCGGGGCCCGTAGGAACTCGGCTCGAGCTTGCGAAACCGGATGCCCCGGCGGTCCAGCAGATCGAGCACCAGGTTGAAGTGCTCGAGTTCCTCGTTGACGATCTCGGTCATCGCCCGGGCCAGGGCGGTGTGATCGACGTAGGAAAACAACATGTTCATGGCCACTCCCGCCGCTTTTTTCTCGCAGTGGGCATGGTCGATCAGCACCGCCTCGAGGTCGGCGTCGACCTGGGCGAGCCAGCGGGCGGTGGAGGCGGATTGCAGGCTAAGCATGGAACCTGAACGGAGGGAACGATCTCCGGGCGGGAAACGCCGGTTGCAGCCGGGGGTCCGGCATGCCCATCATATCGTCGCCGCCCAAGGGGACGGGCGGAGGCCGCGGAGCCGGCAGATGCCGAGCCGATCATGATCGCCTTCGATGACCCGGCCGAATCGAGGCGGAAGCCTGAGCGAAACGTGCTGGGAGGCCCATTGGCTTCCTGCTCACGCGAGCCCCTGACCGGATTCTTTCGCGACGGCTGCTGCCGCACCGGAGCCGATGACTCGGGCGTGCACACCGTCTGCGCCGTGATGACCAGGGATTTCCTCGAGTTCAGCGTGCGGGCCGGCAACGACCTGGTGACCCCGCAGCCGCAGTGGGATTTCCCCGGCCTCCAGGCGGGCGATCGCTGGTGCCTCTGTGCCGGCCGCTGGCTCGAGGCAGCCCGGGCCGGTGTCGCACCGCCGGTGATCCTCGCGGCGACCCACGAGCGATCGCTGTCTGTCGTGCCACTCGACCTGCTCGAACGGCATGCGACCCCGCAGCCCTGACGCACTCCGGCTCGAAGGGCCTACGGCGTCACTTCACTGCCGGCGGCGGAGGTCAGGCCCCGCCAGGTGTCGAGGTCGATGTTGTCGTTGAAGAAACCGACCGAGCCGTCGCAGCGGGAAGCCATCACGCCGCCGGGATGCTTGCTGCGGGCGGCGATGTGCTGCTGCTTGTGGCCGTTGCTGTCGATCCTCGCGTCGAGCGGGGCGTTGGCGGGGATCGCGACCGGTGTTCCGGGGGTTCGGCCGGCGGTCACCGGCAGGCCCTGGGCCGTCCAGCCATCGCGCGCGTTGGTCCACCATTCACCCATCCGGCAGACGGCGTCGACGCCGGCCGGGCCGGTGGCATTGGGCCGGTTGAAGCCGGTGAAGATATGGCCGCCGATCGCCAGCTGCACGTCTGAGTAGGGGCCGCCCCAGCCGGCCGTCTCGGGGAGCACGAGGGCCTCCGACATCATGAGCGTGTTGCTCGAGCCATCGGGGATCGCGGAAATGTTTGTGACCTTCCGCGGCTGGAAGGGGGCCCCGAGGAACTGGACCGTGCCGACGTCGTGCTGGCCGTAGACGGTGTTGCCGGCGTTGGCGATGTAGTTGCCCCGCACCCGGGCCCAGGTGGTGGTCGCCCACTCGTTTCGCTGGAGGCCGATGTCGCTGGGGCAGGCCATCATCGGGATGAAGGTGCGGCGGGCCACCTGGTTGGCCGCGTCGCTGAGGCTTCGGTCGATCCGCACCTGGTCGGCGAGCTTCGCCTCTTCGATGAACGGCAGGAGTTGCGTGTACCAGCCGTGGTCGTCGTACCAGTTGCCTGGGCCCTGGACCGGATAGCCCGCCTGATACTCGGCGGCCGTCCAATACTTCGCCATCGGCGGCAGGCCCTTCTTGGCCGAAGCGTAGTTGTGCATCGCCAGGCCGAGCTGCTTGAGGTTGTTGGAGCACTTGCTGCGGCGGGCGCTCTCGCGGGCGCTCTGGACCGCCGGTAAGAGCAGGCCGATGAGCGTGGCGATGATCGCGATCACCACCAGGAGTTCGACCAGGGTGAAGCCGCGGCGGGTGGCGGACATGTTCATGATGGATGATCTCACGGGCATCGAATGAGTGACGAATACGAAAGTGGGGCTCGGTCGGTCGTGGGCCAGGTTGGTCAGTCGGTCAGGTCGAAGTTCTGATCGGGTTTGTCGCCGGTCACCTCGAGCGGAATGCCTTCGGCAACGCCGGCAGGCACATGGCTGATGACATCGCGGTAAGGCTGGCCGGTGCGGTCGCTGATCTTCTCCGGACCGGTGGTCGTAATCTCAAAAAACGCCCGACAGGGACCGAAGGGAGTGTCGGGCGAGTCGTACCGGCCGGCCGCAATCGGCACCGACACCGACCGCTTTGAATCGGCCGCGGATACGAACGTGATAAAGGCCTGGGCGTTCGATGGCAGCGGCTTGCCGCGAAGCGTCACCTCGCCGGAGAGGTGGGTGACCTTGCCGCCGACCCCACAGCCAGCCACGAAGGCGACCACTCCGGTCAGGAGCCATGAGAAGCTGCTCAGACGATGGCAGTCCAACCGAGCGAACACAGAAAAACCCCCCAGGCGGCCGGGCGACAAGAGACGGAAGCCGGCGGTTTCGAAAAGACCGCTGCGAAGCCGACATCATGCTTTCAAGCCTAGCCCTCCCTGGTGGCATTCACCAGCGGAAACCACGGCAAAAAAACGGGGTATGGCCTGTGTTTTTGAGCCTGCGGCGCCGCCTGATTGCTCTTCGTTCGATCGACGGCCGTCGATCCGCGTCGCACCGACCCCTTACGGTTCGATCGGCCTTTGTTCGATGCGGTAGACCGCCGCTTCGGTTCGGACGTAGAGGGCCCGGCCGACGGCGGCCGGGGAGGCGAAGATGCCGGTGGCGAGTTGGTTCGTCGCGAGCAACTCGCCACCGGCCCCCGAATCGATCACAAACATCTCGCCCGTGCGGTTGCCGACGTAGATCCGGCCGTCGGCCAGCAGCGGTGACGACGAGATATTGCCCCCCAGCCTCTTGGTCCACTGCAGGGTGCCGGTCTGGGCATCCAGGCAGCTGGCCACGCCCTTGTCGTTGACCATCAGGATGCTGTCGCCCACGACCAGCGGCGACGGCATCGAAGGTGCTCCCTTCTTGTTTCGCCACGCGATTTCGGGCCGACCATCGGCTCCAGCGAGCCGCAGGGCGAGCAGTTCCGGCTGGTTGTAGCTCGTGCTGAGAAAGATGAGCCCATGGGCCACCACCGGCCGCGGCACGACCGAGTAGCCCAGCACGCCGTAGGAGAGCCGCCAGAGCTCGCTTCCTGTGGCCGGGTCATAGCCGTAGATCCAGTCGGCAGCGGGCGAGACGAGTTCCTCCCGGCCGCCGCGATCGACCACCAGCGGCGTGGCGTAGGCTTTCTTGAGGTCGGGATCCGCGCGGAGTTCGCCGCTGCGGAAGGTCTGCCAGGCGAGCGTGCCGTCGGCCAGCCGGTAGGCGGCGATCGATTGGGTGTCGCTGCCGTCGAGGTGGACGACCACGAGATCCCGCCACACGATCGGAGAACTCCCGGGACCGTTGACGTGATCGAGCCGAAGCTCGCGGTTTCGCCAGAGCACCTCGCCTGTTTCGGTCGCGACGCAGGCGGCCCCGAAGTCACCGAAGTGGCATACGAGTCGTCCATCGGTGAGTACCGGCGAGGGCGATGCGTAGGAATTGAGCGCATGGATCGGCTGGGGGTCGGTGACCGTGAACAGGTCGACGTCGTGAACGATCCGGCCGGTGGCCTGATCGATCCCGATCGCCCGAAAGGTCACCTCGGCGGCCACGTCCACCGGCTGGTTACCCGGCCGGCTGGCCAGGCGCCGCTCTCGGTCGGCCTCGGTCGCCGCCCGTTCGATCGCAGTCGTCACCCAGACCTGCCCGTTGCCGATGACGGGCGACGACCAGCCGCGGCCCGGCAGGGGTTGCTTCCAGGCGACGTTCTCGGTCTCGCTCCAATGGGTCGCCAGATCGTGGGCGGCTGGGGCGTGGCCGTCTCCCGCCGGACCGCGCCACTGGGGCCAGTCGGGCTCGGCTCCCACCGCAGCAGTCGCGAGGCTCCACAGGCTTAAGGCGGCGAGGGGCGCGAACCAGCGGAGAGCTGAAAATGACGGCATGATCGGCGGCTCAGTGACCCCTGGAGCGTACCAGACCGCCCGCGGATCGCAGGAATCACACGATGCTTCATCCGAATAAAAGCCCCGGACGCGCGTCCGGGGGCACCGGGCCGTTGGGCGCGGCCGGCCACCATGAGCCGATCCGCGGGCCCCAATCCCGCCGCGAGCGTTCGCCGACCCCGTGCCTACCGTCCTGGGGTGCCAACTCCTCGCCTCTGCCGTCCGAGATCCGTTCGAGCCGGCCTATCGCCGCTTGCCCCTCCCCGCTACCTTCCCCGGTCACCGAGCCGCCCTCTGGAGTCCTTCGGCATGCGCGAAATCCGAATCCTGCTCCTGATCGCATTGGCCTTCGTGTCTTTCACCCCGACCCTCGTCGCTGATTCGCCAGAGGAGCCCCGGCCCTTTCCCGAGCCGTGCACGTTTCGAGTCGAGAGCGAACTGTTTGCCAGCGCCGCCGCGCCCGTTGCCCGGAGCTTGACGCTCTTTCACGAGGGGGTTGCCTGGGACTTCCTCGAGTTGCCGAAGGATCGAGCAGCCGCAGGCGAGGCGATGGAACTGACGGAGATCGTGCTGCACGACCCGGCCCGCGAGCGGATCGTGGTCATCGATCCGGTGCGGCGACTGAAGACCGAAATTCCCCTAATCAGACTCGAGCGATTGAGCGTCTCGCTGGCACGATGGGCGCGAGAAAGCGACGATCGGCTCGTCCGTTGGGCCGGCGGGCCCGACGTCGCTGCTGGGATCAAAGAATCCGACGGCCAGTTGGAGTTGGCTGGGCCACGGGTACGGTACGCGGTCGCCCACGTCGAAGCTCCTTCGCCCGAGGCCGCCGAGACCTACCGCCGGTTTGCCGACACGGCGATCCTGCTCAAGGCGTTGCTCCAGCCGGGCGGCATTCCTCCCTTTCCCCGCCTGGCCCTCAATGAGCGTCTCGACGACGAGGCGGCCATCCCCGCCGAGGTGACGCTCGAGATCGAGCCTCGGGCCGGGCTGCTGGCGGGTGGCACCGATCGCTATCGCTCGGTCCACCGCAGCCATCCGCGGCTGCTCGCCTCGGACCAGGCGAGGCTCGAGGAAGCGCGCCATGCCGTGGCCGCCGCAGAGCGGGTTGGACTCGCCGCCTTCATGGATCGGCCGGCTTCCGCCTCCGCGGAGTGAGTCAGGAGACCGGAGCCGGGATGGGCAGGGAGCCATCGCTTGCGGGGCGAACGAGCCCCAAGAGCAGCCCGAATCCCGGCACGAACGAACGCAGGCGACGGGTGCGGCGAGCCGGAGTCCGGTTGCCTGTGCGTACGATGACGAGAAACCATGACGCAACTCGTGACACTGAGCCTGGCCGACGGCACAAAGGTCGTCGTCCCCGATTCGCTCGAGTTGATCACGCCGTATGTGCTGCGGGAGCAGGGCGACTGGTTCGAGGACGAGATCCGCTTCCTGCGTCGCTTGGTGCGGCCCGGTGATCAGGTGATCGATGTTGGCGCGAATTACGGTGTCTACGCGCTCTCCATGGCCCGCACTGTCGGCCCGCAGGGACAGGTTTGGGCCTTCGAGCCAGCCTCCGGCACGGCCGGAATCCTCGCCGGCTCGGTGGCCACGAATGGATTTGCCCAGCTCGTGGTGAATCAGCGGGCCCTCTCCAGTGCCCCGGGGACTGCCCGTCTGGGCCTCAACGCAAATTCGGAGCTCAATGCCATTGTCCAATCGGGCGTGCCGTCGGGGCAGTTCGAGACGGTGCACCTGACCACCCTCGACGCCTGCATGGACCAGTACGGCTGGCGGGATATCCGCGTGGTGAAAATCGATGCCGAGGGGGAGGAATCACGGATCCTGGAAGGCGGGGCGAGGTTTTTTGCGACCCGCTCTCCCTTGGTGCTCTATGAGGTCAAGGCCGGCGCGACCTGGCACCTTGAGCTGACAGAGCGCTTCACGGGAATGGGGTACAGATCGTATCGGCTGGTTCCCGGCCTTGGCATGCTCGCGGCCTTCGGGCCCGACGAACGTCCGGACGACTATCTGCTCAATCTCTTTGCGTGTAAGCCAGACCGTGCGGCTGAATTGGCAACGGAGGGATGGCTCGTCGAGCACGGCGACGCTGCCGTCGACGAGTTCGAACTGGTGCGACTCGCTGGCGACACGCGGTACTCCTGGAGCCGCATGTTCGCCGGTCTTCCCTTCGCCGCGGACCTGGACATGCCATGGTCGGCCGAATCCGCCGTGGGCGTGATGGTCGACGTTTTGGCACTGTATGCCTGCAGCCATGACCGATCCCAGCCGGCGGCGGTTCGCCTGGGGGCCATGGGGCGGGCGTTGCGGCTGCTGCTGGACGCCTGCAAAGTGCAGCCCTCACCCGCCATGCTCTCCACCTTGGCGAGGCTGGCCCACGAGCATGGCTCCCGGTCGCTTGCGGTGCAGACGCTGCAACGACTCCTCTCCGCCATCGACCAGGACCCAGGCCTGCAACTTCGCCGTCCGTTCCTGCCGCCCTGCGAACGCTTCGACGGCATCCCGCCCGAGGGACGCGTTCGCGAGTGGCTGCTGGCCGCCTCGCTGGAGGCGTTCGAAGCGAGGTCCGCCTTCTCGTCGTACTTCACCGGCCCGGCCGCGCGGCCTCGGCTAGAGCTGATTGGGCGGCTCGGCTGGGCCGGTGACGAGATGACACGCCGTCTGGAGTTGATTCGCGCGAGATTCGGTTCCTCGTCCCGCTGAAAGCAACCCCAGGCCTGGCCGTCGGGGCGAGGTTCACGCCTGCCCGCACCACGCCCGCCACACCTGTCGGTAGGCAGCCTCCATGTCGCGGGCAAAGGAGGGGCCGTCCATCAGCGGCGATTCGAGCATCCGTCGCCGCAGGCCTGCACGAATCCCGGCGAGGCTGGCTCGGTCTGCGGCCAACCTCACGGCGAGCTCGACGTACTCCTTCGGAGTTTGTGCGACCAGCGCGCCCAGGCCGACGTTCGTCAGCAGGCTCACCCCCGCGCGGGTCGCGTGATTGGGCCCCGCCAGCGTGATCGTCGGCACCCCCATCCACAACGCTTCGCAGGTGGTCGTCGTGCCGTGGTACGGGAACGTGTCCAACGACACGTCGATGCGGTTGTAGTGGTTGAGATGATCCACCAGGGACGGGGTCCGATCCAGCAGTTCGAGCCGACCCGGGTCGATGCCACGGCATTCCAGCCGTTGCTCGGTCTCCCTGACGGCCGTCGGGCTCCCCATGGCGACGTTTTTCAGGACCAAGCGCGAGCCGGGTGTTTGCTCAAGTATCTCGGCCCACATGTCCAGCGTCGCCGAGGAGATTTTGCCGAACGAATTGAAGCTGCCAAAGGTGATTCCCGGCGTGCTCAGCCCGGGCAGCGGCGCCACGTCCGGAGCGCCGGAAAGGGGTGTGTAACACCAGGCCGTCCGCGGCAGACGCAGAACCCGCTCACTGGAGCACCGTGCGGCATCGCCCGGCGGATCGGCCAGCGGATCGCTGCAGCGGTAGTCCATGGCGTCCAGCCCGGTGGTTCCGGGGTACCCCAGCCACGTGATCTGAACCGGCGCGGGCTTGCGGGCAAAGAGTTGCAGCCGCTGACCGGCTGTGTGTCCGGCGAGATCGACGAGGATGTCGATTCGGTCGGCGCGGATGCGGTTCGCTACCTGCTCATCCGCCACCCCGGCGATCGAACACCAGGCATCGACGGATAGCTGCATGCGGTTCGTGATCTCATCCACCACCGCGCTATTGGAGTAGGCGGTGACGTGAACCTGATCGCGGTCGTGGTTCTCGAGCAGTGGCAGCAGGAAGAAGGCCACCGAGTGCAGTCTGAGATCGGACGACACATAGCCCACCCGCAGTGTGCGATCCGGAGTGCGGTCGTTGGCGTGCCGGAGGAACGGGGGCTTGAGGGGAAGTTCGTGTTCCCGTGAGAAGCTGCGATGTTCGTCGAACAGCTCCTGGGGTCCGATCCCGGGATGGTAGTTCAGGAACATCAGCAGGTTGCTGTGCGCGGTGACGAACGACGGGTTGAGCGACACCGCCCGGCGAAACGCCGCCAGGGCTTCGTCCATCCGTCCGAGGTCTTTGAAGACGAGGCCCAGGCTGTTGTGCGCGTCCGCCGGGTTGGGCATCCGGCTGATGGCCGCCGTCAGCGTGGCGAGCGCCTCCTCGTGGTAGCCCGCTGACCGGAGCGCATTGCCGAGGTTGTGGTAGGCCCCGCCGTCGGCTGGATCCAGTTCGATGCAGCGACGCATCATCGCGATGACGAGATCGGCCCGTCCGGTTCTGAAGCCGATCTCCGCGAGACCGTAAAGCACATTCAGATCATTCGGAAACTGCCCCAACAGCATCTGGAGGAGCGTCTCGGCCTGGGCCAAATCCCCAGCCCGCAAGCACTGCATCGCGGTCCGATAGGTCTGGTGCGGATCCTGATTCACGGTTGAACGCTCCTCGAACTGCGATGTTCATGTCGAGAATACCTCTCTGCCAAGGGGCCCGGTGCGATCGGCACAACAGGTTCCGTCCGCGCGGTGTGACATCGAGGCAAGAAAGACCGCCTGAGCGGACGATGTTTCCTCAGGCTCACATCTTTCCTAATCCGCCGCGTCGCGATCCCACCGATCGCGTCCGCAGCCGGCGGCCGGAAGGGGCGGGCGCTCGGGGGACGTTCGGAGCCGGTGGATTCCCGCGGCAAAACCAGCCGCCGGAGTGCATTGACATTTGTACATATCCTCCGCTAGATTCATCCCATTCATATCCCAGGACAACCGGAGGTCCTCTCATGCTGGTGCTTTCCCGCAAGCAGAACGAACGGATTCGGGTCGGTGATTCAGTGGTGGTGACGGTGGTGCGAGTCAGCGGCGACAAGGTGCGAATAGGGATCCAGGCCCCGCCGCATGTTCGCGTGCTGCGGGACGAACTCGACGACGAGTCGCTGGGGGAGGTGATGCTCGAGACCGAGGCGGAACTGCCATTGTCCGGGCTGTTTCGCTGCGTGGGTTGAAAACCGACGGGCTGACGACGTCCGGGATTTGCCCCGGCGGACGTCGGTCCGTCAGAATTCAATGGTGGACAACGAACTGAATCTCGCCCCTCCTCCCGACGACTTCGAGCCGTCGCGGCCCACCCCGCCAGGTCGGCCGCGACGGTTTTTTTGGGGCGTGGTCGCGGTCGCCCTGGTGAGCCTGGCCGCTCTCGTGGCGGCCGCGTTGCGGCAGCCGGCGTTTCATCGGGAGCGGCTGCCGGTCGGCGGGCCGCTCGCGGGCCGGCCAACTGCGGCTGCGGCTGCCACCGCCGAGGAAGACGTGCGGCGTCTGATCACCGACGTCGCGGCCATCCATGCCGCCTTCGTCCGCGAGGGTGCGTGGGATGGAGCGTTTACGGAACGGCAGTGCAATGCCTGGCTAGCGGTCGATCTGCCGCGGAACCACGCCGGCCTCCTGCCCGAAGGGATCGCATCACCCCGGATTCAACTCCTACCCGGAGGCTTGCGGGCAGGCTGCCGGGTCGGCCGCGAACCGCTGGCGGCGACTGCCTGGGTTGAGGCGACGATCCGCCTGATCGAGCCCAACCACGTGGCGCTCACGCTGGCCGACGCCCGGCTGGGCAGCCTGCCGATTCCCCGCGGGCCGATCCTGCGGGAAATCGGCTACCGGCTGGGAGGGCTGGGCCTCGTGACAGAGATTCGGCGATTGGAGGATCGTCTCGTGCTGGAGGTGTACATTCCTTCGACCCACGAGGGCGGCGGCACGAGCCATTGGCTCGAGTCGCTGCGGATCGACTCGGAGAGCGTCGCCGTGGCGGGCGAAACGAAGCGGGGCGGTCACGGGCAGCCACCGGTCAGAAAGCCCTGAGACAGACACGGAACGGCGAGTGCAAGGACTGGGAGCAAGCGGATGGCGGAATTGACCTTTCTCGGAGCGGCCGGCGTGGTGTCGGGGTCGCGGCATCTGCTCGCCTCGAGCGGCAGTCGGATCCTGATCGACTGCGGGCTCTTTCAGGGGGAGAAGCGGCTGCGGCTCAAGAACTGGGAGCCACTCGGCGTGGCGGCTCGGACGATCGACACCGTGGTGCTCACCCACGCCCACATCGACCACTCGGGCTGGCTGCCGCGGCTGGTGCGGGAGGGATTCTCCGGCGAGATTCTCGCCACCCCGGCCACCGCCGATCTCCTCGGGCTCCTGCTCTACGACTCGGCGAAGTGCCAGGCTGAGGATGCGGCCTACGCCAATCGTACGGGCTACGCCAAGCACAAGCCCGCGTTGCCGCTCTACGAGGAACGCGACGTCGCCGAGACCCTCGGCCGGGTGCGGCCGATCGACCGGGGTATCTGGTTCGCCGCGGCCGATGGGATCCGGGGTCGGTTTCACGAGGCCGGTCACATGCTCGGCAGCGCCTTTCTGGAAGCGGAGGTTGCCGATCCGGGTGATCGGCCCGTGCGGATCGTGTTCTCCGGTGACGTCGGCCGCTACGACGCTCCGCTCTACAACGATCCTGCGTCACCGCCCGCCTGCGACTATCTTGTCTGCGAGAGCACCTATGGCGACCGGGATCACACGCCGACCCGGCCGCTCGACGAACTCGAAGCGGTCGTGAACGAGGCGGTGGCCCGGGGCGGCATGATGCTGATCGCTTCGTTCGCGGTTGGGCGGGCGCAGCAGCTCGTCTATCTTCTCCGGACGTTGATGGCAGCCGGGCGGGTACCAGAGGTGCCGATCTGGGTCGACTCTCCGATGGCGGTCGAGGCGATGGCGATCTTTCGTCGCCACCGCGGGGAGCACGACTTCAGCGAGGCCAAGCTGGCCGGCGTGGCGGAAACCCTGGTCAATCCGTCGGTCAGGCTGGCCCGGTCGCCCGACGAGTCGAAGGCGATCAACACCCACCGCGGCCCGGGGATCGTGATTGCCTCGAGCGGGATGATGAACGGCGGGCGGATTCTGCATCATCTGGCCCGCCGCCTTCCCGATGAGCAGACAACCGTGCTCGTTGCGGGCTTTCAGGCCAAGGGCACGCGGGGGCGAACCCTCCTCGATGGCGCGGAGTATCTTCGGATCCACGGCCGCGACGTGCCCGTGCGGGCCCGGGTGCGGCAGATCGACGCCTTCTCCGGGCATGCCGACCGGAGCGAGATTGGCCGTTGGTTGGCCGGGATGCCGGCCCCGCACAAAACATTCTTGGTGCACGGCGAGCCGCCCGCCGCCCGCGGCATGGCCGAGTATCTCGCCACCACCCGCGGCTGGGCGGTGGAATTGCCCACGATCGGCCAGTCCTTCAAACTTTCGCCGCCCGCTCCCTGAGTCGACGGCTCCCCTCCCTCCAGACAGGAGCGTTTCTCCGATGGCAAAAAAGCCCGTCTCCAGCCCGCCTCCCCGGCCTGCGAAAGCCTGCCCGGTTCTTCCGGACACGGTGCTCGGCGACGATGTGGCGCTCGTGGCGGAGAACATGGAACGGATTCTCGGATCGCCGAGCTATCTCCTGGCACAGAACGATTCGGCGCTGCTGGCGAAGGAGGAGATGCGGGGCGTGCGGATGCTCCTCGAGCTCGGCAAGCCCGAACTCGCGCTGCAGGCCGACAAGATCCACTCGACCGTGATCGTGTTCGGCGGTACCCAGATCGTCGAGCGGACGACCGCCGAGCGACGATTGTCCGAGGCCCGCCGCACGGCCGAGGCAGCACCCGGCGACCGCAAGTCAGCCCGGGCCGTGGAACGGGCGGAGCGACTGGTGGAATACAGCCACTTCTACGACGCCGCCCGGGAATTCGCCAAGCTCGTGTCGATCGACAACCAGTGCGAAAGCCAGCGGGACTACGTGGTGATCACCGGCGGTGGTCCTGGGATCATGGAAGCGGCCAACCGTGGGGCCTTCGACGTGGGCTGCAAGTCGATCGGGCTCAACATCAAGCTCCCGGCTGAGCAGCAGCCCAATCCCTTCATCACGCCCGAACTCTGCTTCCAATTCAAATACTTCGCCCTGCGGAAGTTCCACTTCATCCTCCGGGCTGCGGCGGTCGTGCTCTTTCCCGGAGGCTTCGGCACCCTCGACGAGATGTTCGAGACGCTTACGCTCCGACAGACCCACCGGATGCAGCCCGTGCCGATCATCCTTTTCGGCCGGGAATATTGGTCGCGGGTGATCGACTTCCAGTTTTTGGCCGATTCGGGCGTGATCGCCGATCACCACCTCGACCTTTTCAGCTACGCGGAGACTCCCGCCGAAGCCTGGCAGCAGATCCTCGACTTCCACGCCCGGCCGCACCGCGACGTCTGACCCCACCTCGGGTTTCCACCTATCTCGGATGCGCTCGAGGGAGCCGGATGGTGAAGGTGCTGCCGACGCCGAGCGTGCTATCGACGGTGACCGTGCCGCCGTGGGCCTGCACGATGTGCTTGACGATGGCCAGGCCGAGACCCGTCCCGCCGAGTGTGCGGCTGCGGGCCTTGTCGACGCGATAAAACCGCTCGAACAGACGGGGGAGGTGCTCCGCGTCGATCCCGCTGCCTTCGTCCCGCACTCGGATCACCACCTCACCGGCGGTCGCAGTCGGGAGTGACTCCGCGTTCAGCCACACGGTGCGGCCTGGGTCGCTGTACTTGATGGCGTTGTCGACGAGGTTGATGACCGCCTGCTCGAGCAGGGGCGGGTTGACTTCGGCGTCGATACCCTCGGAACAGGTCACGTCGAGGCGAATCGACCGATCATCGGCCCGAGGTTCGCAGTCGGCGATCACTGCGGAGAACACGTCGGCGATCTGGGTGGTCTCCAGCGGCAGATTGCCGGCACCTTCGCTCTGCTCGATCCGCGACAGTGCCAGAAGATCCTCGATGATCGAGGCCAGACGGTCGGACTGTCGGCCCACGATCTCCAGAAACCGACGCGCATTGGCCGGATCGTCGAGGGCGCCGTCGAGAAGCGTCTCGACGAAGCCCTTGATCGAGGCGACCGGGGTCTTGAGTTCGTGGGACACGTTGGCCACGAAATCCCGCCTGACACTCTCCAGCCGCTGCACGTCGGTCACGTCGTTGAGCACGATGACGGCGCCCCCTTCGCCCGAGAGGTCGCGGAGGGCGGTGCCGCGCAGCCGGAGCGTGCGGTCGCGGCCACCCCGGAGCACGATGTCGTCCTCGACCGGCTCGCGGCAGTCGATGGCCAGCAGGGCGAATCGGCGGAGGTCGGGGTTGCGAATCACCTCCTGAAGCGGACGCCGGATCACCCCCTCGAGGTCGATGCCGAGCAGGGCGGCCGCGGCCCGGTTCATACCGACGATCCGCTGCCGCGCGTCGATGGCGAGCACGCCCTCGATCATGCTGCCGAGCACGGCCTCCTGTTGTGTGCCCTGGCGGCCGATCGTCAGCCCCCGTTCCACGAGCTGCTCGCGAAGTAGTCCGAACGCCTCGCTCAGGCCCGTCACCTCGGCGAGCTCGGTCGAAGGCAGGGGGGCATCGACATCCCCCGCGGCGAGGCGGGCGGCTGCCGCGCAGAGTTCCTCGACGGGCCGGGCCGTCCGCCGGGACACGAGCCAGCCGGCGGCGATCGCCACCGCGGCGATCGCCGCGAGGCCGCCTGTCAGCCAGCCCAGCGACCGCCACAGCGCTCGATCGGTCGCGGTGGTGGCGGCAGTCACCCGCAGCCCGGCGGCAGCCTCGTCGTCGAGCGGGATCGTGACGGAGAGATAGCGGCGGCCGGTGGCCACGTCGTAGCGGCCACCGGCCGCCGCCGGGCCAGGTTGCACGGGGCGGCCTGACGAGACCACGTCATCGGCCGTCGGCGGCTGGTCCGGTCGGCTCGCGTTCAACGGGGTGCCATCGGCGGCCAGCAGGTCGAACTCCAGCCCCTGGCCGGCGGCGAGTTCGTGAAGCCGCCGGGCGATCTCGGCCGGCTCCCCCGTGGGCAGCTCGTCTCGGGCGGCTCGATGCAATCCGCGGCCGAGGTCGGTGAGCCGCTGCCGCTGTGACTCGGTGGCCAGGGAGGAAAGCTGCACGCTCGCCAGCCAGAAGCAGCCGGCGAGCACCCCGCCCACGAGCAGGCACCAGGCTGCGAAGAGGTGCCAGACGAGCCGCGTGCGAGGCATGAGGGCGAGCCGGGAGGACGAGGATCACGCCCGGAACCGGTAGCCCACGCCGCGGACGGTCTCGATGTAGGAACCGAAGGTTCCGAGCTTCTTGCGGAGGCCGGCAACCTGAACGTCGACCGACCGCTCGGTGACAGGATAATCCTCTCCCTTGACCGCGTCGACGATCTGCGTCCGGGTGTAGGCCCAGCCCGGCCGCTTGGCCAGAAACTGGAGCAGGGCGAATTCCGTGTAGGTCAGCTCCAGGAGTTGGCCGGCGAGCGTCACCTCGTGACGACCGGGGTGGATCGAGAGTTCATGCGCCTCGATCGTGATTTCTGCCTCCGCCTCCTTGGCCGCATCCCGCCGCCGCAAGAGCGCCTTGATTCGAGCCGTCAGCACCCGGGGGCTGAATGGCTTCGCGATGTAATCATCCGCACCGCGGTCGAGGCCGGCGATCATGTCCCGTTCCTCGCTCTTGGCGGTGAGCATGATGATCGGGACGTCGCGTGTTCGGGCGTCGGCCTTCAGCCGCCGGCAGACCTCGAGGCCGTCGACGGCCGGCAGCATCAGATCGAGCACGATCAGATCGGGAAGCTCTCGCCGTACCGCCTTGAGAGCTTCTTCGCCGCTGCCGACGCAGGCGACGTCGTAGCCCTCCTTTGTGAGGTTGTAGTTGACGAGTTCGAGCAGGTCGTCCTCGTCATCCACGACGAGAATCTGGTGCCGGTCACGGGCCGCTTGTCCGCTGCGGAGCTTCGACGACGAATGCTTCACGTCCGGGTCCTGGTGCACGAGGGTGTCTGGCATCGGTATGGAGGGAACGAGGGGCGAAGGTGACTTGCCGGGATACAAAACAAGTATGTTCGCTGCCGAGAGGCTCGCGAACATGAGAATTTGGTGAGGCGGGACGGTCGTCGGCGTTCGCTGGTTCTGCGGGGCAGAGGCAGCGTCGCCTGGTGGGTCGGGGTTGCCCATGCCCCGTCGCCGGACGTTCGCTGCGCCCATCCTGGGCTTCGCTCACTCCGAGGAAACTGCGCTTCGCCATCCATGGCTCCGCTGGTTTCCTAGGCCGGCTCTCGGGGCACTGGCAACCCCTCCCTGCATCGCGTGTTCAGGGCTTGTGGGTGGAAGTGCTTGTGGGGGCCTTGGGCCGATCGACCCGTGGCCGCAGGCTTGCAGCCTGCGGAATCCGGTCTCCACTGGCCCAGGATTGGCCCAGCCAAACCTGACCCGGGGCCGTCTCTATTCGGACAGGCTGCAGGCCGTGTTTCCCCGGTATCTCACGACAGCAGCAGTTCGACGTCTTCTGGAGTGAGGGCCGAGATCACGCTCTCGTCGGCTCGCACGATCGATTCGGCGAGTTCCCGCTTCTTGTCTTGGAGGGCGAGAATCTTCTCTTCGACGGTGTCGCGGGCGATCAGGCGGTAGGCGAAGACGCGGCGGGTCTGGCCGATGCGATGGGCGCGGTCGACGGCCTGGGCCTCGACGGCGGGGTTCCACCAGGGGTCGAGGATGTAGATGTAGTCAGCCGCAGTAAGGTTGAGACCCTGGCCGCCCGCCTTGAGGCTCACGAGGAACAGCCGGCAGTCGGGATCTTCCTGGAAGCGGGCCACGCGGGCCTGGCGGTCGGTGGTTCGCCCGTCGAGATATTCATAGACTATCGCCTTGGCTTCGAGGCGGCGGCGGAGGATCGCCAGGAAGCTCGTGAACTGGCTGAACACGAGCACCTTGTGCCCTTCGTCGATCACCTCGTCGAGCTGCTCCATGAGCGTGTCGAGCTTGGCCGAGGCGTCGTCGAGCCGGGCCGGATCGACGAGGCCGGGATGGCAGGCCGTCTGCCGGAGCCGCAGCAGGGCTTCGAGCACGGCGATCCGCGAACGGCCGATGCCAAGCCGGCCGATCTTGCCCGACAGCTCCGCGCGGAAGTGATGACGGAGTTCGTCGTAGGCCTTCCGCTGGGTCTCGCCGAGTTCCACGAACAGCGTCTGCTCGGTCTTTTCGGGGAGGTCGGAGAGCACCTCGGTCTTGGTGCGGCGGAGGAGGTAGGGACGCACGGCCCGAGCGACCACCTCGGCGCTACCGCGGCCGTCGGCCAGAAACCGCCGCAGCCGGGCGGCGCTGCCGAGCTGGCCCGGATTGAGAAATTCGAAGAGGCTCCACAGCTCGCCGATGTGGTTCTCGACCGGTGTGCCGGTGAGGGCCAGCCGGTGTCGGGCCCGCAGGAGCCGACAGGCCTTGGCCGCCTGGCTGGCTGCGTTCTTGATCGACTGCGCTTCGTCGAGCACGACGTAGTCGAACTCCCGCTCTCGGTGGTGGATGATGTCACGGCGGAGCGTGCCGTAGGTCGTGATCACGATGTCATACGCCGACAGATCATCGGCGGCGTCGGAGCGGGTGTTGCCGGTGTGGTTGGCGACCCGCAGCATCGGCGCGAACTTGGTCGCCTCCTCGATCCAGTTGAAGACGAGGCTCTTGGGCACGACGACGAGGCTCGGCCGCGGGGGGATTCCGCTGGCGGCCAGGGCCGCCTTCCGTCGAACGAACAATGCCAGAACCTGGATCGTCTTGCCGAGACCCATGTCGTCGGCGAGGCACCCGCCAAGCCCGAGTCCTTCGAGGTAGACGAGCCAACCGAGCCCTTCCCGCTGGTAGTGCCTGAGCGTGCCCTGAAATCCATCCGGCTCGTGCTCCGCGTCGGGCTTCTCGCCGGCCGCAAGTTGATCCCGCAACTGCTCGAACGCTTCGTCGAAGCGAGTCCGAGCCTGGCCGGCCAACAGGGCGTCGAGCAGGGCTACCTGAATTCGGCCGTATCGCAGTCGCCCATCGTGCTTCTGGGCCAAGGCGACGAACGGCGCCAGGTCGGTGGCGAACGACTCGGGCAGGATCCCGACCGTGCCGTCGGCCAGTTCCACCGACCGGCTGCCAGCGGTCAGCGCCTCGAGCAAGGCGGGCAGGCCTGCCGAGACACCGCCGAAGTCGATCTCGGCCGAGAGTTCGAACCAGTCGATCCCACTGGTGACGTTCCACGCCACGCTGCCGGCCGGACGGTAGCGGCGGCCTGCCACCTCGACAGCCCAGCCCGTGGCCGCCAACTGCGAGACCGATCCATCGAGGCGATTCCGGGCGACCTCGACGTGATGGAGCAACTCGCCACCATCGACTGCGGCGCCGCGCGGTGCGGTGAAGCCATGCCGCGGCAGCACCGCCAGCGCCTCCCGCTCCTGGGGACGGTTCCGGCGGATGAAGACCCGCCGGTCGGCGTCGGCCGCGCCGCCCGCAGGGTCGTCGGCCGCGATCAGAATCCCGGCGTAGTCGAACCAAATCCGGCCGGCAAGCTGGACACGGGCCTGGGGCCGCCGCCGCCGCTGTCCCGGTTCTGGCTCCTCGTCGGATACGGCCGGCGAGTCGTCGAGCACGAGCTTGGGCAAGGGTGGGCCCGACTCGATTCGCCAGCCCGTCCAGGCAGGCAGCACGACCCGGGGCACGTCGGCCAACAGCGCGATCCGTTCAATAAGGCCGTCGACCTGAGTCGCGGCCAGTTCGATCGGGCCGCGGCGTTCGAATTGATCGATCCAGGCGGCCGCCGGGCTGGCGACGAGCCGCGCGATCCGGTCGCTGAACACCACGATGCCCGACTTGAGGATCGCTCTCGGCTCGCGGAGATCCTTTCGTTCGCTGCCCCGCACGAGGGCCGCGGTGAGGGTGGCCTTCGCGGGACGGGGAGGCGGCTGATCGTCGTCGCTCGCGGTCCGCCGGCTCCGTGGGAGTGCATCGTCGTCGGGCTCGATGACGAAAGCGAATTCCCAAGGGCGGCCTCCATCCCAGGTGAGGGGCACGATCTGCTCGGGCGCCCGTCGCGGCTCGGGTTGAACGACGAGGCGGCCGGCTTCGCACAGGGCCGCCAGGTGTGCGGCGGCCGACTGCGGTGAGATCACGATCTTGGCGATCGTGCGGCGTTCGAGCGGGGGTGGCAGGCTGCCGTCCGTCGCACCGCTCGCGCCGAGCAGACGCTGGAGAAGGTCTCGTTCCTGGGCGTCGAGGGTGTCCAGTTCGACCTCGCCTGGACCGATGATCACGGCTCGCGGCCTGCCGGTGGCGTTACCGGCGACATCGAGTTGCATCCGGCAGGGCGTGACCACCGCGGCCCGCGCGTCGGCCGAGGCGACCGTGTCGAGGAGGAACACCAGCGCGCCGCCCGTGCGTCGCGTATCCGGAATCTCGACGCCATGGGCCCGGACCGCAGGCTCTACCAGCCGCCGTCGCTCCTCGAGTTCGGCCGCCCACGGGGCCAGCCTTGGGCCGCTTCGACCTGCCGCGGGCCGCGGTCGACCGCCGAGGGGTTCGGCGGCCGCGGCTGCGGTCGGGTTTGGTTCGATCGGGTCGTCGAAGGCTGCCGCCGGATCGTCATTTGTTTGTCCGTCGCCGCCGACGATGTCGAGGGTCACCGGGGTCTGGTCGTGGATGCCGGAGAGCAGCCCCCGCCGATCGACCTCCAACAGCACCGCCGCCAAGACCGCGCAGGGGCGGCCGTCCTGGCCGGCTGGCGTGCTGCACTGGCTTTCGAGGGTCATGCCGCCCCGGCGATGGGCCGACAATTCAAGCACCACCTCATGGTCTTCGCCGGCGAAGGGAACCGTCGCCCGAACCTGGCCTACACGCGGGCAGGAGACCGAGGCGGGCACCAACTCGCGGGCTGCGGAGACTTCAGCGGGGTCGAAGAGGTGGAAGAGGCGGCTTTCGAGGGTCTTCATGGAGCCTTCGGGCGGGACGGGCGGCGGCGTGCGGACCGTCCGAAGAACCGCGGACCGCGAAACCGCCCAGTGTACCCCGGCGGAGTCGGCGGCGGGAACCGGCCGCACGGTGCGGCGGTCGGCGTCAGCCTGCTTTCACGGTCGCGACGAGTTCCAGCACGTTCTCGACCGGTGTGCCGGGCAGGATTCCATGGCCGAGGTTGAAGATGTGGCCCGGTCGGCCCGCCGCGCTGGCGAGCACGGCCTGGGTCCTCCGCCGCACGGTGTCGCGGTCGGCCAGCAACACGATCGGGTCGAGGTTGCCCTGCACCGCGCGATCCCGGCCGGCGAGTTCCCAACCGCGATCGAGATCGATCCGCCAGTCGATCCCGATCACGCTTCCGCCGGCCTCGGCCAACAAGGGCAGCAGTTCGGGATTGCCGGTGCCGAAGTGGATCACCGGCGCCCGGGCGGCGGCGGCCGCAATCGCGGTCCGGGCGTGGGGGAGGACGTAGCGGCGGTAGTCTTCCGGGCCCAGGCAGCCGACCCAGCTGTCGAAGAGCTGCACCACCTGGGCCCCGGCGTCGAGCTGGGCCACGAGGTAGCGGCTCACGCCGCGGGCGATTCGCGCGAGCAGGTCGTGCCAGGCGGATTCATGCCTGATCATGAACGACTTGGTCGCCGTCCAGGCCTTGCTCGTGCCACCCTCGATGCAATAGCCGGCCAGCGTGAACGGGGCCCCGGCGAAGCCGATCACCGGAATGGAATCGTCGAGTCCTGCCCGCGTGGCCGCGACGGTCTCCATCACGAACCCGACGCGATCGACGTCCTCCAGTTCACGGATCCGGTCGAGGTCGGCAGGCTCGCGAACCGGGTTGTGAATCACCGGGCCCTCGCCCGCGGTGAATTCGAGTTCGAGTCCCATCGGCTCGAGGATGGGCAACAGGTCGCTGAAGATGATCGCCGCATCGACCCCTAGCCGCTCGACCGTGGCGATCATCACCTCGGCGGAGAGCCGCGGTGTCTTGCAGAGTTCCAGAAAGCCGACCTTGGACCGCACGGCTCGATACTCTGGCAAATACCGACCGGCCTGCCGCATCAGCCAGACGGGCGTCCGCTCCACCGGCTCCCGCCGGCAGGCCCGCATGAAGAGCGCCTGCTGCCGAGGGTCGGTGGGACTGTTCGGCGGCGAAGGAATCGCATTCATGGGGACTCAATAGAAGGAGGCGGTCGGGTGTGCAGGGCTGAAGCATAGTCGACGCTGGGGTCGGGATTCCCCATGCCGCGTCGCCGGACGTGTGGACCTTTCGCGCCGTGGCCGCCGACCCGCGTCGGCTCCGGCTTAGGGTCGCCGTGCAGAGCCCGGCTCCCTGCCTTCGCTTGCCGCCGACGCCGGCTCTCGGGGCATGGGCAACCCCTCCCCGGCCGCAGATGGGCCGATCCCGTCGGACGCCAGCCCGACTCTCTCTGTATATAGTGAAGTATTCGGTTTTCCGCCGGGGCTGGCGGGCCGAACCTAGATCATCATGACCGCTTTTCTCTCCGGCATTTCGCTCGTCTGCTTCGCCGCCAGCTATGCGGTGGCGCTTGCCTGCGAGGCCTCGCGGCTGGTGTTTCGCTCGGGCGTCCGCGGTGTGGTCATGGTGGGCTTTGCCGCGGCGGGGCTGCTCGCGCATACGCTGTTTCTTTCATGGCGGGCCGTGACCGAGTCGGCCGTGCCGCTCTCGAGTCCGTTCGACTGGTACCTGTTGACGGCCTGGCTCTTGGCCGCAGGCTATCTTTGGCTCACGCTCGTCAACCCGCGGACGCCAGTTGGGCTGTTCCTGCTACCGGTTGTGCTCGCGCTGATCGGCGCGGCGACGTTCGCCTCCGACCAGCCCTTTCTCCAGAGCCCCGCCGCCCGGGCTTGGGCCCGCATCCACGGCAGCTTCAACCTTGCTTTCAGCGTCTGCGTGACGCTCGGGGCCGTGGCCGGATTGATGTGGCTGATCCAGGCTGGTCGGCTGGCTCGGAAGCAGGCGCCCGTCCGCGGCTTTCGGATGCCGAGCCTGGAACGGCTCGCAACATGGACGCATCGGATGCTGGGGATCGCGGCCTGGACGGCGGTGGCTGGCTTCGTGTCGGGCATCGTGCTGAATGCCGTGAAGCTCCCCGAGTCGGTGCCCTGGAGCGATCCCGTCGTGCTACGAATGGGCCTGGTCGTGGGCTGGCTCGTGGCGGCCGACGCGATCGTGCTGGCCACGCGGCGTCGGCCGGCCAGCGACCGGATCGCGGCCTGGCTGTCGGTCGCGAGCCTGGCCGTGCTGGCAGGTTCCCTGGCCTGGGGTCTGATGGGTTCGTCGCAGCATGGCCGGCCTGCGGCGGCGGTTGTCGAGGAACTCGCCGCATGACCGCCACGGCCGCCGGAACGGCGACGACGCTCGCGCTGGTGGGGGCCACCCACCGCACCGTGCCGCTCGAACTGCGGGAGCGGCTGGCCTTCTCGGCCGAACAGGCGGCGGCCGCCCTGGCTGCGTTCCAGGAGCAGTTTCCCGGTCGCGAGGCGGTCCTCCTCTCGACCTGCAACCGCGTGGAGTTCTATGCCGCAGGGGAGAACGATCAGCCCGCGCCGGCGGCCGACGAACTGATCGCGTTTCTGGCCGACCGCCGCGGGATCGACCCGGCGCGGCTGGCGCCGGTGCTTACCCGGCAGAGCGACGAGGCGGTGGTGCAGCATCTCTTTTCGGTGGCGGCCGGGCTCGACAGTATGGTGCTCGGCGAGCCGCAAATCCTGGGGCAGGTGAAGCAGGCCTGGAGCCTGGCCCAGGAACAGGGTTCGAGTGGTCCGCTGACCGCCGGGATGTTCCAGGCTGCGCTCCGCACCGCCAAGCGGGTGGCTACCGAGACCGCGATCGGCCGCGAACGAACGAGCATTCCCAGTGTGGCCGTGGCCGATTTCGCGGCGGGTGTATTCGAACGCTTCGACGACAAGCGCGTGCTCTTACTCGGGGCCGGCAAGATGGCCGCGGAGACCCTCCGCTACCTGCGGGAGGCGGGCGCCCGCGACGTGACAGTGCTCAATCGCACGGCCAGCCGGGCGGTCGAACTAGCCGCCCGGCTCGGAGCGCGGCCGGGATCATTCCTTGATCTCGGGGTCGAGTTGACGGCCGCCGACCTCGTGGTCAGCACGACCGGCGCTGCCGAGCCGGTGGTCTCGGAGGGCTTCTTCGTCGACCTCGAGCCGGCCCGGCAGGGGCGGCCGCTCGTGGTGCTCGATCTGGCGGTCCCGCGGGACTTCGATCCGCGGATCGGCGACCGGCCGGGCGTGTGGCTCTACTCGGTGGACGATCTCGTCGCTGCCTGCGATGCCAACCGCAGGAGCCGGCAGCGGGAGATGCCGGCGGCGCTGGCGATCATCGAGGAAGAGACCCTGCGGTTCATGGCCGACATGCATCACCGCACCACGGCGCCCGTGATCGAGCAACTGCGGGCCGGCTGGAACGAGACAGGCGCAGCCGAACTCGACCGGCTGTTTCGCCGCCTGCCCGGCCTGGGCGATACCGAGCGGAATGAGATTCGGCAGGCCTTCGAGCGGTATGCCGCCAAACTGCTGCACCCACCGCTCGTATCGCTACGGACCGAGAGCCGATCGGGACCGCCGCACGGCTTGCTCGACGCTCTTCGGCGGTTGTTCCAGCTCGGGGAGTAGCCGCCGTCACCGTCCGTCACGTCGTGCTTGCTTCCGCTTGCCCGATACGATGTCGTGTCCCCTTCGTCTGGTCGAGAGGCCGTCGAGCTTGATCTGGGCGCGGGTGGCGGAAGCTTTCGCTGAGCGTTGCTTCTTGGGGTCGTAGCCGATCGCCTGACCGCTTGCCGCGGTTGCAAGCGCCTTCCGAGCGCCGGCCTGCCGGGCCTTCTTCGAGGTCGCCGGCTTGGCCGTGGCCGGGCTGCCGGCCGCGGTGGTCTTCTTCGTTGCGGCGACGCGGGCGACCGGCTTCTTCGCCGCCGGCTTCGGGGTGACCTGCTTCGCCGCCTTTGCTGCCGGCTTCGGCGATCCGCCGCCCGTTGCGGCCCGCTCCATCGACGCAACCGCCTTGGTCACGGCCTCGGCCGCTTCGGCAATGCGGGCTTCGATCCGCTTGACGGCCGCGGCGAAGAGTTCCGACTTGTCGAGCGAGCGAGTGTTGGCCTGGTCGCCAGGATTGGCCGTCCGCTTGGTGGCCATCGTCTGCCGCTTGAAGAGATCCTGCCATTTGTTTCGGAGGCTCCGCGCCTTGGTCAGCGTGGCCTGCAGTTGTTTCTGGGAGGCTTCGGTGAGAGACCGGCCGACACTGCTGTCGAGGATCCGCCGCTCAGCCAGCGTCAAGAGGGTCTGGGGACCATTGGCAGAGGGGCGCACGCCGCGGGATGATTTGGCCATGGGAGGTGAGATGCTCCGAGTGAGAGGGACAGGCAGTGACCCCGCCGGTTTGGGCGGGCTCGTCGCTCGCCGGAAGGTCAATGCATGCGAGCCGTTCCCGCATCCTTCCGCTTCACCGACGAGACCATCAAGTCTATCGTCTCGGGCAACCTTGCCGGTGCAGAGATTTCCGACAGGAAGAGGTTGGAAAACAAGGTGACGCGAACAACGAACGAGTGGATGCGAAAAGCTTGTCACGTGGTTCGGGCAATCGTATGTTGGCAGTTTTGGTCGAGGGCGGCCGAGAAGCCTGCCCATTCCTGCCCTCGAGGCCCCGGATTTATTCTGGCCATGCTTTCGGGATCGCTGTTGCCCCTTCAACGCGTCGCCTTGCCGGTTGTCCTGCTTCTGGCCTGCGGCTGTTCTCGGCTTCCTGATTCCACGTTTACGCTGCGAGCCGACGCCGACAAGTTGGCGTTGCCCGAGAAGCACAAGCGGCAGATAGCCGCCTATCTGGCGATGTTCCATGGCACCCCGGCCAATCCCCGGATGGCCGAGTCGGACGAGGATGCTGTCGAGAAGGCGGTCGAGGCCCGCGAAGCCGCTGGCGAGCAGGCTGCCGATGCGGGCGCCGAGGGGGCGGCCGTTGTCAGCACGCAGGCCCGAGGCGAACCAGGTGTTTTTCAGCTCGCGGGCGCTGATCGGCCAGGCTTCGACCGAATGCACCTTCAGTTGGGTCGCCAGGTTTACACGGCCCAGTGTGCCGGCTGCCACGGTACGACCGGCGATGGCAAAGGGCCCGCGGGCGGCCACCTCAATCCGCCGCCGCGGGATTACCGGAATGGAGTCTTCAAGTTCACATCGACGCCGCGGGGTTCGAAGCCCAGGCGGGACGATCTGCGGCGCATCCTTAAGTATGGGGCCAAGGGAACGAGCATGCCGGCCTTCCGCTTTCTTTCCGAAGAGGAGCGGGAGGCGGTGATCGACTACGTGACGGTATTGGCCTCTCGCGGCCAGCTTGAAATCGACCTGATTCGCGAGGCGGAGACCGAGCTGGATGAGGAGGACGACTTCGATCCGGAGGTGGTCGCCGAATATGTCACGGACATCGCCGATTCATGGGGCCGAGCAGAAGACGAACTGGTGCGGCCGCTCACGGTCAATCCTCCTCAGACCGAGGAGACGATCCAGCAGGGAGCGGTTGCCTTCGCCGAGCTGTATTGCATCAAGTGCCATGGCCCCGACGCCCGCGGCAGCAAGTCGGCCGACGTCGGCCAGGACATCTGGGGCCGCACGGCCTATCCAGCGAATCTCGCGATGGGCATGCTCCACGGCGGTCGGCGGCCGATCGACATCTACCGGCGGATCTATTCCGGGATCAACGGCACTCCGATGCCCTCGTCGAAGGATCCCAACACGGCCATCGACGAGACGCCCGAGGAGCGGTCGGAGCGAATCTGGCACCTCGTCCACTTCGTCACGGCCGTGATCGAGAACAATCGGGTGCCTCCTGATTGCCAGGAAGCGATCTACGACGTTCTCCAAGAGCAGGCCGCCCCGGCCAAGGACGCAGCCGGGGTGCGGAGCGACGGCCCGGGTGGACTCATGTTCGCGGAGGACCGGCAGTGAGCGGCGAAAGCATCGCGGAACGTGAGGCCCGGCTGGCGCGGCTCCAGGACGAGGCGGCCCGGCTGCAGGCGGAGATCGATGCGGAGCGATTCGGCCGGGTGGCGGGTGAATGGGCTCGCCGCGGCTACTACCTCACCTACCACGCGACCGCGGGCTTCTTTCTCGGGATGGTCGGGGCGCTGGCGAGCCTGATGTTCAACATCATCGGCGCGAGCCTGGCCGGCAAGGATCCGCTGCAGATCATCCGCGTCTATCTCACGTTCGGGATGGGCGAGAAGGCGCTCGATCCCGCCTTCGAGAACGGTCTGGCGCTCGCCATGGGCTGTGTCCTCTATATCGCCACCGGGATGCTGCTGGGCATCATTTTCCAGGTCGTGCTTTCGCGGTATGCGGCACAGGGCGGGCTGGCGGCCCGGCTCGTCTGGGCGACGGTCGTCGCCGTGGCGATCTGGCTCGTGAACTTCTACATCCTGATTTCCTGGATCCAGCCCTTGCTCTTTGGGGGCAATTGGATTGTGGACAACCGGCACCTGCCCTGGTGGGTGGCGCTCGCGACCCACCTTGTCTTCGGCTGGACGATGGCGCTGATCTATCCCTGGGGCGAATTCCGCCCCTATCGCCCGCAGACGGAGCACGTATGAAACCCGCTTCCGCTGCCGTCGCCGAGGCGACGGTTCCTGCTCACGACGACCTCGTCGACGAGAGGATCGTGATGGCCCATTTCGTGGCCGGGCTCGTGTTTCTCACGATCTCGATGCTGGCCGGCATCCTGATGGCCCTCCAGTTGGTGCACTGGAATCCACTCAAAGGGGTTGAGTTGCTCTCGCCCGGTCGGTGGCGAATGATCCATACCAACGCGGTCGCCTACGGGTTCCTGGCCAATGCGTTTCTGGGGGCGCTCAACTGGGCGGTGCCGCGGATGACGTTCCATCCCGTCGCCAGTCGGGCCCTCAACTGGTTCATCTTCTGGGCCTGGCAGGTGATCGTGGGGGCGACCGCCGTCGGGATCATCGTCGGACCCACGCTCCAGGATCAGGCCTGGGTCATGGATCTCGCCCGCGAGTGGCACCTACCGATGAGCCTCGGGGCCCAGGGCCTCGAATGGGGTGAGACGCCGTTCTGGATCGATCCGCTGGCCCTGCTCGGTCTGGCCCTGGTGGCGGTCAACTTCATGGTACCGATCGCCAAGAGCAAGGGGCCGATGTACGTCGCCCTCTGGTACTTCATGGCCGCCTTCGTCTGGACCTTCCTGACGTACGCGATGGGTAATCTTCTGCCGGAATACACCGTGGGCGGCACGAGCGCCGGTGCAATCGGAGGCCTCTTCATCCACGACCTCGTGGGCCTGTTCGTCACGCCCCTGGGCTGGGGGCTGATGTATTACTTCGTGCCCATCCTGCTCCAGAAGCCAGTCTGGAGTCACGGTCTGTCGCTCGTCGGCTTCTGGGGGCTGGCGTTCTTCTATCCGCTGCAAGGCATCCACCATTTCCTCTACACGCCGATCCCGATGTTTCTCCAATACGGTGCGGTGATCTCCACGATCGCCGTGGAACTGGTGGTGGCCACGGTGGTGATCAACTTCTTCGGCACGCTGGCCGGTCGAAGCAGCGCGTTCGTGACGAATCTGCCGATTCGCTATTTCTACACGGGGATGGTCTTCTACTTTATCACCTGCTTCCAGTGTGCCCTGCAGGTGACGCTCACCTTCCAGAAACTGATCCATTTCACCGACTGGGTCGTCGGCCACGCCCACCTCGTGATGTTCGGGGTCTTCAGCCTCTGGCTGTTCGGGATCATGACCTACCTGATTCCCCGGATCCTGCGGCGGCCATGGTGGAGCCACACGCTCTGCGTCTACCACTACTGGCTGTCGGCCAGTGGCCTGTTCGTGATGTTCCTCGATCTCACGCTCGCCGGCATGTTCCAGGGCTACTACTGGGCCTCGCTCCAGCCGTGGGACGTCTCCACGATCGGGTCCCAGCCGTTCTGGATCGTGCGGGTGTTCGCCG
This sequence comes from uncultured Candidatus Kuenenia sp., assembly GCA_964453165.1. Classification (GTDB taxonomy): domain Bacteria; phylum Planctomycetota; class Planctomycetia; order Pirellulales; family UBA1268; genus QWPN01. Next base: position 22,187 of record CAYVNX010000009.1, on the reverse strand, counting down.
GCCTGACGATGTTCGCCGGCCTGCTCTGCTTCCTCTGCAACCTCTGGATGACCTGGCGGGGAGCCGAATCGACTGCCGTCGTGGGCCTGCCGGCTCGGGGTGCGGTGCCGGCCTAGGCCGCTGACACGGGTTTTCAACCACCTGGAATCGACTGATGTTCGAGAGCAAAGCAGGCATCTTCTTCATCGCGGGAGTCGGCTTCTTCGTGCTGGCCTTCCTCGGCAACGGAGTGGTGCCGATGATCATGTACAAGGACCGACCGGAACTCACGGCTGAGGAGTTAGTGGCCGGAGTTCCCGATCCCGACGAGCCGGACGCCTGGAAGGTGCCGCCGAACCGGCGGGTGCTCGTGCAGTTTCAGGATCTCGCCGAGCGGTGGCCGGAGCAGTTCCGGACCGCCTTCGGGGAGCCGACGGCAGAGAAGTGCGCCGAGGCGCTCCGGCTCGGCCGCCAGATCTACATCGGCGAGGGCTGCTGGCACTGCCACAGCCAATTTGTGCGGCCGGTCTCCAACGAGTCGCTCCGGTATGGACCGGTGTCGCAGTCGCACGAATACGACAACGAACTCCAGCGGCCGGTGATGTTCGGAACCCGGCGCGTCGGGCCCGATCTTTCCCGGGAAGGTGGCCGCCGCGGGAACGACTGGCATGCCGTCCACTTCTACAAGCCGAACGTCGTGTCGAACCAGTCGCCGATGCCGGAGTATCCCTGGTTCTTCGATGGGTCTCCCGACAAACCGAACCGCCGGGGCCTGGCCCTGATCACCTATATCCAGTGGCTCGGTTCCTGGCTGCCGGAGTATCCCTACTACGAGGAACTCGCGGAGGTGACCGGTGAGTAGCAGCACGATCAGCCCTTCCCGGCCACATTCTGGCCGGCGCGGGCCGGGCGAACCCCCGCGGGACAGCGGCGAGCCCGGAGGCAACGGCCGGGATCGCGGCGGCATGGGCCGGCGGCAGGCTTGGATCACGATTGCGATGGCGATCCTGATCCTGATTCCGAGCATGTACGGGTTTCTGGGGAAGTTCGTCGAGTTCGTCCATATCTACCGCGGCACCGGGGGGGGCGAGTTCGCCGTGGCCCCGATCATGAACTACCTGCTCGCAAGCGCCGGATTCTTCTGCATGCTGCTCTGGGCCTCGTGGAACGGCATGTTTCGCGACGTCGAGCGGCCGAAGTTCGAGTTTCTCGAGAACGAAGCTCGGATCGACGCGGTCAGTCGAGCCCCGCATCCCTGACCCAATCCCGAGGAGACCTTTCCATGCCCGACGCCTCCCGCCCTGTCGTTGCCGAGGGGACCGCGGCCACCGAGAACCGCTATCACGACTACGTCGGCAACGACATCCCCTGGTACGTGCGGGCGATCTGGATCGGATTCTGGATCTTCGCCGTGACCTACACGATCCGCTTCCTCCTCCCGGCGATGCAGGTGGAACTCCTGCAACGCCCGTGAGCCACGCCGGTTCGGCGGTGCCATGATCCCGACCCGCCCTGCCGGCCGCGGCTGCTCCTGCCACTACTGTGGCCTGCCCGTGGCCGGCGTTTCCGCCGCCGACGAGCCGAGGTTCTGCTGTTCCGGCTGTCGGTTCGCCTGTGCGATCACGGCAGCAGGCGGTGCCGATGCCCAGGCCCGCTGGCTGATGACCCGGCTGGGGATCGCCATCTTCTTTTCCATGAACGTGATGGTGTTCACGTTCCTCCTCTGGTCGCAGGCCGAGGGCGAGGCGGCTGGCGGCGCTGCGGCCGCCGACGCCCTGTATGGTCTCGCGCGGCATGCGAGCCTGCTCTTCTCGGCGCCGGTGCTCCTGCTCCTGGGCGGACCACTCGCTGAGAATGCGATCGGTGAGGCGCGAAGGGGACGGCTCAGCCTCGATCTGTTGCTGGTGATCGGGGTGGCAGCAGCCTTCGGCCTCTCGGCCTATGCCACCTGGCTGGGCGAGGGTCATGTCTACTTCGAGGTGGCCTGCATGGTGCTCTTGGCCGTCACGCTCGGCCGCTGGCTCGAGGCCCAGGGAAAGCTCCAGACGACGGCGGCGCTGCGGGATCTCGAGTCGCTGCTGCCCGACCGAGTGCGGCTGCTGACATCCTCGGGTGAACGCGAGGTTGCCCTGGCGGACGTCGGCGTGGGAGACCGGCTCAGGCTCCTGCCTGGCGAGCATGTGCCCACCGACGCGGTGATCCGCTCGGGCACGGCTGCGATCGACGAGCGGACGGTTACCGGCGAGAGCGAGCCGGCGGTGAAGGGGATTGGTGATGCGCTGCACAGCGGCACCACGAATCTCGACGGTGAACTTGTGGTGGACGTGGTGGCGGCGCCCGGCGCCGGCACGCTCGAACGGCTGATCGAGGCGGTGACCACGGCCGTCGAGACGAGCGGCTCCCGCCGGCTGGCCGACCGCGTGGCGGCCTGGTTTCTCCCCCTGGTGCTGGTGGTGGCGGTCGCGACCGCGGCCGTGCACTGGTGGCGGTCGGGGGCTGCGGCCGGCGTGCTCGCCGGACTCGCCGTGGTGGTCGTCTCCTGTCCCTGCGCCCTTGGCCTGGCGACACCGCTGGCGCTCTGGGCGGCGATTGGTCGGGCGATGCGACGGCACGTGCTCGTCCGTGACGGCGATGCGTTCGAGCGGCTGGCTCGAGCCGGCTGGTTCTGCTTCGACAAGACGGGCACGTTGACGACGGGTTGCCGGCTCGAGCGGATCTCGGCCGCCGAGCCGGATGAAGCCCTGGCCACGGCGGCCGGGCTTGCGCGGGGCTCGACCCATCTGGCGAGCGCTGCAATCGCCGCGGCTGCAGGCGAGCGGGGTCTGGCGGCGATCGACCTGGTTGACGTGCGGAGCATTCCTGGCTGCGGGATGGAAGGTCGATGGATCGAGCGGGAAGTGACTGTGCGGCTGGGGAGTCCGCGGTGGATCCTCGCTGCCTGCGGAACGGACCAGCCGTGGCCTCGGTTTGCCGGGTCGATCGCCGGGACTGACGAGACCGCGGCCCCCTGCTCCTGCCTGCTCGCGGTGGGCGACCAGGTGGTGGCCGGCTTCTGGCTCGCCGAGGAGGTCCGGCCGGTCGCGGCCGCTGCGGTGGCCGGCCTTCAGGCCCGCGGGGCGACGGTCATGCTCCTCTCTGGCGACCAGACGGCCCGGGTCGCCGCGGTCGCCACGCGGTTCGACCTACCCTGGCGGGCGGGCCTGATGCCGGCCGACAAACTCGCGGCGATCGCGGAGTTGCGTGGCTCGCGGGGCGTGGTGATGGTTGGAGATGGAATCAACGACGCGCCAGCCCTGGCCTCGGCCGACGTCGGTGTGGCGCTGGGCTGCGGCGCGGATGTGTCCCGCTGGTCGGCCGACGTCTGTCTGCTCGACGACGACCTGGGGAACCTTCCTTGGCTCGTCGATCTCGCCCGGGCCACGTCCCGCACGATTCGCTGGAATCTGCTCTGGGCGTTCGGGTACAACGCGGCCTGCATCCCGCTGGCTGCCACGGGGCTCGTGCATCCGGCGGTGGCTGCTGCGGCGATGGTGGCATCGAGCCTGTTCGTGGTCGGCACGTCCCTCCGTTTGGCCAACGACGAGAGCCCGACGACCGAGCCAGACGCAACGGCTGGTGCTGCTGCGGCGTCTCAGAGCATGGAACTCGTCGCATGATCGAATGGCCGCTGATCCTCGGGTCTGGCATGCTCGGCGCAGCCCACTGCCTGGGCATGTGCGGGCCGTTCGCGCTGGCCGTGGGGGCGGCAGCCCCGACCTGGCGGGCCAACCTCTGGCGGCAGGGCTGGTATTCCGCCGGCCGGGTTTTCACCTACGCCGTGCTCGGGTCGGCGGCGGCCTTCGGCGGCCGGTGGCTCACCGGGCGGCTGGGGCTGTGGGCCAACATCCCCGCTCTGCTCGCTCTGGTGGCGGGCGGCTTTCTCGTGGTGCAGGGCCTCCTGGCAGCCGGTGTGCTGCCCAAGAAGGGCGTGGGCGGGATCACCGCCTGTCCCGGGGCAGCGGCCTTCAAGGCGATGCTCGGTGGCCGCGCGACCTCTGACGTGTTCCTGGCCGGGCTCTTCACCGGCTTGCTCCCCTGCGGACTGCTCTACGGCATGCTGGCGCTGGCGGCGAGCACCGGGAGCGTGCTCGCTGGCTTGGCCACGATGGTGATTTTCGGGCTCGGGACGGTCCCGGCGATGATCGCGGCCGGCCTCGGCGGCTCCGTGCTTGGCGTCGCCGCCCGTCGGCGGATCCACGCGGTCGCGGCCTGGTGCCTGGTGCTGACGGGGCTCGTTTCTCTCGCTCGCGGAGCCGGTGGTTTGTCCTGGGGATCCGAGCCGGCACCAGGCTGCCCGTTCTGCACGCCCGAGCAGATTCAGGCCGGGCCGTGAACGGTGAGCACCGCAGCCGCCAGGCCGACGCCGACCACGAGCAACAGTCCGATCAACAGGCCCACGCCGTAGATCGTCTGGAGTCCATCGTCGACGCGGGCACCGCGACCAGCCAGGCGCGAGGCGATCACGTTGCACACCCACGACCAATGCAACATCACGTGCACGAGGATCCCGCCGGCGAGGACGGCGAGAAGGCCGAACTGAATGCCGCCCCAGGCGTCGTAGTCGAGTCCCCAGAGCGTCCAGCCGGCCGACGCCGGACCGGGAGGAAACACGAATCGCACCACGACCGCGGCGAAGCAGAGTGCCATGAACACCACGAGCAGGGCCGCATCGAGCACCAGATTGATCACGCTCCACGACAAGCCTTGCGGCCTTGGAGGCGATGGGTGTGCCACCGAAGCAGATGTCTCGCCGCGGCCTGATGTCCGCCGGGGCCGGGCAGTCTCCGTTTCAGCCATACCGCACCAGTAAGACGCCTGCGAATACCATGCTTGCACCGATCAGTCGGCTTCCGCTGAGGGTCTGCTGCGGCAGGTTCATGAGGCCGAAGTGATCGAGCGCGAGTGAGCAGATCAACTGACCGCCCACGACGGCCGCGATGAACGCAGCGGCTCCGAGTCTAGGGGTGATCGTGGCTCCGGCCAACACGATCAGGGCCCCGAGTGGCCCGCCCAGCCAGTTCCACCACGGTGCGGCGCGTATTGCCGCCGCGGCTGGGGCGGTCGGTCGGACGCATGCCATGAAGATCGACGCGATCAGAATCGTGCCGCAGATGGAGAAGTAGGCGGCATACCTGGCATCGCCCAGCTGCTGTCGCAGGGCGGCGTTGGTCGTCGCCTGGAGGGCGATACAGCCGCCCGCCAAGGCAGCCAGCGTCAGCCAGAGGGAATCGAGCGGCATTGGCAGCAGGGCGAAGCCCCCTCCTTTTGTGGAACACCTGGGAAGGGATGCTTACAAAACGGTGCACACCCTTGTGACGGTAATATCGTTGGAATAGTATATGGCATGTTACGTCTCTGGTGTCACCATGCCGGTGCATGGTTCCAGCCCGGGTGCCTGATCACGAGGATAGTGTCGAGCATGAGTGAAAAAAGCGAATCCAAGCCCGCGGCGTCAAAGCCCAAGGCGGCGGCGAAAGAAGGCGGCGTGAACAAGTCGGAGGAGATCCGCAAGGCCGCCACCGCCCTCAAGGCCGCGGGCGAGAAGCCCCGCCCGGTGACGATCATCGCCGCCCTCGGAAAGCGGGGCATCGAGGTTTCGTCGCCGCAGGTGAGCATGGTGCTCAAGCGGATGGGATTCCGGCCCAGGCGGCGGAAGAAGGGGGCGAAGGCAGCCTCCGGACCGCTGCCGGTGAATGCCAAGGCGGCGCGGGGGAAAGGCACGAAGATCTCCGTCGAGGAGCTGGTGGCCGCGAAGAAGGCCATCAGCCGACTGGGGGGGCTCGACCGTGCCCTTGCGGCCATCGAGGCCCTGCGGCAGTTCGAGACCTGACCCGCCGTTCTCCGGATCCCGGAGGCCATCTGGCCCCGGGGCCGGGGCGCGCCTAGGCTTTCCTTGGTGAAATCGGGTCCTTGGCAACGGTTCGGGCAGAACGTCCGGGCCTCAGGCGTGCCCGAGTCGCCGCTGGTGGCCACTGGGAGATCCATCGAATGATTCGCCAGGTCGATCCTGAGGTGATCGTGATCGGTGGCGGCCCCGCCGGCGCTACGACGGCCACGCTCGTGGCCGAGCGGGGGCATCGAGTGACGCTCTTCGAGCGAGAGCGGTTTCCCCGCTACCACGTAGGAGAGTCGCTGATTCCAGAGACCTTCTGGGTTCTCGAGCGGCTGGGCATTCTTCCCCGCCTCCGCGGTGGTCCTTTCGTCGAGAAGCACAGCGTCCAGTTCGTGTCGGAGCAGGGCCGGGTTTCCGAACCGTTTTACTTCTCAGATTACAAGCCGGGCGAAAGTTCTCGCACCTGGCAGGTGACCCGGCGGGAGTTCGACCAGTTGCTTCTCGACAATGCCCGCGAGAAGGGGGTGGCGGTCGAGGAGGGCGTGCGAGTGCTGGAGGTGCTTTTCGAGGATGGCCGTGCGGTCGGGGTGCGGGTCAGCGATGGGACCGGCCTGGAGCGGATCGTCCGTGGTCGGGTTGTGGTCGATGCGGCTGGTCAAAGCGGTGTCATTCAGGATCGGCTCGGTCTGCGGCAGTGGGATTCGGACCTCAAGAAGGCGGCGATTTGGACCTATTGGAAGTCGGCTGCACGCGACACCGGCCGCGATGCCGGTGCGACCCTCGTAATGCAGACCGCAGGTCGCAAGGGATGGTTCTGGTTTATCCCGCTGGCTGACGACATTACCAGCGTGGGTGTCGTGGCCGACTTCACCTACCTCTTCCAGAATCGGGAAGCCAAGGATCCCGGCACGATTTATGCCGAAGAGGTGGCTCGCTGCCCCGGACTCCAGCCGAGGCTGGCCGGAGCCGAGCGAGTCGAGCCGTTTCGAATCGCAAAAGAGTATTCGTATCGCGCCACGCAGGTGGCGGGTGACGGCTGGGCGCTCGTTGGCGATGCCCTCGGTTTTCTCGACCCGCTCTATTCCTCGGGCATTCTCCTGGCGCTCAAGAGCGGGGCACTGGCCGCCGACGCCATCGTGGCTGGCCTCGAGGCGGGCGACACGTCAGCGGCGACGCTGGGCAAGTGGGGCCCCGGCTATCTGGCCGGCATGGATCGGATGCGGAAGCTCGTCTGTGCCTTTTACGACGGCCTCAACTTCGGTCGGATTGTCCGCCAGCACGGCGATGCCAAGCCGCTGTTGACCGACATCCTGATCGGCGACATCTTCAAGGACGACATCGATGCGCTCTGGCCGCTGCTGGAGGAAGAGCCTGCTGTAGCCGACCGTTGTGGGCCAGTGGCTGCGGGTAGTGCCGATTCGACCGGCTGAGCCGCTTGTGCCGGCGGGATGCGGCCGGGAAGCTGCGCCGGTTCCGGGTGTATAGTTTGGTCGTATGGGTCGCGGTGGCGGACGGAGCCTGCCTGCGGCCTGAGAGGCCAGACACCGGGCGAGTTCATGGCGACCGACAACCGCGAGTTCATCGACGAGTTTCTGGTCGAGTCGACCGAGAATCTCGATCAGCTCGATCGGGATCTGTTGGCACTCGAGGCCGAGCCGGGTGATCCGCAGCGTCTGGCGAGTATTTTCCGCACGGTTCACACGATCAAGGGCAACAGCGGCTTTTTCGGCTTCTCCAAACTCGGCGCGCTGGCCCACAGCGGCGAGCACCTGCTTGGCCGATTGCGAGACGGGAAGCTCCGGCTCGATGACCGTGTCACCGGCACGCTCTACTCGATGGTCGATGCCGTCCGCTCGATTCTCCAGTCGATCGAGGCCACGGGCACCGAGGGAGAGCAGGACTACCGGGAGCTGGCTCGCCAGTTGGCTGCCGCTGCCGCCGAGGAGGCGGCCCAGGTCGAGGGGCGGCCTGCCGAGCCCGAACCGACTCAAACCCCGGGCGATGCGTCCGGGGAGCCCGCCGCCGCGGAGTCGGCATCTCCGCCAACCCTCTCGGCTCCGGCGGCACCCGTTTCGACGAGCACCGAGCCACCACCCGCGGCTGCATCGGTTCCGGCAGCTGTCGCCCCGGCAGCGCCCGTTCCGTCTGCCAGCGGGTCGCCAGCCGGCAGCACGGTAGCCGAGTCCACGGTGCGGGTGGACGTCGATCTCCTCGCATCGATCCTCGACCTGGTCGGGGAGCTGGTGTTGGCCCGCAACCAGCTCCGCAGCATCGACACCGACGATCCGGCGGTGCTCGCCGTGTCGCAGCGGATCAACGCCGTGACCAACGCCCTCCAGGAGACGGCTGTCAAGACCCGCATGCAGCCGGTGGAGCACGTCTTCAGCCGGTTTCCCCGCACGGTCCGCGATCTGGCGGTGAGTTGCGGCAAGGAAGTGCAGTTCACGATCGACGGAGCCGATACCGAACTCGACCGTACCCTGATCGAGAGCATCCGCGATCCCCTCACCCATCTGATTCGCAACGCCGTGGACCACGGCATCGAAACTCCGGAGGCCCGCGTGGCGGCGGGCAAGCCGCGGTCCGGTCGGCTCTCGCTGCGGGCCTTCAACGAGAGCGGTCGGGTAACGATCGAGGTCTCGGACGACGGAGGCGGAATCAATGTGGAGCGGGTGCGGGAGAAAGCTATAGCCCGCGGACTCGTGACGGCGGCCGACGCCGGTGCGCTCCCCGACGAGCGGGTGCTGCAGTTCATTTTCGAACCCGGCTTCTCCACTGCCCAGGCTGTGACGAGCGTGTCGGGCCGGGGTGTTGGCATGGATGTCGTGCGGACGAACATCGAGGCGATCGGTGGTACGGTGGACATCCACAGCCGGCCGGGCGTGGGAACCACCGTCCGTGTCCATGTACCGCTGACCTTGGCCATCATGCCGGCCCTGATCGTGCACTGTGCCGGTGAGCGGTTCGCCATCCCACAGGCGGCTGTGAGCGAACTCCTTCCCGTTCGGCGGGCCGCCGGGGGCACGCGGATCGAAGGGCTGGCCGATGCCCCGGTGATGCGGGTTCGGGGCCGGCTCGTGCCGCTGGTTTTTCTCGACACATTCCTGGGTCTGCGAACCGCAACGGCCTGCCGTCAGGAGGGCACGGTGGTGCTCGTCCGGGTGGACGATTGCGAGTTTGGGATCGTGGTCGATGGCACACGGTCGGCCGCGGGAGCCCGTGGCTGCCGCGATCTACTCGAAGCGGCGACCCTCTCCACGATCGTCGTCAAGCCGATCGGGAGTCTGCTGGCTGGTCTAGGACTGTACTCCGGCGCCACGGTCCTCGGTGACGGGGGAGTGGTTTTGATCGTCGATCTCCGTGGGCTCTCCCGGCATGCCGATCTTCCACCGATCGAACAGGAGGAAGCGGCCGCGGTTCCGGATGGTCATGAACCGTGCGACCGGTATCTCGTCTGCCGCACCCAGGCCGGCCGGCGGATTGCAGTGCCCTTGGCATCGGTGACCCGCCTGGAGAAATACCGGGCCTCCGAGGTGCAGACGGCCGGCCACCGGCGGCTCGTGCGACGGGGTGACGGGTTTACGCCGGTACACGACGCAGACCTCCTCCTCGGCGAGGCGGCTCCACCCCAACCGGCCGAGGGTACGATCAGCGTCGTCGTGCTCGGTGAGAAACTCGGGGGGTGTGGCATCGCAGTGGAGGCGATTCTCGATGTGCTGCCGGCGGACGCCGCGGCCCGGCCGACGCATCCGACGGCTGGAGTGGCGGGCACGCTGTCTCTCGCCGGGCTTGCGACGGACGTGCTCGATCTGACTGTGCTGGTCGGTGTCGCCCCACCTGCCTGACCACGTGCCCTTGAGAGCGATTCGATGCCGTCTGAACCTGTCCGCCGCTGGTGCACGTTTCTCGTAAGTGATTCGTGTTTCGCGGTCGATTCCGCGGCGGTGATCGAGGTGCTGCGGGACCGGGGGCTGACGCGGGTCCCCCTGGCAGCCTCCGGGGTCTTGGGACTGGCCCACCTCCGCGGTCGGATCGTGCCGGTGGTGGATCCGGCCGAGCGGCTCGGGGTGACCCGGGCCGCCGGGAAGGCTCGAACCCATCTTGTGGTGGCCCTCGGCGACGATTGGTACGGGTTGCTGGTCGACGAGATGCTCGATGTGATCGAGATCCCACCGGCCCGGATCGAGCGGCCGACGGCCCCGGGGGCGGCCGGTGATGTCGTGACGGGCACCTATGCCGCAGAACAACAGCTCGTGCATCTGCTCGATCCCGAGCGCATGATTCATTCGCTGGTGCGCCAGGGTGCGCACCACGCAGCAAGACCAGGAGGTACCCATGGCGGACTTGATTGATTCCACCCGCGACCTGCAGTCGCCCCGGTCCCGCGGCTGGGCTGCCCTCCTGGCGAACCGGCTCTTGTTGTCGCTGTTGGCCGTGTCGCTCATCCCGATGGCCTTCATGGGCTACGCCAGCCAGCGGTCGGCCTCGGAGGCCCTCCGTGACCAGGCCTTCAAGCAGCTCGAGACCGTCAACACGATCACGGCAAAGAGCGTGGAGCGATACTTTCAAACGCTCCACGACGAACTCCAAGTGCTGGCGGAGGATCGGATGGTAGCCACGGCCCTGCGGGAGTTCACCGCAGCTACCGGCAGCCTGCTCGAGGACGACGGTGTTGACGACAAGGGCGTCGCTCGGGCCCGCCGGGGACTCGAATCCTTCTACTCGGGTGAGTTCGCAGCGGAGTATCGGAAGGCGACCGGGGGCGATCCCGACAGCCGGTCGCTCGTCGCTTCGCTCGACGATGCCGCCGTGGTGCTTCAGGATCTCTACCTTCGGGCCAATGAGTATCCCTTTGGGCAGAAGGCCAACCTCGATGCCGCCGACGACCCGTCGGCGTACACCAAGACCCACGCCCTCTATCATCCGATCTTTCGAAACCTGAGGGAGAAGTACGGTCTCTACGACATGTTCCTGATCGACGCCTCGAGCGGACGGATCGTCTATTCGGTCTGCAAGGAGATCGACTTCGCCGCCCTCCTCCGAAGCGGACCGGTCGCCGGAACCAATCTGGGCCGGGCCTTTCTCGAGGCGGTCGCGTCAGGCACCCGCGACGCCGTGGCCTACGCACCCTTCGAGCGATACCTGCCGTCGCTGATGCAGCCGGCGAGTTTCGTGGCCGCGCCGGTGTTCGACGGCCGGGAGATCGTGGGCGTGGTGGCGTTCCAGGTTCCGCTCGATCGGGTGAGCGAGATCATCGGGGAGACGACCGGCATGGGCCAGACGGGCGAGACCTACGCGGTGGGGTCCGACCGGTTGTTCCGCAGCCAGTCTCGTTTCGCCGCCGAACTGGGTGTCGAGTCCACGGTACTCAATCCGGACCTCAAGGTCGCCACGCTTCCGGCCAAATCAGCCCTCGATGATGGCAAGGCGGGCACTGCCATGGGAATCGATTACCGCGGCACGCCCGTGCTCTCCTCCTGGCGGCCTGTCACGATCCATGCCGACGCCGCCGGTGGCCGCCGTGGGGTGCGCTGGGCCTTGATCTCCGAGATCGACCAGTCCGAGGTGTTCGCGCCGATCACCCGGCTATGGCGGTTCGGGCTGACGGTGTTCGGCCTGACAGCCCTGGGCGTGCTCGGCGTGTCGACCCTGATTGCCCGGCGGCTGTCGCGGGAGTCGGAACGGCAGGCCCGGCTGGTGCACGGCATCATCGACAACACCCATGCGCTGGCCAGCGCCTCGGAGGAACTCACGAGCGTGAGCCAACAGATGAGTGCCGCGGCGGAGGAGACGACAGCTCAGGCCAATCTCGTTTCGGCGGCGGCCGAGCAGGTCAGCGGAAATGCCCGGATGGTGTCGGGCTCGATCGACAACCTCGTGACGAGCATCCACGAGATCGCCCGCAGCGCCCAGGATGCGGCCAGCGTGGCCAGACGGGCGGTGGACATGGCCGGCTCGACGTCCTCGACGATGGACGCCCTTGGTCGGTCGAGCAGCGAGATCGGAGCGGTCGTCAAGGTGATCACCTCGATCGCCGAGCAGACGAACCTCTTGGCCTTGAACGCCACCATCGAGGCGGCCCGGGCCGGCGAGGCTGGCAAGGGATTCGCGGTGGTGGCCAACGAGGTCAAGGAGTTGGCCCGTGAGACGGCCAAGGCCACTGAAGACATCGGCGGCCGGATCGAGTCGATGCAGACCGACACCCAGCGGGCGGTGGCCGCGATCGCCGAGATCGAGACGGTGATCGGCCGGATCGACGAATTGCAGACCCGGATCGCCGCAGCCGTCGAGGAACAGTCGGCCACGACCGGCGAGATCAGCCGCAACATCGGCGAGGCCACGACCGGCAGCAGTGAAATCGCGGAGAACATCGTCCAGGTGGCCCAGGCGGCTCAGAGCACCGCCGAAGGTGCCTCGAACACCCAGGTCTCCTCGCAGGAGCTGGCTCGCATGGCCCAGGCTCTGCAACGGCTGGTGGACGAATATCGGAAGTGAGACACTGCCGTGGCGGAGCCACGGCAGCTGCTGCAAGGCCCCGGAAGGAGTGACCCGTGCGGGCATTGGTCGTTGACGACTCGAAGCCGAGCCGAAGCATCGTCGCCCGCGTGCTCCGCGAGTTGGCCTTCGACTGTTCGGAAGCGACCAACGGGGTCGAGGCCTTGGAGGCGGTGGCCGCGGCAGGCCCCCCCGATCTGATCACCATCAATTGGCACATGCCGGTGATGGACGGCCTCGAGTTGATTCGCCGGCTGCGGAGCGACCCGGCCACCCGGAAGCTGCCGCTGGTGATGATTTCGACGGAGCACGACCGAACCCGGATCGCCGAGGCGCTCGCCGCCGGCGCCGACGACTACCTCGCCAAGCCGTTCACCTCCGACGCTCTCGCCCGCAAGCTCGTCGATCTCGGACTCGCGACCCGGCCGGCGGCACCGGCCGCTCCGATTCGGGTGCTGATCTGCGACGACTCCCACACGATCCGAAGCATTCTTTCGGCGACGCTGGCCTCCGATCCCGGCATGAGGATCGCGGGGACGGCGATTCATGGGCAGGCCTGCCTCGACGCGCTGGCCTCCGGCGACCTGCCTGACGTGGTGCTGCTCGACGTCGAGATGCCCGTCATGGATGGCCTGACGGCGCTCAAGGAGATTCGCCGCCGCTATCCGCGACTGCCGGTCGTGATGTTCTCGAGTCTGACTGAGCGAGGAGCCAAGGCGACCGTCGATGCCCTGGTGGCCGGTGCCAACGACTACGTGGCCAAGCCCGCGGGCCTGGCCCCGGACGAGGTGGCGGCCCGGATCCGCGGGGAGGTGATCGGACGAATCCGAGGCGTCGTGACCCGACGATCGGCCGGGAGCACTGCAAGTGGAGACGGTCGATCGGCCGGCGGGGAGGGACTGGGCACCGTTGCCGGTGGGCAGCGGCCTCGGCCCGGCGGCCGGCGGCAGCCCGTCCAAGGAGTCGTGATCGGGGTGTCGACCGGCGGCCCCAGCGCTCTGGCCGAGGTTCTGCCCGCATTCCTGCCCGCAGCCCGCGTGCCGGTGCTGATCGTGCAGCACATGCCGGCGACATTCACTGGCCGCCTGGCTGAGCGGCTCTCCGTGGTCTGCGGCCGGCCGGTCGTCGAGGCGACCGACGGAACGCCGCTGACGGCGAGCACGGTCCTGCTGGCCCCGGGAGGCCGGCATATGGAGGTGGCGGGATCGATCGCCACGCCACGGATCAGGCTTACCGACGCCCCGCCGGAGAACTCATGCCGTCCCTCGGCCGACGTGCTGTTCCGCTCGGCCGCCCGACTCTGGGGAGCCGGTACGCTCGCCGTGGTGCTGACGGGCATGGGCCGCGACGGCCTGGCGGGGTCGCGAACGGTGGTGGAGGTCGGGGGCAGCGTGCTGGCCCAAGACGAGTTTTCCAGCGTGGTCTGGGGCATGCCCGGGGAGGTGGTGCGGGCCGGCCTGGCCGACGCGGTGCTGCCCCTTTCGCAGGTGGGAGTGGAGGTCGCGGTGCGACTCGGGCGGGGCCCGTTGGGGAGCCCATGAAGGTCGCCCCACCCCAGTTCGCGTTTCTCTGTGACCTGCTCAAGAAGCGCACCGGGGTCGTCATCGACGACTCGAAGCAATACCTGGTGGTGGCCCGGATGCTGCCGATCGTGCGGCAGCGAAAAATTCCCAGCATCGAGACCCTGCTCGACCGGGTCCGCCAGGGCATCGATCCGTCGCTCGAGCGGGATGTCTTGAGCGCGATGATGACGCACGAGACCTCCTTCTTTCGCGACACGAAGCCCTTCGAGACGCTCCGCCAACTCGTAAGCGAGCTCATGTCGACCCGGGCGGCCGAGAAGCAACTCGTGATCTGGTCGGCCGCCTGCTCCACCGGCCAGGAGCCCTTCAGCATCGCAATGCTCCTGAACGAGCATTTTCGCGACCTGGTGACCTCCTGGCGGGTTCGGATTCTGGCTACCGACTACTCGGACGTGGTCCTCGCCAAGGCGAGAGAAGGTAGCTTCACCGACCTCGAAACCGGCCGCGGCCTCCCTCCGGCCCTCAAGCAGAAGTATTTCCGGCCTCTCCAGGGCCGCTGGAGCATCTCCCAGGAGTGCCGCAGGCTGGTCGAGTTTCGGCAGCTGAATCTGATCGGGAACTGGCCGCCGCTGCCTCCCTGCGACGTCGTGTTCCTCAGGAACGTGATGCTCTACTTCGATGTGCCGACCCGAGCCGCCTTGCTGCAGCGGATGCGCCGAGCGGTGAAGAGCGACGGCAGCCTGTTTCTCGGTGGGGCCGAAACCATGATCGGCATCGACGAAGGCTGGCAGCGGATGACCGGCCTCGGCTGCAGTTACTACCGTCCGAAGAAGTGAACTCGTTACGCCAGTCGCGTCGCGGGCGAGGATAGGCCCCGGTTGCTCTGCGAGCATTCGCCGACCCACTCGCCTAGCTGGTTTCGAGCGACGGGCGGCGGATCAGGGCTTCCACTCGACGCCGAGGATCGAGACGTCGTCGAGCGGCCCGGCGGGCTGACACCAGGTCTCGACGGCCGTCAGGAGGCGGGCCACGCTCTCATCGAGCGGAGCGGTCCGGCCGCCTTCGATGCAGGCGGCCATCTGCTCGTCGCCGTAGGGCTCTTGATCCCTGTCCATCGCCTCCGGCACGCCGTCGGAGTAGAGATAAATCCGGTCACCCGGCGCCAGCTGAAGTGACTTCTGCTCGTATTCAATCTCGGGCACGAACGCGATCGGAAAGCCCTCGGCGCCGTGGAATTCAGGCGGTCCGCCAGCGGCTGGCACCCGCACGAGCGCCGGGTGGCCGCCGGAGACGTAGTCGAGCCGGCCGGTGGGCAGGTGGAGAACGCCGTAGAGCATCGTGAAGTAGAGGCCGGAGAATTCGTCTGCCTGGAAGAGCTGGTTGAGATGGGTGGCCACCTCGGCCGGCGCCGCCACCACGACCTGGCCGTCGGGCCCCTGTCGGACGAGGATCGACGAGTCGGAGACCTTCGGGGTGAGGAATCGGCCGACGGTCACGGCCATCAACGACGAGGGCACGCCGTGGCCACTGACATCGACCACGAACAGCCCCACCCGCTCCGGATCCAGCGGAAAAATGTTGAGGAAGTCGCCCGCCAGGCTGTGGCAGGGCACGTACCGCCAGGAGACGCCGAGCGCGGGGAGCGTCACATCGTCGGGCGGCAGGAGCGAACGCTGGACCTTGGCGGCAGCCTCGAGGTCCCGCACCATCTGGGCGTTGTAGCGGGAGATCTCCGCGTTGAGGACGGTGAGTTCCTCGTTGGTCTTCTGCAGGCTGTCGCGGGCCACCGAGAGTTCCTGGTTGGCGACCACCAGTTCCTGGTTCTTGGCGACCGCGTTCTCGAAGGTGGAGACGAGCAGGTTCAGCACCTGCTGACGGCCCGCCTTGACCCGAAACTTCTGGCCCGCGAGCGTGACTTCCAGCATCGCGGCCGGGCCGTCGTCGTCACTTCCCAGCGGCGTGGCTAGCAGGGCCTGCATTCGGCCCAGGAGGTAGTCGGGCTCATAGGGCTTTGTGACGTAGTTGTCGGCCCCGGCATCGAGCCCGCGGATGATGTCGATCGGGTCTGAGAGGGTCGACAGGAGAATGAACGGGACGCTTCGCAGGGCGGGATCGGTCTTCACCGCCTTGCAGAAGTCGTAACCGGTGGCTACCGGCATCTCAATGTCGGAGATGATGATGTCGGGCCGCCGTTCCCGGGCCAATTCGAGGGCGGCCTGGCCGTTCTCCGCCCACCGCACGGCGTGACCGGCATCGGTGAGCCGCTTCTGCAGGATCCGGGCCTGCATCCGGCTGTCTTCGGCGATCAGGACATCGACGCCCGTCGCCGCCGCGGTGCCAGCCTCCATGGTCGCGCTCGCTTCCGTCGTCAGGTGAACGTGGCGAGGGCCGATGGGGCATCCTTGTGGATGCTGAACAGCTTGTCGAGATTGGTCAGCTTGAAGACCTGGAAGATTTCCGGCCGGATGCTGCACATCTTGAGCCTCCCCTGGCCCGCCGAAATCTTGCGATGCAGTTGGCCGAGCAGGCCGAGCATGGCGCTCGACATGAACTCGACGTTGGAGAAGTCGAGCAACACGTCGGGGCCCGATGCCTTCCCCAGGAGTTGGGTGATCTCCGTCTTGATCTCGTCGAGCATGACGTCGTCGAGAATCTTCTTGTCCTTGAAGAGCACCATATGGATGTCGCCCTTCTTGCCGGTCTGAATTCTGCGGAACTGGTCCATGGACACTCCCGGGGGAGGAAAAGAGGCGTTGTTCAACGAAACCCGCGGGGACGGTGGAATCAGGCAGCCGCCACCGGAAGCGGGGACCATATGGACAGAGCCCAGGGAGAACCCTGTCCACAGATTGCTAGAGCGTACCGTTTCGGGCACGGGCCTGCCAACGATTGGCCCGGGGGCGGCTTTCAGGGCTTTTGCCGTTCGAACGCCAGCGGCTTGACGTCGGGGGGAGCCGCCGGGAGCGAGAAGTCGAACGCATCCGGGCCCTTGGAGACGACGTTGCCGATCATCGTGCCGGCCTGCTCGCTCTCGAGCTTGATGGCGTCGGCAGCGGTTTCGATGGAGCCGGAGAGTTCGACGGGTGGTCGATTCGCCGACGTGGCCTTCCAGGTAAAAGTCGAGTCGGCGGTGATCGTCAATTCGACCGTATCCTTGCCGTCGGTAGCCTTCCAGGTGCCCACGAGGTCCGTTTCGGGTGCTGATGTCGGTGCCGAGTCGGTTCCTCCCGGCGCCGGTTGCGCCGGAGCGGAAACAGCCTCGGCCGGCGCGGCTGGCGGCCGGATCGAGTCGAGCATCTGTTTGGCCACGAGATCTCCCGGCTGCTTGGCGACGACCACCTCGAGCGCGTCTGCCGCCTCCTCTGGGTGGCCGGCGACGAGGTAGTGGTAGGCCAGCACGAAGTGGGCCGCCGCGTCGTCGCGGTGACCACGGCAGAAGTCCTCCAGCCGGCGCAGCTGCGCTGTATAGGTGTCGACCGAGTCATAGAGGTTGCTGAGGGAGGTCCAGTCCATCCCTGGGGCGGTCGCCAGCAGGGAATTGAGGGTGGCCGCTGCTTCGGGGTAGCGACCGAGGGCGAACAGCGTCAGGGCACGGAGTTCATGGAGCACCGAGTCGTTGGGGGATGCTTTCACCGCCTTGTCGAGGCTGGCCAGCGCAGCGACGTAACTCCCTCCACGAAAGCTCGTGAGTGCGTCGTCGACCAGTGAATTCGAGGGAGGGGCAGCCTGCGGCTGGGCGGGGGCCTCTCCAGTCGCCTCGGGCGTCGCATAGGAATTGACGACGATGGGCTGCGAGTAGTCGTAGGGAACGCTTTCGACGACCGCCGCGGGCATCGATGCGTAGTAGGGGTTCACATAACTGCCACCGGCATAGCCGAGCGAACCATAGCCGAGGCCCCAGTTCGAGAGCGACGACGCGATGCCCCAGGTCGTCGCGCCGACAGCGAGAGGAGCCCACCACGAGCCGAATCCCCAATTCCCAGTCCAGCAGCCGTTGTACCAATTGTTGTAGTAGGGATTGACGAAGCCGGAATTCCAGGCGTTGCACCAGCCGCCTCCGCCCGGGTATCCCCAGCCGCCTCCATAGCCCCAGCCACCGTAGCCACCGCCACCATAGCCCCAGCCCGGTCGCAGACCGTATCCCCAGCCGCCGGTGTTCACCCCGATATTGGTGAACGAATTGTTGTTGGTGTTGATGTTGTTGATCGAGTTGCCGCTGTTCCAAATCCCGCCGTTGCCATACCCAGGCCGGTTGCCGCCGATGCCCGGGCGGCCACCGTTCCATCCCGGTCGGTCACCGTTCCATCCCGGTCGATTTCCACCCCAGTCAGGCCGGTTGCCATTCCAGTCAGGCCGGTTGCCGCCGATTCCGGGACGGTTGCCCTCCCCAGGTCTGTTGCCTGCCCCTGGGCGATTGCCTCCGATGCCCGGCCGGTTGGGCCGGTTTCCACCGCCGGTGAGGTCCCCGGGAAGCGTGGTCGGCCGATTGCCACCGATGCCCGGTCGGTTACCGCCACCGTCGGGCCGTCCCGGTCGATTGCCACCGCCGCCCAGGTCGCCAGGCAGCGTGGTCGGCCGATTGCCACCCGCACCCGGTCGGTTGCCTCCGCCGCCGAGGTCTCCGGGGAGCGTGGTGGGCCGATTGCCGCCGATACCCGGCCGGTTGCCCCCGCCATTGGGCCGATTGCCGCCGACACCCGGGCGATTCCCGGCTCCGGCCAGGTCACCAGGCTGCGGCGAGGGGCGATTGCCCCCTGTGCCCGTGCCTGGACGATTGCCGACTCCGCCGCCAACGGGTGGACGGGGCCAAGGCTTCGTGGCTGCGCCGAGGCTCGGCCGCTCGCCCGGCGTGGGCCGCGTGTTGAGACTGGGCATTCCGCCCGGCCGCGATGGCTGGGGCCGCTGAGCCACTCCGGTGCCACCTGGCCCGGGTCGGAACGGCTGGCCGCCGAGCCCACCGGATCCCGGCCGCGATGGCGACGCCTGGCCAATTTGGCCGGGACGGAGTCCCGGGGTGGGGCGTTGCATCGGACCGGCTCCGGTTGCACCGGGGCGTCCGCCGCCGGGTTGGGCGATCGGTGGTCGGGCGAGGCCGTTGCCAGCCCCCGCGCCAGGCCGCCCAAATCCGCCGCCTGGCTGGACGGTGCCCAGCCCGGGACGCGGCATCGATGCGGATGGCGAGGAGGGAGTCGGCCGCGGTCGGACACCGGCGTTCGGGAGCGAGGGCCGGGACATGTTTGGACGGCCACTGGCACCCATCCCGGGACGCTGAAAGTTCGGCATCTGCGGCCGCTGCATCCCGGCTCCACTAGGCCCACCTCCCATCCCGCCAGCCTGCGGCCTTGGCATCGGGCGCGCCTGGGGCATCTGGGGGCGGTTCATCGGTCTCGCCTGAGGCATCTGGGGCCGGGACATCTGCCCACCCGGCCGGCCCATCGGTGCCGCGGGCCTGCCGCCGCCCGCCCGCCCGACCGAAGGGCGGGCGATCGCCGCCGAGAACGGCGCGAGCATCAAGGCGGCTGCGACCCAGACGCGGAGTCCGGCGGAACGGTGCAACGAGCGCAACGACATGATGATCACGTCCTGTCCTGAGGCGAAAACGGCCTGAAGGCGAAAACTGGGAGCGATTCCAGAAAGGGATACCAGAGCACGTCACCCGCGCGGGTGTTCGGCCGCGCGACTGCGTGGATCAGTTCGTCGGTGTCGGCTTCGCGTCAGCACCTGCCGGGGCCGGCGGCTTGCGGGCGATGACGAGTGAAAAATCGGGCTCTTTCTCGCCGTCGATGATCCGATCGGTGCTTTCCACCACGAAATGGTCGGTGTCGCGGATTCGGATCGCCACCGTGGCAACGCCCGTCGCCCCATCAGGCATCGTGGCATCGGACCGAATCACCCAGCCATCTTCCGTGGGAAGCCAGACGCCCTCGCTAAAGCCGCCGTCCGGGTCGAACGTCCACGACCGGAGCGTCCCTTCCACCGCGTCCCAGCCGATCCGTTGGCTCGTCTTACCGGCAGGCCGGCCTTCGATCGCGAGTGAGTATTCCCCGATCAGGAAGTTTTGGTCATCGCTCCATTCATAGTGGATCGAGGTGCGGGCCTCGGGGCTCTCGTCGACCCAGTCGCCCACCAGCCAGTCGAGCGCGCCGAGCATCTCCTGCGGCGTGGGCATTGGGTCGTCGGCGTACTCCCGGTAGGAGACGATCGGCCAGTTGTCACCCTCCCGCTGCCTGACCGCCGTGTAGACCATCTGGGCTGACGTGCCATCGGGCAGGCTGATCAGGCGACCGCCCTCTTCCACCACAAGATCGTCGCCGAGCGGACGGGCGGCATCGACCTCGAGGGCGAGCTCGGCCCCGGGAAACTTTTCGAAGAAGCGACTGAAGAGCTCCGTCACCTCGGCGCGGCCGGTGAAGACATTTCCATCCTCGTCGATGAGCTCCCCATCGGCCGCGAACAAGGTTGCCATACGCGATGCATCACCGGCATTGAATGCCTCGACGGTGGCTGCCGCCGCTGCCTTCACCGCATCCTCGATCACGGACTGGCCGGGATGCGATTCGTCGGCGAGATCCGCAGCGGCCGGCGCGGCTGCCGAGGCCGCCGCAGGCGCCGTGGCCGGAGCCGCTGGTGGGGCGCCGATGGCGAGCGCGGCTCCGAACGGAGCCAGCGTGACGCTCGCGGCCGCAGCCAGCCAAACGACGTGTCGGGAGCAGAACCAGGAAGATGCCGTGCGGAGCGACGAGTCGTGCATGCCTACCTCGTGTGAACGTTGCAGCGGTGGTCGTGGGCGGGCGGGTAAGGGCCGAGCCACCGGCACGATTCCCTCGCCGAAGGCTCAAGCCGAACACGGGGAGGCGAAAAAAACAAGCGGTCGGCCGGGTGGCTTGCCAGCGTCCGCCGACCCCGTCGGTCAGGCGTGGCCGAGGATCGTTCGCCGTGCCACGCTCCACCACCCGGGACGGTCGAGGGAGTGGTAGGGAGAGTCGGCCGGCAGGGTGGCTGCGAGGTACTCGTGCGCTCCCTTCAGATTGTGATAGGGCATCGATGGAAACAGATGGTGGAGCGCGTGGTAGCGGATCGAAAACGGAAAAAAGAGCAGCGTGAGCGGATCGTTGCTCGTGAAATTGCAGGAGTCCAGGATATGGGCCTCGATGTCGACGCGATTTCCGTCTCCTTCGAAATGGTGGTCGGCCAACTGCCGTAACTGATTGAGGATCACCGTTGCCACGGCCAGGGCGTAGAGCAGCGGGATGCGGGTCCAGGGATTCAGGCCCATGACGACCAGCAGCGGAATCAGCAGGGCACGGAGAAAGCAGGGAATCTCCACCGCGAGGATCGCCCGGCGATCGGCGGCGGTGAGCTTGCGGTCGTAGCGCCGATTGAGCGTCAGCGATGAGGCCTTGCGGAGGGTCCACTCCCGCACCGCCGGATGGATGAAGGTGAGCGGCACGAGCAAGAACCGGAGGAACACCAGTCCGGGAAAGGCGAGCACATGGATCGTGTACGCCGCGATGCTGGCGAGGTTGCCCCCCTCCATTACATTAGCGACGTATTCCGGATCCTCGGGCGTGCCGTAATAACGCCGGCTGTGATGGTCGCGGTGGTGGCGGGTGAAGAACGGGCTCGGCGTCAGGGTCATCACGCCTCCGATCGCGTTCCAGGCCAGCTTGAACAGCGGCATCTCGTGGGCACCGAGGTGGCAGACCTCGTGGATCAGCGAGCCCATCCGGTAGAGCCAGAAGGCCGCCAGCGGAAAGGCCACCAGTTGCTGCCACGATCCGAGCGGAAACGACAGGTAAATCCCGGCAGCCAGGTAGGCCGAGGCGATGCTGACCAGGAAATCGATCCAGTAGCGGGCAGGAGAGACCTTGAAATAGTCCGTCGGGGCCTGGCGAATCGCCTGCCGAGCCTCGCGGATCCAGCCGATCTCGTCGCCCTGGATCTCGTCCGCCTCGACCGGGGCGACCAAGGTCCCACCAACTGTCGAATTCGCCATGATGGCCTCCGTCCATGCCGGCTCCCGGCGCCGGAAACCCGGCATTTCAACAGATCAGAGACCCGCCTGCCAGGCCGCGGCGGGATTGGCCCTGGACACGCGAAAAACGGCGTGTCGCAGCGGGTTGGGGCATTGTCGCCAGGCGTTCCCGGGCGTTTGGAGGGGCGGAGGCGGTGTTCCCTGGTGGGTCGGTGTTGCCCGTGCCCCAGCGCCGGACGTTCGCTGCCGCATTGAGGGGCGGAGGCGATGTCACCTGGTGGGTCGGGATTGCCCGTGCCCCGTCGCCGGACGTTCGCTGCGGGCATCCATGCCCTTCGCTCAC
>CAYVNX010000008.1:0-56271 GCA_964453165.1 uncultured Candidatus Kuenenia sp. | reverse complement strand
TGCTCACCTTCTTCATGGCGATGGTGCCGATCGTGGGGGCGGCGGCGGTCTGGGGTGTGGCCAGCCTCTACCTGCTGTTCTTCGAGCAGAACACCTGGGCAGCCGGCGGCCTTGCCGCCTGGGGCATGCTCGTCGTTTCGTCGATCGACAACGTGATCAAGCCGCTCGTCCTCCATGGGCAGTCGAAGCTCCACCCCCTCTTGGCCCTCCTGAGCGTCCTGGGAGGCGTGGCGGCCCTTGGTCCGATCGGTATCCTCGTGGGGCCGATCGCAGTGGCGTTTCTCCAGGCCGCCCTCACGATGCTGGCCGTCGAACTCGACAGCCTGGAGGGTTCGAATCCCGCCCTGCGCGGCGAGTCGGCGGAGGGCTCCAGGCCGCCCGCCGCGCCCGGAGTTGCATGACCGGCTGCCCGGAGGTTGAAATCTGGCCCTGGAGCCCGTCGGCTCCCTGAACCTTCCCGAGGATGATGCACGATGATCGTGGAATGCCTGTTCTCATTGGCCGCGGTGCTCCTGACCGGTATCGAAGCGGCCTACGTGCCCGTGGACGAGGGGGGCGGTGAGTATCTCGTGCGGGTCGAGCCCGACCTGGTTCAGTCCGGCAGCCCATACCACTTCACGAGCGATGTGCCGGCCGACTCGCGGGACGTTCGACGCGTGCGGATCTACGTCGCCGATGCCTGGCCGCCCGCCGTCGAGCGGTCGGTCGTCGAAGCCGCCAAACGGCCCCGCCGCGTGGCCCCCGTGGCCGTCGCGTCGGCCCGTCCAGCGGAAGCGGCCCTGCTCGGAGCAGACTCAGCCCGAGAACTTGCTGCGGGAACGCCGGAGCGGCCCTGGGGCTGGCTGATCGGCAGTCTGATCGCGCTCTTTCTTTCGCTGGGAGCCAACGCCTATCTCGGCATGCTCCTCGGCAGCATGCGGCAGCGGTATCTCCGCGACGTGCAGCAGGTGCTCGTCCGAGCCTGAGGCATCAGGAAGAGTCTCACAGGCTCGGGCGACACGCGCCGCGGTGTGGACGGCGGGATCCGCTGCCACGCGGAGCCCCCCGACTCGCGTCGGGGGCTTCTATGGGCTCGAGACGGCAAAGCAATCAAAGCCCCGGATGCGAATCCGGGGGCGCCGGGCCGTTGGGCGAGCCCGGCCAGGATGTCCCGTTTGGCCGAGGCCCTTGCTTCACCAGCGGTTTCCGCCCTCGAGCCGGTCGTGGACCGAATAGTGGTTCGCCCTACAGCCGGTTGCGGCGGGGGCGGGCGGCGTGGCGGCGGGGTGGCTTGGGTGGCGCGGTCGATGAGCGGCGGGCAGCGGTCTGTCGCGCGGCCGCCTGGGGTCCGAAGAAATATTCCTCCGCCGGCCACAGGTCCGACGTCGGCTCCGGATCGATCACACGTACCGGCGGCGGCGGGACGGCCACCGGCTCCGGCTCGACGATCACGATCGCCGGCTTCGCGGGCTTCAGGGCCGGCTTTGGCCGCCGGCCCCAGGTGGCGTCGGGATCGCTCAGCGAGCGGACATGCGCACCGGCCTCGTGGAACATGGCAGCCACGTGGGCGTGGCAGGTGAGCACGAGCATCTGACGGTCGGCGCCCTGCTCGGCCAGGAACTCCACCAGGACGCGGGCGGCCGAGCGGGCGCGTCCGTCATCGAAGTTGACCAGGGCGTCGTCCATCACGAGCGGGAGCGTGACGTCGTGGCGACCGAGGTCGCGGACGAGGGCCAACCGCAGGGCCAGGAACACCTGCTCGCGGGTGCCGCGGCTGAGCCGCACCGGATTCCAGACCGAGCCGTCACGTTCGTGGACATCGAGCCGGGCCTCGTCGACCGCGGTCGTGATGGAGTGGTAGCGGCCCTCGGTGAGCCGGGCCAGCCACCGCGAGGCCTCCCGGAGCACGGGCGGTTGGTGGTCGCGGGCAACGGCGGCCCGCGTCTCTTCGAGCAGGGCATGGGCCCGCTCCAGCACCCGGCGGCGAGCCTGGTGCGTGGCGATCTCGACCTCGAGCGAGGCCAACTCCGCCTGGAGTGGCTCGGTGGCATGGTCGCTGGCCGCCGTGGCCACCCGCGTCGCGGCGGCATCCCGACGACTGCGGGCCTCGGCCAGGGCCGCGCGGTGCCGGGCCGTGACGCCGGCGGCCTCGGCCAGCCGACCGGCCAGCGGCACGGCCGGCCCGTCGGCGAGCCACTGCTCCACGTCGGCAGGCTCGGACGTGCGGCGGCGGGCGTCGAGCCAGGCGAGTTCGGCGGCCTCGGCCTCCGTCTTCGTGGCCTCATACTCGGGACGCCGATCCACCTTGGCGAGGAAGTCTTCGGCCGTGGTCACGCCCCAGCGGGCGTAAAACTCTCCGACAGCTCGCTCCGCCACCTTGACCTGTCGCAGGGCCGAGCGGTGCCGGCGGCGAGCCGACTCGAGCCGTCGGGTGAGCGACTGGCGGCGACGGACGACGGCCCGGTCGGCGTCGAGTCGTTCGCGGAGCAGTCGCAGGTGGTCCAGCGGGGTCGTCTCCGGCACGAGTTCGCACTCCACCAGCAACTCGTCGATCCGGCGACCGGCCGCCGCCAATTCCTCCCGCTTGTGCCGGGCCTCTTCGGAGAGCCGCCGGCGGTCGTCGTCGAGTGTGAGGAGGGTGTGGCGATGCGACGCGATCTGATGGACTTCCCGTGGCGTGAGGTTGGGCGGCAGGCCCCGGTGTTCGAGCGCTTTCCGCCACCGCGACCGAGCGGTCGTTCGATCTTCGGTGGCCCGCGCCAGGGCCTGCTCCGCCTCGGCTACTCGCGCGGCGAGGACATGGACCGAGCCTTCGCGGGAGGCGAGCGCTTCCAACCGATCCAACTCGGCCTGAGCTGCAGCCAGTCGCCGGTCGAGACCGAGTCCGGCGTCGATCCCGAGCCGAACGTCGAGGGCGGCGATCTCCTCCGTCAGTTCGTCCCGTCGGGTGCGGGCCGCGTCGCACTGCCGCCGCGCGGCTTCGAGGCTGGCCGACGCGTTGCGATCGAGCGACCAGGTCGTCACCGAGGCCACGCCCGCCCCCGCCAGGCCCAGGGCCGCCATCGCGTAGGCCATGGCGCCGGTCACCTCCCGCGGCAAGAGCGAGCCCGAGAGCAGCATCCCAGTGCCGATCACGAACAGGGCCCCGAGCCCCACGAGCCACGGGATCGGGATCAGCTGGGCCTCCATGTGCTCGGCCATGTCCTGCTCGAGCCGTACGACCGTGCGGTCGGCTTCGGCGAGCTGCTCACCGGTGGTCGCTCGCTTGCGGAGCATGGCCGACCGTTCGGCGGCCTGAGAGATCGCGTCCTGGATCGTCACACCGCCGAGGCTGCGGCCGGAGGAATCGATCGAGCCGCGGGCCTCGGCCAGGGCCCGCTTGGCGGTCTTCAGGTCTTTCAGGGCGGCTGACCGGGCCCGGCTGGCCCGGCTCCAGTCGCGGGCTCGGCTGCGGAGCGGACCGAAGGACAGGGCGAAGCCTTCCGGCAGCAGGACATCGGGGAGCGTGTCGAGTTCGGCGTCGGTCGGCAGCGTCACCGGGACGAGCCGGGACAGGCCCGCGATGCCCACCTGTTCGCCGAACCGCCTGGCTGCCAGGCGAGCGTGGCTCTCGGCCCGGGCCACGTCGGCCGCGAGCCGCTCGAGCCGCGGTTCTTCCTCGGCGAGAGCCGAGACGGCCGCCCGCTTCGACCAGACGATCGACTCCGCCGGCAGATCTCGCAGCTGCCGGGCGACACGGCTGCGGATCTTCTTTCTGCCGCGGGCGATTCGTTCCGCCCGCTTGAGTCTGCGGGCGGCGTACCGCCAGGCATCTCGGTCGGCGTGCACCAGCGGCGCCGCCTCGAGCACGGCCAGCCGCGCGGCGGTGCTCTTCCAGGCGAGGTAGACCGGCTCGATCGCGATCACGTTCCGCACGACCGCCTCGGCCTGCTCGGCCCGCTCGATGCGGCCACCGAGGGCAGCGAGTTCAGCGTCGAGGTGCGTGAGTTCCGTCCAGAGCGAGCCGGTCACAACCGCCGGGCTGCCGGCGGCGGCGAGCTGCTCGAGCAAATCGCCCCGGCGGGCCTTGAGAGCGGTGAGTGGCGAGATCTCCGGATCGACCGAATCAAGCCGTTCGATCGCGGTCCGAATCCGGCCGAGCACCCGGCTGACCTGCGACCGATCAAGGCCGCTGGCCAGTTCATAGAGCCGGCTGCCGCAGCCTTCCGGTTCGAGGGTACGGAGTTCGTGGAGTTCGTCGAGGCCGAACGCCATCACGCTCGTGAAGGTGATCTCGTCGATCTCGCCGACCAGATCCTGGAGGTAATAGCGGTGCCGCGGCCCTGCCTCGGCTGTCCCGGGCAACGGCGCGACCGCGGAGATTTCGATCAGGTCGCCATGATCACCGCCGAGGCCGACGATGCCGTCGGCGTAGGCCGCCTGCGACAGTTCCGCCAGGTGCGGCCCCTCGTGCCGCCGTTCGATCGTGATGGCCGTCCGCTCGGGCGGGATGCGCACGAGCAACCGGCCGGCGCACGGCCGCCGGGGATCGAGCACGCCGCGGCGGAATTGACCTTCGAAGCCGAAGAAGACCGCTCGCACGAACTCAAGGAGGGTGGTCTTGCCGGTTTCATTGGTGCCGTGCAGCACCTGCACGCCGGGTCCGAGCCGATCGACCACGACCCGGTCGAGGCCGCCGAAACGTTCCACGTCGATGCGTTCGATGTACATGCCGTTGCTCGTCAGATGAGGGCGATGCGGGCGGTGAGGATCGGGTTCCGATGACGATCGATGAAGCGGATGCAGCGAGAGCCGGCGGCAGGCCTTAGGCCGACTCGATCAATTCCAGGGCCACCCAGCCGGCGGCCCGGGCAGCAGCGGGCGGGAGCGGGCTGGAAGGTGTCTGTTCGATCACCTGCACGATGTCGGCCAAGGCCGACGTGAACGAAGTGGTGGCGCCCGGTCGGCCGCCGGATCGCGCGTGGCCGAGCGGCGCAAGCGACTCGGTCGGATCCGCCACGAGTTCCGTGCACCAGGCCCGGAAGGTCTTCGGGTCGAACAGATTTCGGAGCCGGGCCAGCGTCTCGTCGGCGATCTCGCCCACGTGCACCCGTCGCGACACGCTCGTGCCGCATTCGACGATGCAATGCACGAGTTCCATGGGTGCCTGCTCGCCCGGCGCCACCTGTTCGAGCACCGTCCAGAGCGTTGTCGCGAGTTCCTCCGCGGCACCCGCTGGGGACTCGATCCGAACCGTCCGCCAGCCGACCTGTTGGGTGGGAATGTCCCGCCAGCTCGATCGCCAGTCGGGATGCCAGGTCGCTTCCTGCGCCGACTGCCCCCGGTCGATCAGCGTCAGGGTGCAGCAGGCCCCGAAGCTTCGCTCATGGGGAGAGCGGGGCTGAAGCGCGGGCAGGTGATGGATGCCCGGAGGGAGTGCCGATGCCTGCCGCGACGCCCAGATCCAGAACGCTCCCGGCTGCGTCCAGACCGGAGAACCGGCGGCCGCGGCGATGAAATCCGCGGCCGGATCCCGTTCCCCGTGCCACTGATCATCCGTGGGTGAGAAGACGGTGGACGTGTCCTGACCGATGACGATCCGCCGCCGCGGCAGGCCGCCATCGGCATCGGCCATGGGTGCGGGGACGGCCGCCAGCGGGCCGGCCACCACGAGTTCGACGGCGATCCCGTGGATGTCGAGATCGAGGGACGCCTGGGGCGTGACGAAGAACAGCCCCGCCGGCTCACCGAGCATCCGGGAAACGTCCCGACACACGTCCGCGTCGGGGGCGACGTAGACGGTGCGGCAGCCAGCTGTCGCGAGGTCGATCACCGCCGTGCGGACGGCCGCCGCCTGGGCGGGACTCGCGCGGTGCGGATCGAGCCAACGACCGCAGATGACAAGAAGCGAGGCCTGGCCCCGATGGGCCACCGCGACCGCCTCGGCGAAGGCGTTGGCAGCGGCCCGACCGACGATTTCCGCCACGGCGGGATGAGCCTTGGCAGGAATCGCGAGCGGGCGATCGATCGCCGGATCGAAGGCGAAGACGATGTCGGCCACGACAGACACCCTCCTTGGTGCGAATCCCGACGGCAACTCGGGAAAGATGGGCATACTGTACCGTCGGATTCCCCGCCCGTGCCATGCCAAAAACCGGGCGGTGGCCGGGCCGCCGCGACCCGATTTCAGCTGGTCAGCGGCGGGGGAGCCGCGGCGAGCGAATCCATCATCGCGACTGCCTGGGCGGGGGCATCGGCGGCGGCGGCAATCGCGGCCCGCACGCGGCTGCGAAGGAGCACGCCCTTTTCCAGGCTGGAGGCAAACAGGTGACAGGCGATGCGGAGCCGCTGACCAGCGTGCTCGATGTCGATCCGCGGGGCGTCGATCGGGTGGACGGCCAGGATCACGGTGTCGGTCGGTCGCGTGACGAGCAGGCATTCCGCCTGCGGTGGCAGGACGATGTCATCGTCTGCCAGCGGGGTCCAGACGACGCCCTGGTCCGACCGTCGCCCCCAGCCGACGGCCCCGGCTTGGACATCGCAGACGACGGCCACCCGGGGATCACTCTCGAGCAGTGAGGTGGAGGCCGAGACCACGACTTCCCAGGAGGCGGGCGGCCCGGCAAGCCAGCGCCACATGGCGGAGGCTCGCAGCCGTCGTCGATCATCGAGGTCGTAGACGGCCACGAGGTCGTCGCCCCGCAGCCAGGTCTCGCCCGGGGCACGTGGAGCGTCCGTGGCGAGATCAATGCCGAGCAGACGATCACCAGCCGTTGATAGCCCGAGACCCGCCGCCGGGTCGGTCAGATCGATGGTGGCTTCCGCCCGAACGGCCAGCGAGCCGCTCAGGGTCCAACTCGGCGGGGCGTGCGACTTCTTCATGCGGGGACGAGGCTCTTCCCTGGACGGTTCCAGCGGTTGGGCACGAGGACGAAGCACCGCGGACGGCTATGTTCCAGCATCGCGAGAGCGTACGATACCGTCCGACGCCTCACCACTCCCGCCCTGCCGAGCCGCCTACCTCATGACCGACCCACTCGCGTCGCCGCCTCCGGATCCGGTCGTGGTCTGTGAGACGGCGGCCCGCGCGGGAGGTGGGGTGCTGCTCGACTGGATGGGTCGATTTCGTGCGGAGATGAAGGGCCCGCGGGATTTTGTGACCGAGGCCGACTTCGCCTCGCAGCGGGAGATTCGGCGGATCGTCTCGGCGGCCTTTCCCGACCATGGATTCGTCGGCGAGGAGGCCGACGGCGGCATCGCCCAACCGCGGGCCGGTGAGCCGGGCCATGCCGGGAACGGGCTGCGGTGGATCGTCGACCCGCTCGACGGTACGACCAACTACGTCCACGGCTTTCCAGCCTGGTGCGTGTCGGTGGCCTTGGCCAGCGGCGACGACCTGGTGGCGGCGACCATCTACGATCCGCTGCGGAACGAATGCTTTACCGCGGGGCACGGTCGCGGGGCTTTCTTGAACGGGACGCCGATCCACGTGCCGCCGGTCACCGAACTCGGCGAGGCGCTGGCCGCACTGAGTTTTCCGCCCCATGTCGAGGCCGACTCACCCGCGGTCACGGACTTTCTGGCGGTCATTCCCCACGTTCATTCCGTGCGGCGGACCGGTTCGACCGCGCTCAACCTCGCCTGGCTCGCCTGCGGGCGACTGCATGTCTTCTGGGCTCGCCGGATCGCCTGTTGGGACGCGGCGGCCGGGTTTCTGATCGTCCGTGAGGCGGGGGCGACGCTGCGGAGTTTTCATGCGGCCCAGGAGCCCGTGCCGCTGGAGGATCCAGCATTCCTCGTGGCGAGCACGTCCGAACTGTTCGCTGCCGTACGCCCACTTCTGAACCGTTGACGGCTCTCGGTATCAGCTGATTCTTCTGATTGTCGGGGTTGTAACAGCCCTGCGGGCCAGGCAAGCTGCGGCCTGTGAGGGCTCTGGGCAGGAAATCGGGGTAGGCTTGCAGACGAAAGAAATCAGTCTGCCGCTCGTGTCCCCATTCGATTCCATGGACCGCCCGCCCGCCCGCCGCCGTGCGATTGTTGACTGGGCCGTTCTCGCCTGGGCGATGCTGTGCTGCCTGAACCCGGTCCTGGCCGTCGAACCGGGCAGCCCGTCTCCGGCGGATGGCGTGCGGGAAACCCTTCCTGAACTCTATTACCTCGAAGACGACTCCGGGCGGCTCGTGCCCGTGCCGGGGTTTCGCTACCGCGACTTCATGGAGTTGTTTCGGCTGCGCGAGGGCCTGGCCGGCCCGGCCCAGCCGCCCGCCGTGGTCAGCGAAAGGGTGCTCTATCGGATCGATGCCCGAGCCGACACGGGGTCCGAGCGGGCCTGGGCAGCGACGGTGGAGTGCACCGTCCATCAGACGCGGACCGGCTGGGTGGCACTGCCCGTCGGCCTGCGCGGCCTGCTGCTCGATCAGCCGCCCGTCCACGAAGGACCCGGCCGGATGGCGGTCGATACCGACTCGGACGGCGGCGTGCGGTGCTGGTTTGAACTGCCCGCCGACGCGCCGCAGGACGTGCGTCACACGATTCGATTCATCGGCCGAGTCGCGGTGGATCGTTCGACGGGGCAGGACTTCGTGGAGTTCGCGATGCCGGCGGCGGTGGCCACCCGCTTGGAACTCGTGACGTCGCGTCCGGCACCGGCGGTGAGCCTGTCGCCCGAGCAGGCTGGGCACGTGGAGATCACCCCCGACGAGGATGGCGGGCTCGTCGAGGTCACCGGCCTCGTGGGCGACGTGCGGCTCAGGATCACCGATGCGGCCGACCACGGAACAACGGCAGCCGCAGCGCAGGTGGAGTGCGAGAGCGTGGTGCGGATTACCGGCCGAACGGCGACCGTCGCAGCCGAACTCGAACTGGCCGGCCTGCCTCCCGGGAGTTCTCTGGTTCGACTGGCTCTGCCGAACGGGATGCAAGTCCGCTCGATCGGGGCCGGCGCGACCCGAGTCGAGTCGGCCGCCATGGGCGATCAGAGGACGCTCGAGCTCGCGGTGATCGCCACCGCCGATGGCCGCGCGACGATCACGGTCGAGTGCGAAGGCCCGGTCGACCCTTCGGGGCGGATTCCCCTGGAGCCGCTCGGCTTCGCCGTCGAGGGCATCGAACCCTGGCGGCAGTGGGGCCGGGCGATCCTCGTCGTCGACGGCGACCTGCAGGCCAACTGGGACGAAGCGACCGGCCTGCGGCGGGTCGATCCGCCCGCGGCCCAGCGTGAGCCGGGTTTTGTGGCTGCCTTCGCCTACGACGCCCAGCCTGCGGAACTCGCCCTGCAGATTCGCCCGCGGCGGAGCCGCCTGGTGATCGAGCCGGAGTACCGCTACGACGTTTCTGCAGCCCGGATTTCGGTGGAAGGCAGCCTGCGAGTGGCGGTCCGGGGCGCGCCGGTGAACGGCATCGCCGTGGCCCTCGATCCAGCCTGGAATCTCGAAGATGTCGGGCCGGCTGGACTCGTCGACGCCGCGGCGGCGCGGGTCGATGGCGGGCTGGTCACGATCCCGTTTCTCCAGCCTTTGGCCGGCGATGCCATCGTTGAATTCAAGGCGACCCGAGGGATTGCGGCCGATGACCGGGACGTCGCGTGGGAGTTTCCCGCCCCGCGAGCCGATCTCGTTGGACCGGCAACGGTCGTGATCACGGCCGATACCGACATCGAGCTCGCACCCGATGCCGAGGCGAGCCAGGGGCTCGTTCGGCAGACGGCCTCGTCGATTCCCTCGGCCGACGTTGGCCGCATCCCCCTCGTCTACCGCCTCGACTCACCGGAGGGTCGATTCGTGGCGGTGCGGCGTTTTCTTCCGCGGCGGGTGGAGGCGACCGTGGCCACGGTGGTCGCGCTCGGAGAGCAACGGGCCGACGTGGAGGAATTGATCCGGCTCAACGTGATGCACGTGCCGCTCGAGTTCGTGGAACTCGCCGTTCCCGAGACGGCGATTGCCAGCGGCAGCTTCGAGATTCGGCAGGGTCCGGAGTTGCTCGAGGCGGTCGAACTCAACCGCCTACCCGAGGGCGATGTTCCCGAACTGCAGTTGGTCAGCCTGCGGGCGCTGCTCCCCGTGCCATTACTGGGGGAGGGAGAGGTGGTGGTCCGATATTCGCTCCCGGTCCCAACGCTTCCCCGGGAGTCGACCCTTGCCTTCGATCTGCCGCTCGCGTTGCCAGCGGCTGCCGGCCTGGCCCGGCAGACGGCGGTGGTGACCGACACCGGCGGGATCACCGTCGGGGTGCGGGGCGATGCCTGGCGTCGGGACGTGACGGGCCGCTCCGGCGGACAACGGTCATGGTCGGCGCCGAAGCCCCAGTATCTGCTGCCACTGGCGCTGACCGAACGTGTCCGCGAGGCGACGAGCGGCACCATCGTCGAGGCTGCCTGGCTGCAGACGAGGCTCTATCCGCGGACGCGGGAAGATACGACCACGCTGCTCGTCTCGACCGCAACAGGCCCGTTTGCCGTCGATCTCGGGATGCCCGATCTCCTTCCGAACGCCTGCGACGTGCGGGTTGACGGCAACGCGGTCTCGGCCGAATGGCAGGGACGGAGCCGGATTGTGATCGACCTCGACGGCGAGACCGATGCCGCCCGCGTCGGCCTGCGTCTGGTCGAGATTCGCACGACATCGCCTTGGGGCGGCACGGCCGCCGGGTTGGGCCTCCCTTGGCCTCTGCCGCTGAATCCGCCCGGCTTCGCCGCCGATGTGCGTGAGCGGCGTTTCTCCTGGGAACTCATCACCGCGGAGGACGATTCCGTGCTGGCCGCGCCAGCCCGATGGACGAGCCAGCAACAGTGGCATTGGCAAGGAATGGGCTGGCGGCAAGAGACCATCGTGTCCCAAGCCAGCCTGGCCGACTGGGTACGGCGCGGATTGCCCGCCGGCTCCGCCGATCTCCGCCTGCTCGCCGTGGATCAGCGGCCGGCGGGCCGACGGACCGTGTATGCGGGCGTTGGGTCCCCGGGCCCCGCCACGCTCTGGGTTGTTCCCACGTGGACGATCGTGCTCCTGGCCTCGGGGCCGATCCTTGCCTTCGGGCTCGGCTCGTTGTCCCGGCCGGCCTGGCGGAGCCTCGGCGTGCTGCTGGGACTCACCACGGCAGCGGTGCTGGGGGCCGCCGCAGCCCCCGGCGTGGCGATCCTGGTCGCTCAGGCCGCGGCTCCGGGCGTCGTGCTTGCCCTGGTCGCTGCGGGTTTGCACCGGTTGGCGAATCGGGAGTCGGCTCCAAGGCCGGCAGGGCCGCCGCAGGCGTCGTCGAGTTCCCTGACCCGTACGGCGGCGCCCACGGTGTCGCTGCTGGTTGCGCCGTCGGCACCTTCGGCCGAGGCGAGAGGCAGGGATCAGCCATGACCCGTCGAACGCTGGCTTGGGGCATCGTCGCCGCCGTCTTTGTGGCCGTGGGTTCGCCCGGAGCACAGGGCGTCGATCCCCGGCCGCTCTCGGTCAATGCCGGCGGCAGCCGCGATCCGGCCACCGCGGGCGGCGACGATCGACCTGCACGGTCGCCGGCCGCGATCGAGTTTGTGCGGGTCAACGCCGCCGCCACCGCGATCGACAACTTGTCGCTCGACGCGGGTCGGTCCATCCCGATGCCACTGGCCGAATTCGACGCCGCGCTGGCCGCGATCGGCGTGGGCCCAGGCAGCCGGTTTCAGCCGTCGGCCATAGCCGCCGCCTACGACCTTGCGATCGTCCCCGATGGCGGTCTCGTCGGAGAGGTTTCGTTCGAGGTGGGTGACCTCCAAGGGGCCGTGCGGGCGGCGATGCCGCTCGGGGCGGTCGCTGCCGAGCGATGTCTGGTTCGCACTGCTGCCGGAACCGGCGAGGCGGCCGTGTTTGGCCTGCCAGACGGCCGGGTGGCGGTGCAGGTCGTTGGCCCAGGAACCTATCGCTGCGGCATCCGCCTACCGCCGCTTCAGGCCGGTCGACTCAATCGGTTGCCACTCGTGTCGGCGCTGGTCACCACGATCACGCTTCGACTGCCGACCGGCGTGCGGCCGGTCGTGCTCGGCGAAGCGGCCGCATCGGCACTGATCGAGCCCCCGGCGACGGCCGGCGACGGCTGGCGGATCGTCACGGCCGCTGCCCAGGCCCTGCCGCTCACCATCCAGGATTCCCGGCGAACGCCCCCCGCGGTCACCTGCTGGAGCCACATTTCCCTGCGGGGCCGCCAGGCTGACGTGGCGACGCGGATCGTGCCTCTCGCCGGCTGGACCGCGGCCGAGTTGGAACTCACGGCCGATCCCGCCCTCGTGACCACTGGCGTCAGGGATGACTCGGGAAGGGACGTGCCTTGGACGGGCGAGCCCGGAGATCTTCGAATCTCGCTGCCCGAGCGGCTCATCGGCAGCCTGACACCGCTGGTGGTGACTGGGATCGTGCCCGTCGCGGAGTCGGGGAGTCAGCCCGTTCCCGACTGGCGGCCGCACCGATCCCGCTGGGCGGGCGCGGGTACCCAGGTCGTGACCGAGGGCGCCTTTGCCGTCGAGGCGATCGAACTCGATCAGTGTCTCGTCGTGACGCCGGCAGATGCGGCGGCCTGGCCGGTGCCGACCCCCGCCGACCCCGTTTTGCCCTCCGACTCGCCTGCCGCCGGCTGTCGGCTGTTTCTCGAGCACCAATCACCATCGGCCGCCGCTCGGATTGCCGTGGGGCCACGGACACCAGCGTTCGACACGGCCCGGGTCACGACCGTCGACGTTTCACCCGGCACCGTGTTGGGCCGCGCGGCCTGTGACGTGCGGGTGGTGGCCGGCGAGGTGTTCTCCCTCAGCGCGACGGTCGCGCCGGGTTGGTTCATCGACTCGGTCGAGGCCGTCGACTGGCAACGGCCGCCTCGGCAGCGTCAGGGAAAGGAGCCGGTCGACTCCGCCCTCGAGTGGCGAGTCGTGCGGTCTTCCGCGGGCAATGAATTGCGGATCGGCCTGGCCGCCGCCGCCTCATCGGCTCGGCGGCTCGGCCTCCTGATCACCGGGCATCGTCCCGGCGTGCCGCTCGGCTCGCGGTTCTCGCTCGCCGAACTCGACATGGTGCGGTTGCCGGGCGAGTCCCCCGAGGAGTCCCTGCTCGAGTTCCGCGTCGGGCCGATGGCCGTGGTCGAGACGGAGGGAGAGCCTTTGCCCGTCGAGCCGGCCACCGGGCGGCTCGCTCCGTTGGCGGCCGAGTCGGCGCCTCGAGCGCGGGTCCGGGCCGGCGATCAGGCCCCTCCGATGCTGGCACGGCTCGTTCGCCGCCGCCCGCCGGTCGATGCCGAGGTTCGGGTGGGACTCATAGCCCGGGATGAACGGGTTGCCGAGACCTTCGCCTTCACCTGCCATCCGGTGGCGGGCGAGATCGATGCGGTCGTCGTCCACTTCTCCGAACCGATGCCGACCGGCCTCGAATGGACGCTCCTCGAGCCGGCGACGGGTTCGCTGGCGGCTCGTCGGCTCGATCCCGGTGAGGCCGCCATGGGAGCGGCCATGCCCGATCTCGGCGTGGCTGAATCCTGGCTCGTCGACGTGCGTCCGGCAACGGCCGGAAGCGTGCGGTTCACGGCAGCGCGGACCGTCGCCATGGAGGCGGCCGTGCCTGTGCCTCTCGCCTGGGTCGAAGGAGCGGAGCATCCTGGCGGCCGCGTGACGATCACGGGCGAGGCGGGGCAACGACCGGAACTGCTGAATCGCAGGCTGCGGGAGGTGCCACCGACGGACCGGGACGGCGGGCCCGCCGCGGTGCTTTTGGCCTATGGAGCTCCGGAGCATGTGGCGGCTGCGAGCGGGGCGGCGGCCGACCTCCTGCCCCCGGCTACGGCTTCGGGCGCGCGGGCCTGGGCATGGAGTGAGTCGATCACCTGTCAGTGCCACGATTCGGGCATGCTCGAGTGGGAGACTCGCCTCGACATCGAGAATCAAGGTCGTGCGTCGGTGAGCCTTACGGTGCCGGACGGGCTCCGGCTGGAATCGGTCAGTGTGGCCGGCGGCGGGATTGGAGCCTCGGAAGTCGGCCAATCTGGGGGCACGCTGGTCGTGCCCCTGCCGGCGGAGCGAGGGCGTGTGTCCCTGGTGATGAGCGGCACCGGAGCCCGCGACGACCGGTTCGGGTGGTGGTCGCTCGGGCCGATCGCCTGCGGGATCGATCTCCCGATTCTCAATCGCGATGCTCGGCTGCTGCTGCCGCCGGGCCTCGCGCTGATCAGCGGCGATGGTGCGCCACGGGATTCGTGGGCCGGGCGGCTCTTCCAGGCGATGATTCACAACGGCAGCCCGCCGCCGGTGGCCCGTAGCCTCGACATCACCTCGTCGACGCGAGCCGGCGTCACCAGCGTGATTCTCGTACGACGGCAGCTGATCACTTCGGTGGCATTGCTTGCCGGGGGATTGGCGATCCTCACCAGTTGGAGATTGTTCGGCTTACGACCTGCGGCGGCGATCGTGAGTTGCGGCGCGGCGGGCCTGCTTGCCCTGTGGCTGTCGGCACCGTGGGACGCCATCGCCCGGACGGTCTGGTGGGGAAGCATCGTCGGCATGTGGTTCGCGGCCCGGCAGGGCGGGATTCGTGGCACGGCTTCGCTCGGCTGGTTTCTCCGGGCCCTGATTCTGCTCGGGGCCGGGTGCCCGGGCGGGAGCGCGTTCGGGGACCAGGCGGCGACGGACAACCGTCCGCTGCGGGTCATCATTTCGGAGGAACCGGGCGGTGGGATGGCGCTCGTGCCCGAGGCGTTGTTTCGTCGGCTCGCCGTCGCGGAGGCGGCCACAGCGGTTCCGGCGGTCCGCATCGTTCAAGCCGAGGTTCGCATCGCTCCGGATCGAGACGTCTGGCAACTGCAGCTTGCCCTCGATGCGGATCGCGGCGGAACGCTGCGCCTGCCGACCGAGCCCGGGAGCCACTGGCTGACCGACGTCGACCAGACCATCGAGGGATCGCTCGCGGTCGAGATCGGTCCGGACCACATCCGGATCTTCTCGCCGGAGGGCGGGCGGGCCGAGATCACCCTCCGCTCCGAACCGGAGTTCGTCCCGGACGGGGCGGTTGAAGCGGCGGTCATGCCGCTGCCGCCGGCGGCTGCCGCCAGGGTCGTCGTTGCTACCCGAGCGGCCGGTGAGGCGGAGCCCGGCTGGCAGTGCGACCGATCCGAAGCCAACGGGCCCTGGCTGCCAGCCGCCTGGAACGGAGCCGACTTCGACGTCTCGCGAGCGGCCCGGATCAGGATCGTGAGGCCGGCATTGTCCACCGACATGCTCGTGGCCCGACCGCGGACCGCCGAAAGCATCAATGACGTGTCCTGGAGATCCACCGAGTGCCGAGTCGATGCCAGCTTTACCGTCGGAGGAGAGGCGGAGATCGTCCGCCGGCTCGTGTTGCGGGCCGATGCCGGTCTGCTCCCGGTCGTCGGCGCGGCCGGCTTCGAGTCGCTCGGGGACGGCCGGTACCAGATCGACTTCGTCCAGCCCGCTCCGGGACAGCGCACGGTGACGGCCTCGTTTCGCATGCCGCTGAACGATCCGGTCGGGGTCTTCGAACTGCCTTGCGTCTGGCTCGAGGACGTCGGCACCGACCAGCGGACCGTACGGCTTCGGCCCGAACCGGGTCTCGAGGCATCGCCGGAACTGCCGCGGGGACTGACGCTTGTGCGGCCCCGGGCCGAGGACGGACCAACCACGGCCGCCATCTGGCGAAGTGAGACGGTGGCGGAAGCAGCCGACGCTGGTGGCGAGGCCGCGACGCGGCCCAGGATCGCCGTCCGGCGGCGGCCGGTGCCGCCGCGCGGCAGCCAGTCACTCCTCGTCACGGTGGCTGCTGACCGGATCAGCCTTCAGCTCGACGTTGAGTTGGAAGCCGTCACGCTGCCCCTCGTCCAGATCCCGCTCGAGATCCCCGCGGACGCCATGATCGATCGGCTCGTGCTGACGCGCCGAAGCGAAGGCGGCGAGGCCCTTGCACCCGTCGAGATCGACACCGTCTGGTCGCGATCGGCCGCGGGCCGGCTGGCCGTCGTGGTTCAGCGGCCCGACACCGGCTTGTTTCATCTCCGGCTCGCTGCTCGGATTCCCGGCCGCCCGCCGGGCAGCGGGCCGATGCCGCTCGCGCGGGCGGACCTCAACGGGAGCCTGCCGCTTTCAGTCAGTTGGCAGGCGTTGGGGGGGCTGACCATCGGCCTCCCTGACCAGGCGGCAGCCGTCGGTGAGCCGCGGAAGGAATGGCTCGAGATCCCCGCCGGGGAGCCCGGGCCGGTCTACGAACTGGTGCGTGATTCCGCTGCGAGCTCCGCGGAAGCCCCGTTGGCCGCCGATCTGCCGGCCGTCGCTGTCGATGTCGGGGTTGCCCTCACCGATGTGCATCTGGCGATCGATCATCGAGGCCGTGGCTGGGGCCTGGCTCGGTTCGACCTCGTGGCGGCCGAGCCCACGCTCCTGCTGGAGCTGCCCGCGGGCCTCCGGCTGTTCGACGTGCGGGTCGATGGGCGCGAGGTGACGGCGACCCCGCGTGCCGATTCGACCTGGGAGGTGAGGCTCCATGACGTCACCTGGCCGCGGACCCTGGTGGCGTTGTTCGCCGGCAGCATCAGCGGTCCGCTATCCGACGGCAAGCCGATCCGGCTCGTCCCTCCTCGGATCGCCGGCTTGCCGGCTGCCGACGTGATCTGGTCGCTCGACGTTCCCGCCGGATATGCCCTGCGGTTGGGGGAATCGGCCACGCCGCTCGACTCAGGGGTCTGGCAGGTCGGCGCGGAGCGGAGTCGGCAGTGGTATGGCGAGGCCTTCCAGGCGGCGATCGCGGCGGTCGATCCAGCGGAACGTGAATGGCTCGAGGCGTTCGCCGTAGCCCGCCGCGAGGGGACCGCCCCGGCGGGTGAGGCGGCCTGGTATGAGGCCTGGAATCGCGTGTCTGGAGAGCCGACGGGGCGGACGCGGCTCGACGCCGGGAGCGAGGGCACGGTGACGATTCGCCCCGTGCCGGTGCGGGATGCGACGACCGCAGCCCGCGGCCTGGCGTCGGTCGGACTCCTGGCCGCCGTGGGGGCCAGCTGGGCCGCGAGCCGGCGGATGTCGGCGGCCGGATGGCAGGCCGTGGCCCGCTGGTGGTGGGCCGGCTGTGGGCTGGCGTGGATGGCCTTGCTCCAGCCGACGCTCCCAGGCTGGCTCATGCTCGGCGTCGGCCTGTGGGTCGCCTTCGGGGCAGGGGATCGTCGCGAGCCCGATGCCGCCGCCTGATCCGGCGCTGGCGGCCCGAAACGCATGCGCGTGCGGTGGTTCACCGGCTCGGGGGCGGCAAAAGTCGCGTCGCGGAATGGACACCGGGATCCGCTGCCACGCGGAGCCCCCCGACTCGCGTCGGGGGCTTCTATGGGGACGAGGCTGCGTTGCATACAAGCCCCGGACGCGAGTCCGGGGGCACCGGGCCGTTGGACGAGACCGGCCGAGAACCCCGGGGACGCTCCGCGAGCGTTTGCCGACCCCCTCGCCTCCCCTCCTCAGTTTGCCAAGTCGTCGCTCCAGCGATCCGCAAACCGATCTAGTTCGCGGGTCTGGCGGCCGCTAACGTCCCGCCCCGCTCGACGACGGTCGCTCGAGTTGAGAACCGGCTGGATCAGCCGAAACCTCGCTCGGGCAACGGTTCGGAATGGATTCCGGACTGCCCACGCCGTCAGACCGCAAGGAGGCTCGTCAGGGACATGCTGTCGCGACTCGACCGTGGATGGACTACGCGACCGGCCGGGATCGGAACCGTCCGGTGGACCGCGGCCCTGGCCTGGGGGATGGCGGCCGTTGCCTGGGGGCTCGCCTGCAGCACCAGCCTGGCCGCTGGCTACCGCACGGCCAACTTCGTCGTCGAGGCCCCGACCGAAGAGCTGGCGCGGAAGATCGGCGACGCCGCCGAGCAGTATCGCCACACGCTCGCCGTGGAGTGGACCGGCGGGCCGCTGCCCCGTTGGAGTCGACCCTGCCCGATCACCGCACAGGTGGCGCCGCATCTTGGCGCCGGCGGTGCGACCAGCTTCGTGTTCGACAAGGGCGAGGTCTTCAACTGGACGATGACGATCCAGGGCAGCGAGGAGCGGATTCTCGATTCCGTGCTGCCGCACGAGATCACCCATACCGTCTTTGCAAGCTACTTCCGTCAGCCGCTGCCCCGCTGGGCCGACGAGGGGGCCTGCACCACCGTCGAACACCCGGTGGAAAGGGCTCGTCAGCATCGGATGCTGATCGAGTTTCTCACCACCGGCCGCGGCATCGCCTTTCCCGAGATGTTCGCGATGCGGGAGTATCCAGCCGACGTCCTGCCCCTCTATTCCCAGGGCTATTCGCTCGCGCGGTATCTGATCGAGCGGGGTGGCCGGCACAAATACGTGGCGTTTGTCCGCGACGGCCTGGCCCGCGACGACTGGGGCGGGGCGCTGGCCAAGCACTACGGCGTGGGGAACATCCCGCAGTTGCAGCACGTCTGGCTCGACTGGGTCAAGCAGGGCTGCCCGGCGCCGCCGGCCTCGTTGGCGGCCGCTCCCGTGCCGCCGGCCAATGCCTGGACGCCCACGGCCCGTGGCCAGAGTCCCGATGCCCAGCCGCTGGCCTGGGCCGGTTCAGACGGCCAACCGGTTGCCACCAGCGCTGCCCGCACGAGCATCTACGCCCGCGGCGGCCTGACCCGCTGAGCGGATCCGGGCCCACGATCCTCAGGCCCAGGCTCACAACTGGGGTATTGAGAACGCATCTCCGATCGCTGGAGCGACGAGGAAGCGAATCGGGAGAGGAGGCGAGGGGGCCGGCAAACGCTCGAGGAGCAAAGGGGCGTATCCTCGCCCGGGACGCGACTTTTGCCGTCTCCGAACCGGTGAACCACGCCTCCCGGCTCGAATCAGAGCGAGATGCAGGCGCCCATCGGGCCGACGCCGATCGACATCCGACGCGGCGGCACGTCGGAGAACGGCGGCGAGCCGCCGCCGGAACGGTACGGCGAATGGGCCGGGGCGGCCCGGGCCCGGGCCGCAGCCTCGCGGGAGGCCGAGGACGTGGCCTGGCGGCCCGCGGCAGCCCGATCGACCATCGCCGCCTGGCGAGACTCCACACCCTGCTGCCGCTGCTGCAGGGCAGCCCGCTGGGAATCGATCCGCTGAATCTCCTGCCAGAGTTGTGCGGCCGACATGTCGAGGACGTTGGGGACGTTTCGCAACGCCTGGGCCCGCCGGCCGTCGGACATGGCGGAGAGATACTCGCCCAGCCAGGCTTTCGCGTCTCGCGCCTCGGGGGTGTCGAGCAGTTGGAGCTTCGCCGAGATCGAGTCGAGCAGATACTCGAGTTCATACGACGACATCGCGGCGACCCGGTCGTTGAATTGCACCTTGATCGCCTGAACCTGGGCCGGCGAATAGATCGTCTGGGTCACCAGCCAGCTGCCGAGTTCCGAGACGGCCCGCTGCCACCGAGGGCTGTGCATCAGGTCGGCCTTGCGGGCCAGATCGCCGTCGTCATCGGCGGCGGCTGGTGCGGCACCGAGGGCTGGTGAGACGGTCGCGATCATGACCGCGGCCGAGCCAAGCCAGCAGGCCAGTGCGAGGGCGGTCAGTTCGAGCCGAACGCGCGTGATGATCATTCTGCATTCCCCTTCGACGTGCGGACCCAGGTGGCCTTCGTCGGCCGACCGTCGTCGGTCTCGAGCG
Source organism: uncultured Candidatus Kuenenia sp. (assembly GCA_964453165.1). Classification (GTDB taxonomy): domain Bacteria; phylum Planctomycetota; class Planctomycetia; order Pirellulales; family UBA1268; genus QWPN01. The sequence continues at coordinate 36,681 of CAYVNX010000008.1, read as the reverse complement.
CGTCCGGCAGCATCCGCCAGACACACCGATCACCGCCGTCATAACTGTAAATGTTGACGGTCGTCTCCTGCCGGCCGGTCGGCAGGACGGCGGTTCGCACGGCAACCCAGGAATCACCGTCGCGAACCCAGGTCGCCTCGCCGCGGCTCCCGTCAGACGAGAAACTCCAGGAGCGAATCCGACGGACGAGTGGATCCCAGCCGATCCGCTGGTGAACCTCCACGAAACCCGCCTCGCCGGTAACGGGCACCCGCGCGTCGCGAATCAGAAACGACCGGCCCGCATCCCAGCGAACCTTCATCTCCATCGGCGGCCCGGCCGGTTGTTCGGCAGTCTGGTTGGCATCGATCACGAGTTTCCAATCGCCGACCATCCAGCCGAGGTCGGCGAGCATGTCGGCGTCGGCGGACAGCGGCCGCTCGGCCTCCCGGAGGCTGGCCAGCTTCCAGGCTCCATCGTGCCGCACCCAGACGGCCGAGAACCAGCCCTCGAGCGGTGTCTCCATGCCGGGAAGGATCGCATCGACCGTGCCATCCTCGACCGCGACGTCGGGCGTGATGAACCGCAGGTCCGACTCGCCGAAGCGAAACTCGGGCCGCGGATCCGAGGACTGCGGCCCGGTGAGCGCGGCCGCGTCGTGGGCCAGAAGCCGGTTGCCCCAGCCATCGACGATATCGCCATCGGTGGTCCAGGCGGCCCGGATCGCCGCCTCGTCTCCCTTGGCAAGCGCCGCACGGTAGGCCGTCGCCGCCGCCCGGATCGCGTCCACGTCGGCCGCAGGCCCGCCGGATTGGGCGTCCCGAGCGACTGCGGCCGGGAGGAGTGCGGCAGCCGTCACGCCCGCCAGGATGAGGCCGGCCAGCCTTGCCCGGCGACCGCTGCGAACGAAGGTTCCGCGGAAACCTGCCGCGGCGGAGAAAACCGGCATGGATGAATCCTCGCGATGCCCGACCGACCAGCGACCTCAATTTGGAGACTATCGTGGCCGCCCGCCGCTGTCCAATCACCCAGCCAAAGCCCTGGCTACGGCTTGATGCCGGTCACGAGCAGCGTGATGTGATAGAAGACCGGCGCCGCGAAGCACATCGAGTCGATCCGGTCGAGCACGCCACCGTGGCCGACCACGAGCGTGCCATAATCCTTGACGCCCCGATCCCGCTTGATGGCCGACATCGTCATGCCGCCGGCGAAACCCATCACGGCCACCACGAAGCCTGCCAGCGTCGCCTGCCAGAGCTGAAAGGGAGGCGCGGCCCACCAGAGCGCGGCCGCCAACAGCGCGGTGCTCGTGGCGCTCCCGAGCAGCCCTTCCCAGGTGCGATTGGAACTCACCGCTGCCGCCACCAGCCGTTGGCCAAGCATCTGGCTCCAGACATATTGCATGCAGTCGGCGAACTGCACGAGCAGGATCAGGAAAAACAGGAGCCGGAAGTTGCCCCCAGGGCTGTCATGGTTGCCGGGCAGCGGGAGTTGGAGCAGGGCCGGCGCGAACGACAGGCAATAGACGCAGACGACGAGCCCCGCCTGGATCTTTGCGGTCCGTTCCAGGAAACGCTTGTAGTCGCCGGCAAAGGCCACGCGGGCAAGCACGAACAGCGTGGCGTAGACCGGCAGGAAGACGCTGAACACGTCGTAGCGATTGAACGCCACGAGCACATAGTGGATCGGCGTGAAGGCGAAGAACACCCAGAACAGGGCGCGGTGGTCGCCCTTGCGGGTGGGCGTGAGCGTGATGAACTCGCGGAGCGCCCAGAAGGAGACCAGCCCGAACAGGACCACCGTGGCGGTCGTGCCGAACCAGAAGGCCGCCGCCAGCACGGTGCAGAGGATCCACCAGCCGCGGAGGCGGCGGTTGAAGGTCTTGATCGCGGCAGGATCGAGCCCGCGGTCAGGGTGGCGGCGGAGAAACTGCCCCACCGCCGTCGCGGCCGTCAGCAGGGCGAGCACGCCGGCGACGAGGGCGATCGTACGGTGGTCGGTCATGGCCTGGCCCGGGGTGCGCGGGCCTGGTTCCCAGGGGTCGCGGTCCTATTCCTTGAGGGCCATCACCGCTCGGCGGGCCCGTTCCAAGAAGTCGAGTTTCGCCTCGCCCCGCTCCAGCCACAAGGGTGGCCCGAAACTGATGCAGGAGAGGAGGGGAACTGGGAGGAACTCGCCGCGAGGCAGCACGCGGTTGAGATTGTCGATGTGCACCGGGATCAGTTCGAGCTCCGGCCGCTTCTTGGCCAGATAATAGAGACCGCTTTTGAATTCGCCGATCTCGCCCGTCACGCTCCGGCCCCCCTCCGGGAACACGATCAGGGAGTGGCTCGGGCCCGCCTCGCGGAGCATGAGATCGACGGGGCTCTGATGCACCTTGATGTCGGTGCGGTCAATCAGGATCGCATCGAACACCTCCTGGGCGAGCCAGCGACGGACGATGCCGCGGGACCAATAATCCTTTGCTGCCACCGGCCGGGTCACCTCGCGAACACTCTGCGGCAGCGACGCCCAGATCACGAGGGCGTCGAGGTGGCTGGTGTGATTGGCGAAGTAGACCCGCTGGCAGGTGTCGGGCTGGCTGGCAATCCAGCGGACGCTCGCGCCGGCGAGCAGCCGGGCCAGCGCGGCCAATCCCAGGCCGGCCGCGCGGCAGAGCGCGGACCGCTGCCGGGGGACCGGTGCCGGCGGCTGGCGTTCGCGGATGTCGGCGGGCGAGAGCATCACTTCCATCTTCAATCGTCGCGGGCGGCATGGTCAATCCATCACGGCCGGGACAAATGGGTTGTGCCGCCGCTCATGGGCGACCGTCGTGGGCTGTCCGTGGCCCGGATACACGATCGTCTCCGGGGAGAGGGTGTAGAGTTGGCTCCGGATCCCGGCCGCCAGGGCTGCGAAGTCGCCGTCGGGGAAGTCGGTTCGGCCGATTCCCTCGTGAAACAGCACGTCGCCGCCGAACACGAGCGACGGCGTGGAACCCTCCAGGAGAAATACCACGTGCCCTGCCGAGTGGCCAGGGATCGCCCGGACCTCGAAGTCGAGGCCGGCCACGCTGAACCGCTCGCCATGATCGAGCAGGCGATCGGCTGGCGGGCTGGTCAGGGCGAGTCCGAAGGGGGCCGAGAGGTTGGCCATTGGGTCACCAAGCTTGGCCGCCTCCGCGCGGCCCACCAGAATCGGCAGTTCGGGCCAGCGGGCCTTGAGGAACCCATTTCCGGCGATGTGGTCGGAGTGGCCGTGGGTCAGCAGGATGGCCCGTGGAGCGAGTCGCTGGGATTCGATCCAGGCGACAATCGCATCCGGCTCGAAGCCCGGATCGACGACGACGCAGTCGGCCCCACCGGCCCGCCGGCAGATGTAGGAGTGCTGCCCAAACGGCACCGACTCCACCCGGGCGACCTCGAAGCCGGCTGCTGACGAAATGATCTCGGCGGTCGCCATTGGGATTCCGAAGGATGGCCGTGGACTGATCCATGCAGCATGGTCGGCGGCCAGCGAGCCGGCAAGGATCCTGCTCCGGGGCGGCTCATCCCGGGTTTTCCAGCCCAGGCCGGCGGTCGAAGTGGGCTGGCGGGGCCGCCCCAGGCCTGGCTAGACTCCCGCCCGACAGCGGTCGACCGGTGCGGATGTTCCGGTCATACCGAGTGTGCCTTCCCTGACTCATGGCGTATGGAAGGCGAGGGCGATATCAGGCCAAGAGTGGCCACGGAGGGCTACGGCATGACAGGCGACAGGCAAAGATCCATGGAGGGATCGATGGTCAGTTCGGCATCCCGGCATCGTACGGTTCATCCAGCCCTCCCCCCGTGGAAGGCTCTCGGGCTGGTCGCAGTGGCGGCCGTTCCGCTTGTCTGCTTCGTCGCCGGGCAGGCTGCAGCCCAGGAACCCCAAGGACCGGGCCTGATGCCCAACGGCGACGTCGCCCAGGGCAACGTCGGCGCTGGGGACGCAACCGCCGCCGTGGCCGGCGCCCATCCGCTCGAGCCGGCGCTGGAACTGGCCCAGCGGGGTCTCACCCAACTCCGGACCACGATCAAGGACTACTCCTGCACCGTCGTGAAGCGGGAGAGGATCGACGGCAAACTGGGCGAGCACGAGTACATCTTCGCCAAGATCCGCCACGAGCCCTTCAGCGTCTACCTCTACTTCCTGGCGCCCGAAGCGGTGAAGGGGCAGGAGGTGATCTACGTGGACGGCCACAACGACGGCAACATGCTGGCACATGCCGGCAGCGGCGTGCGGGCGATGGTCGGCACCGTGTCGCTCAAGCCCAACGGGTCGTTGGCGATGCAGGGAAACCGCTATGCGATCACCGAGATCGGCGTGGAGAACCTCGCCCGCCGGCTCGTCGAAGTGGCCGAGCACGACAAGCAGTTCGGCGAGTGCGAGGTGAACTTCTACCCGAACGCCAAGGTGAACGGCCGGGTCTGCACCTGCGTGCAGGTGGTGCACCCGGTGCCCCGGCGGAACTTCCGTTTCCATCTGGCCCGGGTCTTCATCGACGACGAACTCCTGATCCCGATTCGCTACGAGGCCTACGACTGGCCGCACGAGGAAGGTGGGCAGCCGGTGCTCATGGAGGAGTACACCTACATGAACGTGAAGATCAACAACGGCTTCACCGACGCCGACTTCGATCCCAAGAACACGGCCTACAAGTTCAACGCGAAGTAGGGTCGCGTCCGGACCGAGTTTGACCGCCACGGACTAGGGTTGTACGGAAAAGCCGTACCATGCCTGAGGCGTGGTGGATGGAAGTGGGCTGCCTCTCCCCCGCTGAACTGGCGGCCCTTTGTCAGGGCGAGGTGACGGGGGACGATCGCGACCGGCTGCTGGCCCTGGCCGTCGGAGGCACCGCGTACCACGTCGGGCAGCTCCGTCGGGCCAACGACCGGGTGTCGCTCAGGCTCGAACGCTTCGATGAATCCCAGGCGGCAGCCGATGCGACGCTCTCGCTGGCGGAGCACGTCGACACAGCAGCCCCCGCCGTCCATCAGCATACGATCCTGCTGGCTCGGGCTCTCACCGCTCGCTCCGAGCGGCTCATCGCCGCCGGCGACCCGGATGCGGCTCGGCGATCCTGGAACGAATCATGGCTCTCACCGAGCCCTGGCTGGGGAAGGAAGGAGCAGCGGTCTACCGACGCCGCTTTCTTCTTCGACTGGGCTCGGCAGCGGATCGCCAGCCTGCAGGAAGGCAGCACGGTGCCGGGCGGGTGAGATCGGTGCTGAAGCGCCCCCCGGTCGCCTGGGGCGAGCTCGTCGAGGTCCACGACGATCGCGACGGCATTCAAGCGTCGCCCGACGAGCTGCCTGTGATCGACATCAACACCGCAGCCCATGAGATTGCCCGCTGCAGCATCAGAGGCTGTTTCGCATCTGAAGCAACCGCTCGATGATCTCGGGTTCCTCCTTGAGTTCAACGAGTGGCTGGAGCTGCGTCAAAATGTAGGCCCAGTCAAGCCGGTCGCCCTGGCGGATCATGATGCCCTCAAGGTCCACCCAGTCCTTGGGGCGGGCCGCGAATGCCTTCATCACGATCAAATCCTCAGCCGAGGCAGTGAGCAGAAAAACCTCCGGGTCAAACTCGTAGAGGCTCGCTCGGTCGACAGCGGATTCCTCGAATGGCATCCCGCCCAGGGCGATGTCGATCCCCACGCCGGAAGCGGCTTGTACGAGCACGACTCTGTGCTGCACCGCGAACACGACCGGATCGGGGACCCGCGGCTGGTACCAGTTCGAAATCTCACGGATGGTCGGCTCCTCGCCACCAAAACCTGTGAGGAGCGTGATATCGACGTGGATCGTCTCCCGTGGCTCACCCCATCGCTGGAGGGCCAAGCCGCCAATGAGGCAAAACCGCCAACCACGCTCTTGGAGCCTTTTTTGGAGTTCAGCCGCAGCGCGATAGACCTCAAGCATCGCGGCGAGCCTTCATGAACCACCGCTGCTGCTCGACGAGCCCGGAAGATGGTCTCGGCTTTCGCGGCTCTTGCCGATAATTAGCCGGACCAGTGAGGAGCGCCAAGGCTTTCTTGCCGTCGAGTGCGCGAAGTTCCTCACGACGAACACGTGCCAGCGCCTCGCCAGCCGATCGCCACGTCTGCATCCATTGCTGTGCGTGCTCAACCATCGATGACCATCTTTCGAAGGGAATCCTAGTACTGCGCGATCGCATCGATCCCGCGGGCGACCCCTACTCGATTCTATCGTACATGGGGGCTGCCGACGGCAGCCGGTTTACGGTGGGCAGCCAGATGTGGGAGATCGACTACAACTCGACAACGGCCGGGCTCAACGTCATGACCGACTATGTCAGCAGCAATTTCGTGACGGTCACGGCCGTTCCCGAGCCGGCCGGGCTCGCGGTCGTCGCCGCCGCCGCGGGGCTGGCCGCGATCCGCCGCCGTCGCGTCTGAGCCGCAGCCCGATTGATCCGCATCCGGAACATACCCGACATCACCGTACGCTCCGTCTGGTTCCGGCCCCAGCAGCGTGCCAGCGGGAATCCCTCCCGCTGAATTCGCGGCGGTTCCCGCTTTGCGGCCAACCGCCGCTTGAAGTGGCGACGCCATTCCCCGGGTTCAAACCCCGGGGCCATCGCCGTCAGCGCCGCTGGCCAGGAGCGCGATGAGCCGGAAGAGATCGGCGGCCGACCGGATCCGGGGCCCCGCGGGCGTGCCGTCTTCGGGAAGTCGCCGCCGGAGTTCCGCGCCCAGGCTCGAAGCTGTGGATGTGACGGCGGCGTCGAGGCGATAGCTGCCGATCGAGCCCCTACCGCCGCTGCCGGCCGCCTCGGGGCGGTAGCGGCCGTTCCCGAATCCCGAGACGCCGATGAAGTACACGCCCCCTTCGGCCGTCGTGTAGGTGACCGTACTGTCGGGCGAATCCGCTCCGTCGTCGTTGGCCGCGACTTCAAAGCCGGCCGCGTCGAACAGCCGCAGGTAGCTGTCGAGCACGCCGCCGGCCGCCGCGGCGGTGATCCCGAGCGTGAGCGTCTGACCGGCGAGGAGGTTGATGCGGTAGAGATCGACGTCGCGGGCGCCGAAGCTCCCGTCGCCGATGACCCCGGTGACCGCTGTGCCGCCGTGTTCGAGCGACAGTGGCGTCGCTCCGGCGAGCGAATCGTTGGTGTCGGGCGGGCTGACCGCGCTGGTTTCGCTGCGGCGGAGATCGAGCCGGTAGCTGCCGGTGGAGCCGGCGGCCTGCCCTTCGCCCGTGAGGACGGAATAGCGGCGGTTGCCGTAGCCCGAGACGCCCACGTAATAGCGTCCCGATTCGCCTGCGACGAAGGCGAGGCCGCTGTCGAGCGAGCCCTGGAAGTCGTCGTTGGCGGCGAGCTCGTTGCCGGCGGCGTCGAACAGCCGGAGGAAGGAGTCGAGCGGTGAATCGAGCGGGCGGGCTCGGACGGCCGCCTCGATCAGGTCGCCGGCTGCGAGATCCACGGAATAGAGATCGACGTCGTCGGCGTCAAATGCCCCGCTGCCGATCGCGGCCGTGACGCTCGCGGTCCCACTCGCGGCGGTCAACCCGACCGCGGCCTCGGCGATCGTGCCCCCCGGTTCCGGGGCCGGCCCTGGCTCGAAGGCCGAGAGCGCGACGTCGAGCCGGAATCGCCCGGTCGAGCCGGCCAGGCCCCCGCCCGCCACGAGCGGCGAATAGCGGGCGTTGCCGCTGCCGGAGACACCGATGAAATAGCTGGCTGATTCCGGCGCGACGAAGGCGAGCCGGCTGTCGGTCGTGCCGTCGGCGTCGGCGTTGGCGGCGAGTTCGCGACCGGCGACGTCGAAGAGCCGCAGCTGGCTGTCGAGCGGGCTGTCCAAGGCCGCCGCCACGACGGCGGCCTCGAGTCGCTGACCGACCAGGAGCGAGACCGCGAACAGGTCGACGTCTTGTCCCGGAAAGCGGCCGTCGCCGATGACGCCGGCGAGGCTCACGAAACCGGAGACGATTCCCAGCGGTGTGGCCTCGAACAACGAATCATTCGGCTCGCCGGGAGCGGAGGCAGGCGGCGGTGTCGGCACGAACTCCGAGAGTCCGATCTCGAGCTGGAACCGTCCCGTCGACCCGGCTTCGCCCGTGCCGCCCAGCAGCGGTGAGTAGTTCTCGTTGCCCCGGCCGGAGACGCCGATGAAATAGCTCGCCGACTCGGGTGCCGTGAAGGTGAGGCGGCTGTCACTGCCGCCGCCAGCGTCGCCACTGGCGGCCAATTCCTCACCGTTGACGTTGAACAGCCGCAGCCGACTGTCGAGCCCGCTGCCCACGGCCGCGGCCACGACGGCGGCCTCGAGCCGTTGCCCGACCAGGAGCGACAGGCCGAAGAGATCGACATCCCGGTCGCCGTGGTCGCCGTCGCCGATCTCGCCCTCGAAGCTCGTCGTCCCCGTGAGGATCGGCACCGGCGTGGCTTCGAAGATGGAGTCGTTCGATTCACCATTCGGCGCCGTCCGCCGCAGGCGAATCTCATACGGGCCGATGGATCCGGCGGCGGTGCCGTCGCCCGACACCGGGGAGTAGTTCGTATTGCCGAATCCCGAGACGCCCACCAGATAGCCGCCCGCGATCGGTGCCACGAAGCTCAGCCGGCTGTCGAGCGAGCTACCGTCGTCGTCGTTCGTGGCCCACAGGCCGCCGGTGGCGTCGAACAGGCTCAGGTAGGAGTCGAGGCTCGATCCGGTCGCGGCGGCGGTGACCACGACCTCGAGCAGGTCGCCCGCCTCGAGCACGACGGCAAACAGATCGACGTCTCGCGGGCCGTTCCCGCCGTCGCCGATCACGCCGGCAAACACGCTCTCGTCGCCGTCGAGCAGGGCGGGGGTGGCGGTGGCCAGCGTGTCGTTGGGCTCCAGCGGGGCGGGGGGCGGCGTTTGCACCGAGAAGCCGAAGGTGAGGTCGCTGCCGCCGCGGAGCGGTTCCCCCACGAGGTTTTGAATCGGCGTCGGGCCCGTTCCCCGGAGCGTGAGCCGGTAGGTTCCGTCGACGAGCTGTCCGCCGAGGTCGAGGGTCACCGTACCCGCTGGTGACTGGTCGATCCCGGCGGGCGGGATCGCCACCACGATGTCGTCGCTCGTGCCCCAGGTCTCGTCGCCGCCGGCCGACATGAGCGTGAAGTTCTCCGCCAGGAGCCCGGCCACGAGGATCTCCTCGTTGAACACCACCTGCACCTGCGACACAGGCGGAGCCACCACGCCGCCGGGCAGCACCGAGAGCACCCGCGGTCCGGGCAGCGGGGCGATCTGGTCGAGGGCCGCCGCGGCGTCGAGCCTTCCTCCCGTCGCCAGGCGGCCGGCGAGGCCCGGCACGGGGACGGTGGTGTCGAGGATCGCCGCGCGGAGTTCGGCCGCGGTGGCCTGCGGGTTGGCGGCAGCCAGCAGGCCCACCACGCCCGAGACGTGGGGTGCCGCCATCGAGGTGCCGCTGAAGCTGGCGTAGCCGTTGCCGGGAATCGTCGAAAAGACGTCGACTCCCGGTGCCGCGAGGTCGACGCTCGTGCGGCCGATGTTGGAGAAACTCGCCGCCTGCCCGGCATGATCGATCGCCGCGACCGAGATCACGTTGGCAAGGTCGTAGCTCGCCGGGTAGGCCGGAAAGGCGTCGTTGTCGGTGCCGTCATTGCCCGCGGCCGCCACGAACAGGATGCCGGCATCGTTGTGCCGCGCGATCACGGTTCGCAGCGCCGCCGAATAGCCGCCCCCACCCCAGCTGTTGTTGGTGGCCACGATGTTGACGCCGGCGCTTCGCAGAAGCGTGACGTAGTTCAGCGCCGCGATCGCACCGGCCGTCGAGCCGAATCCCCAATCGTCGAGGAACTTGAGCGGCAGGATCGAAACCTCCCAGTTGACGCCCACGACTCCCCGGCCATCGTTGCCGACCGCTCCAATCGTGCCGGCCACGTGGGTTCCATGCCCGTTACCGTCGTCAGCGACGTTGTCGTTCGACACGAAGTCCCAGCCGCTGACGTCGTCGACGAAGCCGTTGCGGTCGTCATCGATGCCGTTGCCGGGAATCTCGCCGGGGTTTCGCCAGATGTTGGCCGCCAGGTCGGGATGCCTGATGTCGACTCCCGAGTCGACCACCGCGATCACGACGTTCCGTGAGCCGGTCGTGATCTCCCAGGCCTGGGGGGCGTTGATGTCGACGCCGGCCACGCCGCCGGTCTGGCCGTCGTTCGACAGCCCCCAGAGCAGGGAATAGTCGGGGTCGTTCGGCAGCCGGGTGGGCGTGAGCGCGAAGTCGGGTTCGACCCAGGTCACACCCGGCGCCGCGGCCGCCCAACCGGTGACGTCGTGGACGCTCGCACCGGGCGTCGCGAGCGAAAAAAATCCGCCGCCCAGATCGATCAAGGACCAGCCCGATTGAACCGCGGGAGCCGCGGCCGAAGCGGGCAACAGCCGGTCTGCTGCGGCATCGACCCCGATGATCCACCGATCCTGGTAGGCCTCCACGGCCGCCCCCTCCCAGGTGATCTGTCCGACCGGTCCGGCAGAGAGGACGGTGAGATCGGCGGCTAGAACCAGCCGGCGCTCGAGGCGTTCGGTGGCCAGCCTGTCTCGGAGCCGACGGCGACGACGCATGGATTCACCTCCCACCACCACCGAATCCTACATCAATGCGGTGTTCCCGCCGGTGGCATGAGATTCGGCCAGGCGGTCGTGAGTCGATCGACCGGCGGGAGTTCGAGCCGCGTCCCTGGCACGAGCGAGATCCGGGGATCGTGGGCACGGTTCCAGGCAAACAGGGCGCGGTAAAACCGGCCGTCGCCGTAGGTTCGTTCCGCGAGCGACCACCAGGAGTCGCCCGGTCGGGCGACGTACTCGCCCGGACGAGAGACGTGCGGCTCCTCGTGACGAGAGGGCGGAAGCGGCTCCGCTGCTGGCGGGGCGGCGACGAAGGTCGACGGTGGTGAGGCGACGAACGCCGGCGTTGGCTCTTCAACAACGGGAGCCGGAACAGGAGTCGACTCCGCGAGCGGCGGCAAAGGCTCCACGGCTGCCGGTGGCAGGAGATCGGTCGGAGCGTCCAGCGGCGTGGCGGTCGACACGTCGAATGATGCCGGTGACACGAAGCGATCGCGGACCGCTGCCTCCTCTGGCCAGGCCGAGTCGGCTGGCGGCTGCGAACGCGTGGTGAATCGGCTGGCAGGCAATGCGGTCGCGTCAGCCGGCTCGAAGTCACCGTGCTGCGGCAGCGACAGGGCGGGTGGCTCGACGAGATCCTGCACCTCGGTCGCGGCCGACGCTCCATGGATGTCGGGGCCCGCGCCCGTAGGCGGCCGCGGCACGAACAGCTTCATCGACACGACGCCCGCCAGCACGCCTGTGAGCAGGCCGAGCACTGCGAGAAGCAGTTTGGCTTCGCGACCCATGGAGGCTGCCGACGGGAGGGAACGAAACGGCCGGAAAACGGCCGGGATTGTGAGAAAACCTCCCGCCCGTGGCCAGACCGGCTCGATCGGCCCGCGGTCTACCGAAAGCCCGTGTCTTGCCCAGCCGCGTCCGATCCAGTGCATCACGCCGGCTCGGGGGCAGCAAAAGTCGCGATGGTGGGATGGATGACGGGATCCGCTGCGGCGCGGAGCCCCTCGACTGGCGTCGGGGGCTTTTATGGGTTCGCCGCAGGGTTTGCGGCGACCAGGCCGCCCACTCGGAGCTTGGCTGATCGGCTGCGGGGGTTTCGCGAGATCTCTTCGTCGGTCGCCTCCACGGGGCCGCGGGTGAGCGGCTCCCAGACCTGCCGGTTGCGAAACGCCTCCTTGGCCAGCCGGTCTTCGAGCGAGTGGAACGAGATCACGGCCAGCCGTCCGCACGGTGTGAGCCGCGTCGGAATCCGCTCCAGGGCGATCCGCAGACTTTTGAGTTCCTCGTTGACGGCGATCCGCAGCGCCTGAAAGGTGCGGGTGGCCGGATGGATCCGCGGCGGCGGATGTTGGCGGGGGATGGCGCTCACGACGAGTCGGGCGAAGTCGCGGGCCGACCGGATCGGCTCCTTCTCCCGCGCGGTGGCGATCCGCCGCGCGATCCGCCGGCTGTACCGCTCTTCGCCGAACTCGTAGATGATGTCGGCGAGCGTCTCGGGTCGCATCCGGTTCACCAGCCGCCAGGCGGGCTCGCCTTCGGTGGGATCGAACCGCAGGTCGAGCGGCCCATCCGAGTCGAAGGAAAACCCGCGTTCTTGATCGGCCAACTGGTCGCTCGACAGGCCGACGTCGAGCAGCACGCGATCGACACGGTCGATCGCCAGCGCGTCGAGCACCTCGGGAACGTCACGGAAGTTGGCCTGGGCGAACCGCACCGGCAGGCCGGCGAGTTCCCTGGCGCCCCGTTCGATTGCCAGCGGGTCGCGGTCGATGCCGATCACCAGACCGTCGGGCCCGACGGCTTCGGCGAACAGCCGGGTGTGGCCGCCGCCGCCGAGCGTGCCATCCACCACTCGCATCCCGGGTCGGATGTCGAGGTGACGCATCACCTCCGCGGCGAGAACGGGCGTGTGGATGCTTGCTCCGGCGGGCATGCCGCTATCGTACCGCGGCGGCTCCGGCTCTGTCCCGCAGCCGGCAATGCAGCCGGCGATTGCTGTCGGTTCCCGCGGTCCCTATCCTTGGCTGAAGGTGCCCGGGCGTCAGGTGCTCGCCGCGTCGGCTCTCGCCCATGTCTGCACCGGGTCGCCGAGTTCTTTGCCATGGACGTCATTCGCGTCCTGCTCTGCGTGGGCCTGGGACTCCTGCTCTGGCGGCTGCAGATTCGCGGGATGCGCCCGATCCGTGATGCCTTCACGTGGGGGGTCGACCATCCGTTTCATTTCCTGCTTTCCGCCGGGCTGACGCTCGTGATCTGGGGAGTTGTGGGCGCCGGATTCGGCCTGCAGGGCCTGTTCCTCGGTGAGGATCCGCTCACCCAGACGCTGCTCGGCGCGACGGTGATGCTGCTCATCGCGGCAATCATCATGCACTCCGTCGCCCTCCACGCATCGCGGCGAGGGTGGTGGACGACCCTCCGCTCGGTCGCCGCCATGCTTCGCGGGGTCAATGCGGTCGGGAATCACGCCCGGCCGGTGCAGGCGATCCTGGCCAACGGTTTGTTGGACCAACTGACCGCTGCCGACATCGACTCGCTCGAGCGGGCGGCGCGAGTCTCCGAGGGGGCCGAAGCCCGCGTGACCCTGCCCGCGACGCTGCGAGGGGCCCTTGAGAGCGAGCCCTTCCGGATTCTCTTCGCCCCGGCGATTCTCCTGACCAAGGAAACAGGGTTCGTCTTTCTCGTGGGAATCGTGCCGGCCATCGTGATGCCGCTCGTGGCCGGTGACCTGCCAGGCTGTCGGGAGCGACTGCCGTGGCTGGTGGGGGTCTGCCTGGGAGCCGTGCTCAGCATCGTGCTTGGGTGCTGGACGACAGCCTGGATCGCGGCGGCGGCCGGCTGGAGTGAACGGCGCGAGGCGTTGCTTGTCGCGCTCCGCCGCTGGGCTGCGGAATCGACGTCGCTCGACAACGCGGCCGCCGCGGTGGAGCGGGTGGCGGTGCCCGCCTGGTACGCCCGTCTGGCCTGCTTCTTCGCGATCCACACGGTCGTCACTCTCGCCCTGCCCAACGTCGTGACCGCCCGCTGGATCGACTGGCCGGAGCGGACGATCGTCACGACGACTGCGGACGGCGGCCCGAGCCTCTTCGAGCGGGTGCAGCAGGCCCCGTGGCTGCCGCTCGGCGTGCTCGCGGGCGAGGCGGTCGCAGCGGTCCTGCTCGCCGCGGGGCTGGCTCGTCTGCGAAGACAGCGAAGCCCGGATGCCATGGCGGCGACCGTCACCGGCATCCGGACGCTGGTAGGACGCGGAGTCGGGGTCGGGCTCCACCTGCTCGAGTCGGCCTGGCTGCGCCGGTTGGCTTTGCTGGCTGCGGCCGCCCTGGCGGTCGTGTCCCTGGGCATCACGATCGGTCTCGCGCCGGAGTCGACGCGATCGGTATGGCTCGGACTGCGAGGCTATGCCTCCCTGGGGGCGGTGCTGGTGTGCTGGCTCGGAATCTTTTGGCTGGCGACGCACGCCGCCGCGGGGGGCGGCCTGCGGACGCCCCGGGAGCAATGGGCGGCGGTTCTAGGCCTCGCCCTCCTCGGGGGGCTCCATCTGTTGGAGGCTCCGGATTGGATGACGGCGCCGCTCGCGATGCTGGCCGTGGCGGTGTCGGGGTCGCGAACGTTGGCCGGGCTTCGTTCGGCGGCCGCCGCTTCCAGGCTGCGACCGGCGTTCGCCCTGGGCATCGCCGCGGTGGGAGCGGCGTCGCTCGTCGCAGCTTCGAACCTGGGAGCCGCCGCGGAGGCGACCGGCGTCTGCCTCGGGCTCGCGGTCCTGGTCCTCGGCTCCACGGCCTTGTCGCGGGTGGCAGCGCGGGAGCCGGCGATGCTCTATCCCGCGACGGTGCTCCTCGGATACGCCGCCTTCGCCCTGCCGTTCGCGGGTCTCGACGAGCGGTGGCAGTCGGCAATGCCCGCTGCGGGTTCGCTCGCCTGCGTGGTCGCAGTGGTCGCCGCGGTGTATTCGCTGATCAGTTTCCTGCAGCCCCGCGGCGTGATCGTGACCGCCCTGGGCCTCGGGGCCGTCACGCTGCTGCTCAACGGCACTGCCCTGTTCATCGCCCCGAATGAGTTCAAAGGGGGCTTTCCCGGCATGGGGCCGTATTATCAGTCGCCCGTCTATCTCGATTCCCGCGACTACTTCCGCGAGACTACCCCAACCACCGCGAAGCTGAGAAATCGGGCGGTCACCGCAGACTTTGATCGAATGGCGGGCCAAGGCGGAAGCGAGCGGCTGGCGACCGTATTCTTCACGGTGCAGCCGCTCCAGCCGACGTCCGATGGCGGCCATGCGATCTCACTGGAGGTGGAGGACCCGCGGCGCCGGCTGCGGGCGGTCCCGGGCGAGGGCATTCGCCTCGCCGCCGAGGAATGGTTCACGATCCGCATCGACGGTGACGACTGCGTGGCCTTGGCCGAAGAGCCGTTTTATCGACGAATCTTTCCCTGGTTTCGCTACGACCTTCTCCATACGATCCGCGACGGCATCATTCGCGGCCCCGCGATTCCGCTGCTGGAAGCCGACGCGCCGCCGGTGCCCGAGCGAACGGGCGTGCAGCCACCGACGCGGTATCGCTTCGTGACCGGTGGCGATCCGGCTGATCTGGAGGTCGAGCTTGGCCTGCGACTCGAGGGGCTCGCGGCGGCGTACCGAAAGGCCGACGCCGACTACGCCCTGATCGCGTTCAATTGGACCGGCCGCGTGACCGACGTCCGGCGCGAGTCGGGGCGGGACGTGTATCGCGTGGTGTTCGAGATCCCGGCCGGCTCCAGTCCGCCGGATGCCGCGCAGCTTCAGACGATGGCCTCATGGATGGAGCGGTGCCATCTCGACACCATGCGGCCCCCGCAACCGATCGCCGCCGCCGACCGGTTTGTCGGGCCGGTCGCCGCCGCCGCTGCGGACGATTGCCTGGTGCTCGAAGACGTCCGCACCGAGGCGGCCGTGCCGGCAGGGGTGTTTCTCGCGCGAGCAGCAGATCCCGCCGGCTACGACCCCGCATTTCTTCCGTTCTGGCCGACGATGTCGGCCGTGCGGCGGGCGATCGACGCGGCCGTGGCGCCTGCTGCGCAGCCGCCCGCCGCAGCCGCCGACCCTGCGGCGCTTCCGGCTGGCTTCCTGCTTCGTCCCGCGCTCGATCGGGGTGTGTTTGCCAGCCTCGATGCCGCGGTGGCTCGGGCGGACGGGGCCCGCGATGGCCCGTCGCGGTGCGTGACGGTGGGGCTCTACAACGCGGGCCGGCTTCGCGAAGGCGATCGCCTGATGCTGACCTGGCAGGGCCGAGGCGATGCAGCGGCCGATGCGGGGCTCAGCCGGGGGGCCGTCTTCGACCTCGTGTCGCTCCGGCCGGCGGTCGCGGGCGAGATGGCGGCGGCCTGTCCGCCCGGCGTCGCCTGGGCCGTACTTCGCCCGGTCGACGTCCGCGTGGCCGACGACGCGCGCGGCCTGATCGTCGGGCAGTGGCAGACGGTGGAGGTGCTCAATAACAGCGAGGTGCTCCGGGCGTGGAGGAATCTGGTGGGCCCGCGCTGGAAGGGAAAGAAGCCCAAGCTGGTGATCGTCACTGTCAGCGGGGGCGGCATTCGGGCCAGCGTCTGGACCGCGGTGGTGCTGCGGAAGCTGGAGGCGACACTCGGCGCCGATTTCCCTTACCACATCCGCCTGATCACCGGCGCGTCGGGCGGGATGGTGGCGGCTTCCTACTACGCCACCTCGCTCTCTCCCCCTCAGCCCGGCGTGCTGGCCGGAGGCCCGGCCTCCTTCGCCGACCAGCACGGCACCGGCATCGACGAATTCGTCGATCGCATGGCCATCGACCAGCTCGATGCGGTCGCCGGCCAGATGATCTTCTCCGACCTGCCGGGTTCGCTCAGTCCGTTCGGCCGCTCTCGCGACCGTGGCCGCACCCTCGAGCAGACCTGGATTCGTTGGACCGGCGGCAGCGAGAGTCCGCTTGGCCAGCCGCTGCAGTCGTATGCGGATGACGAACGGCTCGGCTGGCGGCCCTCGCTGGTGTTCACGCCGATGATGGTGGAGGACGGTCGCCGACTGCTGATCTCCAACCTCGACCTCGCCTTCGCCACCCGGAACGTCGGCGGCCTTCTGATCGAACCGTCGTCGCGAAAAATCGAGCGGCCCACGATCCAAGGCAGCGACTTCGATTCGAGCATCCACGAGGAAGACGACGTCTTCTCGCTCTCGGCCGTGGAGTTCTTCCGGCTGTTTCCCCAGGCCCGGAATTTCCAGGTCGCGACGGCCGTGCGGATGAGCGCCTCGTTTCCCTGGGTCGCTCCGGTCGTCCATCTGCCGACACTGCCCCCGCGGCGGGTCGTCGACGCGGGCTATTACGACAACTACGGGGTCAATCTCTCGGCGCTCTGGCTCTCGAAGATGAGCGACTGGCTGCAGGCCAACACGTCGGGCGTGCTGGTGGTTCAGGTTCGCGACAAGGTCAGTCAGGGCGCCCGGACGGAGATCGACTTCGACCGGGTCGCAGCCGGCGACTCGTTGCTCGACCGGCTCGTCTGGCACGGAGGCAGCAAGCTGCTTCGCCCCGGGCTGAAGGCCCTGAGCACGCCGCTGATTGGGGTGGCCAACGCGCGGCAGTGGACGATGGCCTTTCGCAACGACGAGCAGGTAGATCTCCAGGACCTGCTGTTCGACACCCAGCGTGGCCGCGACTTCTTCCGCACGGTGGTCTTCGAATGCCCCGTCGACGTGTCGCTCAATTGGACGCTGACCACCCGGGAGAAGGCCGTGCTCGCCGCCGGCTTCGGTCACCCGGCCGCCTCGCCCCGCGCGGAACTGTCGCGGGTGGCCGATTACATGACGGGCCGGGAGTCGTACGAATTCCACAAGTGGAAGATCGACCATCGCAACGACGCCAGCTTTCACCGCGATCTCAAGGAACGATATGACGTTCAGCTGCGAGCGTTGGGCGTGACCGGCACCGACCGGCTCACGGCCGCGGAGAGCCGCAGCCTCTACGAAAACGTCGTGCAGAACCTCAAGCGGCTGGAACTGCTCGTGGATTGGTGGAACGAGGGCCGGGTCGACCCGGCTCCGTAGCCCGCCCTCGCGCACGCATTCGGGGTGCGTGGAGCGTTGCTCGGGGGAGGCACGCCTCGCGTACGTAGGCGTGGACAACGGGATCCGCTGCCACGCGGTGTCCCCCGACTCGCGTCGGGGGCTTTTATTCGAGGCCGGGCGGAACGTCAGCTCATCCAAGCCCCGGATGCACATCCGGGGACTCCGGGCCGTTGGGCAAAACCGCCCAAGATTGCCAAATCGCAAGCCCCCGTGCTCCGCGCGCGTTTGCCCTCTCCCGAGCCTCCGTTTTCGACCTCGCCACGGCTGCCGCCGTGGTCTCGGCTTTCGTACATTGACCAGCATGGGCGACGCCGATCTCTACGACTACGACCTGCCGCGGGAGTTGATCGCCCAGCGGCCTTTGGAAGACCGCGCGGCGGCGCGGCTGCTGGTGGTGCGGCGGCAGGAGCAGGCGATCGAGCACCGCGGCGTACGCGACCTGCCCGAACTGCTCGCGGCCGGCGACCTGGTCGTGGTGAACGACACGCGGGTGGTGCCGGCCCGGCTCGTCGGTCGCCGGGCGGCCACGGGCGGGAAGTGGGAGGGGCTCTTCCTGCGCATCGAGCCGGATGGACCACAGGCTGGGGCCTGGCGACTGTTGGCCCAGACCCGGGGCCGGCCAGTGATCGGCGAGCGGATCGTGCTCGTCGATCGCGCCGGTCGCGACACTGCCGCGTTCACGCTCTTAGGCCGGGGCGAAGGCGGGGCGTGGCTCGTGCGACCCGAGCCTCGCGAGTCGGCGGACTCGCTCCTCGCGCGGGCCGGCCGCGTGCCGCTGCCGGGCTACATCCGCGGCGGGCTCGACGAACCGGGCGATGTCGAGCGGTATCAGACGGTCTTCGCCCGCGCGGCGGGGTCGGCGGCGGCTCCGACGGCCGGGCTCCACTTCACGGAGGAACTCCTCGCCGACCTGGCCGCGCGGGGCATCGCCCGCGCGGAGGTCACCCTTCATGTCGGGCTCGACACCTTCCGGCCGATCTCCGTCGAGCGACTCGACGAGCATCCGATGCACACCGAATGGTGCGGCTGTTCGGCTGAGACCGTGGCGGCGGTTGCTGCGACGAAGCGGCAGGGGGGCCGCGTGGTGGCGATTGGCACGACCTCGGTGCGGACGCTCGAGACGGCCGCGGCCCGCTCGGCGGGGGATGCGATCGCGGCCTGGGAAGGGCCCACCGATCTGTTCATCCGTCCCGGGCATCGGTTTCGGGCCGTCGACTGCCTGCTCACCAACTTCCACATGCCCCGCACGACGCTGATGGTGCTCGTGGCCGCCTTCGCCGGGCGGGGACTGATCATGCGGGCCTACGCCGAGGCCGTCCGGGAGCGATATCGGTTTCTCAGCTACGGCGATGCGATGCTGATACTGTGAGGCCTCCATGAGATTCTGGTTTCTGGTAGCCTTCCCGCCATGAGCAGCTTTCCCGATGAGCATGTGCTGGTGGTGCCGCGTTCGCTCTTTGATCGCGCCGGTGCTTTCCAGGGATTCTGCGGCGATACGGCCGCCTATCTGCCGCTCCTGCTCGACCCCGCCAACACGTCCTGGCGGCCGCGGGCGAGCGTGGAGGAGGATCCATCCTTCAAGCAACTGATTCCCTACTGCGTGCTCGCCTGGCGAGACGCGGCCGGTCAGCGGCACTACTTCGCCTACACCCGCGGCGGCGGACAGAGCGAGGCCCGGCTGCGGGCCAAGCGGTCGGTCGGCATCGGCGGCCACATCTCGAGTACCGATGGCGAGCATGGCGACGACACATCATACGACGCAGGGATGCGGCGGGAGCTCGCCGAGGAGATCGCGATCGAAGGGACGTGGAGCGGCCGGTGCCTGGGCCTGATCAACGACGATTCCAATCCGGTCGGGAGCGTGCATCTCGGGATCGTGCACCTGCTCGAATTGGAGCGGCCGGAGGTGGCCTCGCGGGAGAGCGAACTGGTGGAGTGCGGCTTTGCGCCGCTCGAGTCTCTGCTCGCCGATCGGGAGCGGTTCGAGACCTGGTCGCAGATCGCGATCGACGCCCTGGCTGCGGGGCTGTTGGACTGACGCGAGGCGCGGCATGACCTCGGCGGGCACGATCTACCTCGACAACCACGCCACCACCCGGCTCGATCCCCGGGTGCTGGAGGCGATGCTGCCCTGGCTCACCGATCACTACGGCAACGCGGGGAGCGTGACCCACGAACTCGGCCGCGAGGCCCGCGCTGCGGTGGACGAGGCCCGTGCCACCTTCGCAGCGGCGATCGGGGCGACGCCGCGGGAGATCGTGTTCACGAGCGGGGCCACCGAGGCGACGAACCTCGCGCTCTTGGGCGTGGCCGCCCGCATCCGCCGCCTGACGGGCGGCGTCTCCCGCGGACATTTCATCACGCTCGCCACCGAGCATGCGGCGGTGCTCGATCCGCTCGAGCATCTGGAGCGTGAGGGATTTTCCATCACGCGGCTGCCGGTGGCCCGGCAGGACGATCGCGACGAGATCTCAGGCCGCGTGCGGCTGGCCGATCTCCGCCGGGCGCTCCGGCCCGACACCACGCTTGTGTCGGTGCTCGTGGCCAACAACGAGATCGGCGTGATTCAGGATCTGCCACCGATCGCGGCGGCCGCGCACGAGGCGGGGGCGGTGGTCCACGTCGACGCCGCGCAGGCCCTGGGCCGGATGCCGGTCGACGTCGATTCCCTCGGCGTCGACCTGGCGAGCTTTTCCGGCCACAAGATCCACGGCCCCAAGGGCAGCGGCGCCTTGTATGTGCGGCGGCGGGGACGGGCGGTGCGGCTCGAGCCACTGGTATTCGGCGGGGGCCAGGAGCGAGGCTTGCGGAGCGGCACACTCGACGTGCCCGCGATCGTCGGCTTCGCCGAGGCGGCCCGTTTGGCCGTGGCCGACCTGGGAGCCGAGCAGGCCCATCTCCAGGCGATGCGGGACCGGCTCTGGGCGGCGCTCGTCCGCGGGGTTCCGGGGATCGAGCTCAACGGGCCGCCGCTCGATGCCCGCGATGATCGGGGGCAGCCGCTACGGCTCGTGAACAATCTCAACGTCCACATTCCCGGGGTCGATGGCCAGACGCTGCTGGCCACGCTCGACGCCGCGGGCCTGGCGGTGAGTTCCGGCAGTGCCTGCGCCTCGGAGAGCCCCCGGCCCAGCCACGTGCTGGCCGCGATCGGCCGCGACGACGACCAGGCCCGGGCCAGCCTCCGTTTCGGGGTGTCGCGATTCACGACGCCCGACGACGTCGACCGGGCGGCTGCTCTGATCGCCGGCCGCGTCGCCGAGCTGCGGGCGGTCTGACAACCATTGCGGCCGGTCTTGCCCAACGGCCCGGTGCCCCCGGACTCGCGTCCGGGGCTTGTATGGGTGGAGGCTCGGGACGCAGAGACGGCCGCGACGCCAACGGTCTTTGCCTTTTCGGGCTGCGGGGCTAGAATTTTCGCAGTGAGGGATGTGTTTTTGCGTCTCTCACGCGGAATCATCGTCAGCCCGTCAGGAGATTGCACGTCATGTCGGTCATGCTCACGGAAAAGGCGGCCAGCGAGGTCAAGAAGATCATCACCGAGCAGCAACTCGCTCCCGAGACGGTGCTGCGGGTGGGTGTGGCCGGGGGCGGCTGCAGTGGGTTCAGCTATTCGCTCGGCTTCGACACCGCCTTCGATCCGGCCGCCGACACGCTCAAGGAGCAGCACGGCGTGAGGGTCGTGGTCGACAAGAAGAGCGATCTATTCCTCGATGGCACCACCCTCGACTTTCACGAGGGGATCGACAAGCGGGGCTTCACGTTCAACAATCCCAACGCCAAGAAGAGCTGCGGCTGTGGGAGTTCGTTCCAGGCTTGAGCAGCCCGGGGCGAGTTCGCGAGTGAACGTGTGGAGGGCCGGTCCCGCCGGCGGGTGACGTGAGTTCTGCCGGCCAGGGACCCAAGGTGCATATCGTCGGGATCGGCGATGACGGCCTCGACGGCATGACCGCGCAGGCGCGGCGGCTGCTCGAGGAGGCGGAGGTACTCGTCGGCCCCGACTCCTGCGCGAGCCTGTTGCCCGAAGCGATCCGTGGCCGGCTGGAGGCCGCCGCGAATCTCGAGGAACTCGTAGAGCGAATCGAGGCCGCCGGCGGCCGCCGCACCGTCGTGCTCGCGTCGGGCGATCCGCTCTTTTACGGCACCGCCCGCTATGTCTGCGGGCGGCTGGGCAAGGATCGGTTCGAGGTCGTGCCCCACGTCAGCAGCATGCAACTGGCCTTTGCCCGGGTGAAGGAATCCTGGGAAGACGCCTTCCTCGCCAACCTCGCCGGCCAGTCGATCGAGCGGGTCATCGACCGGATTCGCACGAGTGAGACGGCCGGCCTCTTTACCAACGAGGAATGGCCCCCGGCGGCGGTCGCGCAGGCGCTGCTCGACAACGGGATCGACGCCTTCCAAGCCTACGTCTGCGAAAACCTGGGCTCGCCCGATGAGCGGGTCACCCAGGGAAGCCTGGCCGACATCGCGAAAGACTCGTTTGCCCCGCTCAACGTGATGATCCTGGTGCGGAACGCGAAGGCGCCCGAGCAGGCCGGCCACGTGGGCACGCGGCTGTTCGGAAATGCCGACGAATACTTCCTCCAGTCGCGGCCCAAGCGGGGCCTGCTGACGCCGGCGGAGGTGCGGGCCCTGGCCTTGGCGGAACTCGCGCTCGCGCCGACGGGCATCGTCTGGGACGTGGGGGCGGGGAGCGGCTCGGTCGGTCTCGAGGCCGCCCGGCTGGTCCGCGATGGCAAGGTCTTCGCCATCGAGATGGACCCCGACGACCACGCCCTGATTCGGGAGAACGCCGTCCGGTTCGGGGTCACGAACCTGACCGCCGTGCTCGGCAGGGCGCCGGAGGCATGGGCCGATCTGCCGGCGCCCGACGCGATCTACGTGGGCGGCAGCGGACGCGACGTGGCGATGCTGGTGGAAGAAGCCTGGGGGCGACTCAAGCCCGGCGGCCGATTGGTGACGGCATGCAACTCGATCGAGAACCTGGCGGCGGTGCACGCCCTGCTGCGGGCCCGGTCGGGCGACGCGGCCTACTGGATGGTCAATCTCGCCCGGGGGATCGAACAGCTCGACCGGATCCGGTTCGAGGCGATCAATCCGGTGTTCCTGATCGCCGCCACCAAGCCGGCGGGGTGAGCCGATGAACCCGCTTCCGGAGCCGCTCGACGTGATCGCTGTCGGGGCCCATCCCGACGACGTCGAGATCGGCTGCGGCGGCACGCTTGCCTTGCTCGCTTCCCAGGGCTACCGGGTGGGCATCGTCGATCTGACCGACGGTGAGCCGACGCCACGGTCGAGCGGCCCCGCCCAGCGACTGGCCGAGGCGGCGGCGGCTGCCAAGACGCTGGGCGTGTGCCACCGTGAGACGCTCGCCTTCCCCAACCGCCGGCTGTTCGATGGCTTCGACGTGCGGGTGGAACTGGCGACGATCTTCCGCCGCTGGCGGCCGAAGCTCGTGCTCGGCCTGGCCGACAAGACGCCGCTGGCCTCGCCGGATCATGCCCAGGCGGTCGCGATCACGGAAGCGGCCGTGTTCTATTCACGACTGACCAAGTGGGACGAGAAGTTCGGTGGCCTGCCGGTCCACACCGTGCCGCAGTTCCTCACCTACTTCTTGTTCGCCGGCGTGCCCCAGGTGCCCCACGGTCAGTATCCGCTGGTCGTGGACATCAGCCGCCAGTTGGAACTCAAACTCGCGGCGATCGCCTGCTACGAAAGCCAGTTTCCTCCGGAGAAGGCCCATGTCTTCCCGCGGGTGCGGGCCATGGCGGAGACGGTCGGCCTGATGGCGGGCTGCGGGGCGGGGGAACTCGTGGCTGGCAGTCGGATGCCGCTGGTCAGCGATCCGATGCGGATGTTCTTCCCCGGGCCGGCGGTCTGATCCTGTCTTGGGAGCCGGCAGCGCGGCGGCATCGCCGCACTCGGAGTGGGTATCGAACTCAGGGTGTTTCCGCCGCCGATGGAGGGCTTGCCTCATGCCGCCAGCCGGGCGGGAGGACCAGGTCGGGCCGGTCTGGCAGATTTGGCGCATCCAGCGGATGGGGCAACTCCAGGCAAGGGCCGAGGGCCGGACTCCGGTCTTTCCGCAGAAACGTCAGCTCGAGGATCCGCGGGGCGAGAAAGCCGCCGATCCGGAAGATGCCGCAGCAGTTGTTGGGGTGGGAATGCACCACGTGGAATCGGGCCAAGAGCCGCTCGAAAAGGGCCTCCGCCAGCAGCATGAACTGAGGATGGGCCCAACTCTCGATGAAATGCACCTCGAGGACGATGATCCGAAACCGAGCCAGCAACTGCTCGGACACGCCCAGGAGCGTGGCGTATTCCCCGCCCTCGATGTCGATCTGGAGCAACAGATCGGCCCCGGCGGCAAAGCCTGGCCAGGATCGGGCCCACGTGTCGAGCCTGATCGATCCGGCGTCGTCGACCACCCCGAGATGGCGGTGGATGAACGAGAGCGGTTCAAAGCCCGGCGGGGGGCCGGCGACCGAGCCGTCCGCGAGCAAAGAAGGGATGCCGTGCTTGCGTGCCAGATCGGACTCGAAGGTGGCGACGGGGCCGACGCCCGGTGAGAAACAGGCCGCGATGCCGGACAGGTCGTCCGGCACCAGGTAGCCGCCGTCGTCAGGACCGCCCACACGGATCAGCCGGTGCGTCGTCTGCACAGGCTGCAGCCGTGCAGCCAGCGCCGCCAACCGCTCCTGCGGCGTGGCATAGTCGACGAGGATGCCTTGGGTCAGTAGGGCGTATTTGTCGAGTTGCATCGGGACAGGCGAAGCCAGGACGGACGGGGTCGGGCCCGGCGTCCGTCAATACCACGATCAACGGACGCGGGTTGCCTCATGAGGACGTTTCCTTACTCTGTGCAGCAGTTTCGCAGAAGAGCATTGCAAGCCCACCGCGAAAACCCTGGATATCTTAGATGAAACTCCACCTCTTGATTCAAATGTATCAGCCGGCCAGCGGGCCGGGGCTGAATCGCATGCTGGAATGCCTCGACCGGAATCTCGACCTCGACTTCGTCGGGGCAGTGACGGTCGTCTGCGACCGTGTTGATGTTCCACGTCAGGACCCGCGAATCAGGCGACTCAACACCACGACCAGAGCCTCGTTCGCCGACATGCTACGGATCGCGGCGGTTACGGCCTCGGATCAGGTCAGTCATTTCGCGATCGCCAACGCCGACATCCGGCTCACTCCCGACATCGGCGTTCTGATGAGGCGGGTTACGGCCGCCCATACCGTGGCCGCCATCTCCCGGCACGAACTGGATGGGTCCCTGTGCCCGAATCCTGCGTGGAGCCAGGATGTCTGGCTCTTCAAGTCTCATCGGCCAGTCGCGGGCCTGCTCGATGTCTGTCACTACAAGTTGGGAATCGCAGGCTGTGAAAACCGTTTTGCGATGGAGCTGTTCAGCCAAGGCTACAAACTATGGAATCCCTGCCTCGATTGCCGGATCTTGCACGTCGATCCGGAGCCAAGCACCTCCTACACCGAGCGGTATCGAGGAGCCTACCTTTATCTGTCGCCGTGCATGACGAATGACGTCGAGAAGCAAACTCCCGACTACGTAACCCGGATCAATCGGGGCGAGTTCATGGAGGGATCGTCGCCGGAGTCCCTATCGCTGCGGTGAGGGACTCACGAGCGGCAAAACTCATCCAGCCATTGGTGAGGCAATGACGGACCACTGAGTAGCCTTTCTCAGCGAGAAGGCTGTAGACCGACTCGTCACCAAGGTGGCAATGCTCGAAGAAGAGGTTCAGCGGCAGGTGGCCGTCGTTGAGCAGATGCGTGACGATGTCACCGTCGGCGCCTTCGCAATCCACGAAAAGAATGTCTGGCGTCGGGATTCCCACCCGCCGCAGGAGTTCCCCGGGCGAGACGCTCGGCACGCTCACGGACCTGAGCCGATCCTCCGCGGCAAGTTTCGGATTGTAGCGGGCGTGCTTGGCGATGTGATTCTTGTCCAGCGACGCCACTTCGAAGTACGGGCCATCGTCTTCGTGGTAATAAACCGTGGTCGCCGTCTCGCCCGTGGTGGTGATGGCGACCGCGAGAATCTCTGGGTTGAGATCGCGATAGCACTCCCGCAATGCCTCGTGATGGACGTGCAAGGGTTCGACGAGGACGAGGCGGTCGATCACGCTCGTCGCAGGAAGGGCCCGAATCAGTTCGGTGAGGTCGTCGTCGCCCTGATTTGCTCCGAATTGTACGATCGTCAATCCCATGGGCCGCGATCCTAGGGGAGATGGAAGCTCTCTCGCAACAGGTCGTGTCCGAGCGTTGCGGACGGCGGGGGTGGGGCCTGAAGTGCGTCAGGTGCTTCGGCCGGGCGTCATTCACGAGGCATGGGACATCACGGAGTTGCCCAAGGTCCTGGTCGTGAGGTGGCGCACGGAATGATCGAAGAACGCCTTCTCCAACTGGATGTAACGTTCCTGCTGGAAGTTCCTGAAGAGGTCTAGAGCGGCAGCGCACAGGTCTCGTGGAAACGTGACCATGGTCAGCGGCGGACACTGTTCGAGATCGAAGAACAGCGGCACGCACCGGTTGGCCAGGATCTCGTAATGCCGCAGGCAATCCCAGCCGTGCTTCTTCATCGTGAAGGCAAAGAGCGACGCACGGTAGTCGGCGAAATAGGCTTCCTCGGTATCAAAGACGTACGTCACGGGGTTGCCCGGAAAGCAGGTGGCAAAAGCCTTGGTTTTTCTGATCTCAGGGGCCGTGCAGAGCTTGGGCGTCGGAATCGCGAAGGAGATCGGCCGCAGATTGGGATGGCTGCGGGTGAGCTCTCGCTTGAAGTAGGGGTGCCGCTCGAACGCGGGATGGAGTCCGGTGTCATCGTTGCCATCCACCAACAACACCCGGCCGGGAGGATAGGCACGGGACACGAGGTCGTAGTGATCGGCGCAGTCGCGGATGGAGCCGTAGATGATCACGTCGTAATGCCGGTCGGCGATCTTGGCCGTGACGTCGCGCTCACTCTCCGGCTCGCCGGTAAGGAGCCAGCATCCCGTGAAGCCCCGCCCCCAGAGGTGGCGGGGGTCGACCATGGACCGCAGCGAGGCGTAGAGCGGCGTGATCACGTTGCTGGCGATCACGTCATCCCCGTAGGCCTCCTTGAGGCCGAAGAAGAGCAGGTCATTGAGGTAGTTGTTGAGGCATCCCGATGCCCGCAGGTGCGCGATAGGATCGGTGACGTAGAGAATCCGGGGCATGGTGCGCCGCTCAGCCTTCTGCCGGAGGATTGCTGCCAGGAGGCAGGGCGAGTTCCCGCCACATGTGGTTCGCCAGTGTGACGACGGCCTCCTCGGCCAGGTAGAACTTGTCGGTGCCATGCACGCCGACCGGGATGTCGACGAGGAAGTTTTCGACGCTGAAGCGGCTTGCGGTGCGGAAATCGGGCACCCGGGAGCCGAGCAGCGCGGCGGCGCGGGTGAAGAAGAAGTCTTCGACCGACTCCTGAACCGTGTCCCGGCACTCCTTGATCGCACGCTTCATGAGCGGTCGGTGGCGGAGCGAGAACCCGCCGTTGAGCACGGCACCCTCGGGACCGCAGGGTGCGCCGATGTAGCCGTAGTTGAAGAACTCGTCGGCCACGGGGCGGCAGAACAGGCAATCCGTTTGAAACACCAACACCCACTCCTCCCGGAAGACGTCCCAGAACTGGTCGGACATGAGCAGTTCGTTGTACTGGGCCGCCGTGAGTCGGGAGACGTTGAGGGCCACCGTGTTGACGTTCCATGAGCGGAGACATTCGGCCACGAACGGCTGGTTGGCCGGTGAATGCACGACGTAGAGATTCCAACCGTCCTGCAGGTAGGCAGCCGCGTTCGCCAGCACATGCGGAAGGAAGTACGCGCTGCGGGTTTCGACGATCACGGCAGCCTTGTGGCGACCGGGTGCGTTGGACACCACCAGGTCGCGATATCGTCGCCGAAACTCGTGGAGAATGTCGCCGTAGAGATGGTGGACCATAGCCTGGCTGCCTGCCGAGAAACTCCTCGAATTGACGGTGCGAACGGGGCGACTGGCGCGGCAGTGCGTCGTTTCAGGAGGCCGTCGTCCCGAGCCCGCCAACGTTGTAGCCGCTCTCAGTCACGCTGTCGAAAGCGCCATGCCGACATCCGATTCCCAACCGGGCCGAGGCCCGAGTATCCTGGGATTCGTGGCACGATCCGGGGCCGAACGTGCCACACGTTTCCGCATTCCTTCCAGGCACCCTCCTGCCGGCCCGTCCGGCGACCGCTCATCCATGAACGAGCCAGTAACGCTCTTCGAGTTGCCGCACCCGCTCTACCCGTTTCGGCTGACCGAGTTGGCCGACTTCCGGTATGGTCCCTACCGGCTCGTGAATGTCTTCCGGCGGATCACCGAGGAGCAGCGGCAGGCCTGCGTCAGGATGTGGCTGGAGGCAAACGCATTGCCCACGGAAGAGATCGCCTGGCAGCGGAGCCTGGAGGTCTGCTATTTGCTCCTGCACGCGGAAGGGGGTGAGTTGGCGGGCGTCAACACGGCCTACGTCGACCGCTATCCGCCGCAGAACGCTCCCTACTTCTTCAATCGGATGTTCATCAGGCCGGCGCATCGTGCCAGCCGCCTGATGATCGCGGGAACCGCCGCAGCGGTCTGTTCTCTGAGAATGCACCATGCCAACGAGGGCATCCGCGGGCTGGTGAACGTCAATGAAAACCCGAAGCTCCACGTCAGCAGCATCCAACGCATCTTCGCCGGCGGTGGTTACCGGCTCGACGGGATGGCCGGCGGTAAGGAGACGTGGCGGTTGGAGTTCGAATCGATCCGATTCGCCGACAGGCCGCCCGAGTGAGAGGTTTCGGCGTGACGGACGGGGACGCAGCGGCTGGTCGCCGAGATGAGCGGCGTCCCGTTTTTGTGTCGCGGCGGCCCAACTACCCGAGCGTGACGATTCGGGCGACGGTGACGCTGCCGGCCGGCTGCAGTCTGCAATCGCTCGACGACTGGCTCGAGGCGGCGTTTGAACTCCGGCCTGAGCTGGAGCCGGAGTTCCCGAATGGTGCCGCAGGGGCGGCCGCGGCCGTGCTCTGGCGGGCGCTGCTCGTGACGCGGGCCTTTCTCCAAGACGCCCGTGTGCCGGTGTTTGTGCTGCCAGCGATCCAGGGGCTCGACCCGGTAGAGACGTCGCCCGCGACCTGGGAGGCGATCGTGACGGTGCCGCGGGTCGACGAGGTGCTTCCACGGGTCTACTCGCTTGCCTTCGAGGCCGGGATCGGGACCGTCCGGACGATGGCGGGCCTCGCCCGCACAGCCGGCAGCATCGCGGCCGTGCAGGCTGCCGTGGCCACGCAGGTGATCGGGCCGCTGCGGGCCCTGGTGCCCGCAGGTGAGTCAGGGCTGCACGTGCTGCGGGCCGCCCACGCCGCCGGAATCCCGTTTCTGCACCTCGGCAACGACGTGCACTTGCTCGGCTGGGGCCGGCGGGGGCGGCTGATCGACCGCTCGGCGACGGCCCACGACTCCGCGATCGGCGCCCGCGTCAGCCGCAACAAGCATCTCGCCGCCGCAATTCTGCGGCAGGCCGGCCTGCCAGTGCCGGTCCACGAGTTGGTGACGCAGGTCGCCGAGGCCCAGGCCGCCGCCGTGCGGCTTGGATATCCGCTCGTCGTCAAGCCGCTCGAAGGGGAGCGGGGCGAGGGGGTGACGACGGGCGTCCGCGACGCGGCCATGCTCGAGGTCGCCGTAGCCACGGCCGCGCGGGCGACGACGCCCGGCCAGGTACTCGTGGAGCGGGAGGTGGCCGGGGTCTGCCACCGGCTCTTCATGGTCGCCGGCCGGCTTCTCTACGCCGTCAAGCGGCTGCCGCAGTCGGTGTTCGGCGACGGCCGCAGCACCGTCGCTGAACTGGTGGCGGCTGCCGCAGCCCGCGAGGCTGCGCGGCCTCCCTGGCGGCGTGGTCCGGCCTTCGTTCTCGACGAGTTGGCCGTGCGGTCGCTCGCGGCGGCAGGGCTGCGGCCGGAGAGCGTGCCAGGCTCCGGGGATCGCGTCGGCCTGCGGCCGATCGAGTCGACCGCCTGGGGCGGCCACGACGAAGACGTGACGGCGGTCATCCATCCCGACACGCTCACGATCGCTCGCCGGGCGGCGGAAATCATGGCCCTCGAGGTGGCTGGCATCGACGTCATCAGCACCGACATCACAAGGCCTCTTCAGGAGACCGGCGGGGTCATCACCGAGGTCAACTTCGCACCACTGCTCGGCGGTCATCCGATCTCGCGGGCATCCATCAAGGAGTATCTCAGCCGGATCGTCGAGGCGGATGGCCGAATACCGGTCGAGGTCTTTGTCGGAGGTGACGCGGCGCTTGCAGCGGCGCGGAAACGGCAGGAGTCGCTCGTGGCGGAGGGCGTGGCCGCCTACCTGACCAGCCATGAACTCACAATGGACCCGACCGGCCTGCCGATGGAGTTGGCCTTGCAGACCGCCCAGGCCCGCTGCCGGGCGCTGGTGCTCGATCGCCGCGTGGCGGCGGCGGTGATCGTGGTGCAGACCGACGAGTTCGAGTCGGGTGGGCTTCCCTTCGACCGGCTGACCGCGGTGCACATCGTCGACCGGCAGCTCGTGCGGCACGACCGGCCGAACACCCCGGCAGCCGAGCAGGACATCGATACCGTCATCGACCGGCTGCGGAGCGGGCTGTGAACAGCTCAACGGCCCGGTGCCCTCGGAACCCGGACGCACTCAGTCGGCCGCGATGATTCCCAACTGCATCAGGTGCGGAAGGCTCGCTGAAGAAAACGACCGCGCGGCCTCCTCCAGGAGGCGGCGACGTTCGGCGGCATCCGCCACCGGCTGGCCCTGATGCTGGAGAGCCCTCCCGGCCGCCGTCAGCCTGGCTTCGAGCCGCTCGGCGATCCCCTCAAATCCGCCGAGCGTGAGTTCGAGCAGGATTGCCGCCTCGAGGTCGCTGATCGCGTGGCCGGTGCCGGTCGTCGCGCTGGCCAGAGCCACCGGGCGGCCCCCGAGTGCGTCGCTCGCGAGAACCGCGCGGTTGAAGGGGCACGGGATGACGACCCGGGCAGGGATCGCGACGGGAGCGGCGGGCACGGGGTTGGCGGAGATGTCAAACAGCCCGGAGGCCACGCCCGCGTCGATGGCGCGAGCCAGTCCCTCGGGGGCCTCGACCGGGACCGAGCGATCCGCGGCAAGGGTCGAAAACGGCATGCTGCCGCCGGCAAGGCGGGCCATCAGCGACTCATAGACCGGCCCTTGGAGGGTGCTCGTCACCGCGCCCAACTCGGTCCGGTGGGGCAGTTGGAGGCTGGCCCGAGCCAGCCTGATGTGGAGGTCGGGGCACCGGGTCTGGCGGTCGGGAAGCGGCTGCGGTGAGTTGGCGTATACATCCCAGCGAAAAGCCGTGTTTGCGCAGAAGTCCTTATGGGTCTCGGTGACCTGCCGGTTCGTGGTGGTCCGAAACAGCTCCTGAAACTCCGGCCGCACGCAGAGATCCCAGAAGTTGGTGTGGATCGGCAGGCTGCCAACGAAGCCCAGCCCAACGCCGGCGAACGCGTCGGCCACCTCGGTGACATAAAAACTCGTCCAGTGCTCGTTGAGATACTCATGGGCGAGATAACGGAGATCCTGCCGCATGAGCGAGTCGACGTAGGCTGCCGCCCCGGGGTTGGCCGTGAAATACCCGGCCTGGCGATCCCGGAGAAACACGAGATAGGCGAGCCCGTCTCGGATCCGCTGGATGCTGTCGCCCTGACGGAGGGCGGCGTATTGCCTGAGGATGCCACGGATCGGCAGGAGATGGGCCCAGCCGGGCATCGCGTTGTAACTGACGACGAGCAGACCGCCGGGAGCGAGATGCCGGCGGGCCACGTCCAGGATCTGGCCACGGATCTCGGGCGCCACCCAGCTGAACACGCCATGCAGGGCGATGTAGTCAAAGTGACCGAGTTCGGCGGGGATATCGCCGAAGCCGCAGGTCAAAACCCGCGCGTTGGCCAGGCGGCCCGCCTCGATCTCGCGGGCGGCGATCGCGGTGTGTTCCGGGTTGATGTCGACCCCGATGAACTCGCCACCGGGGTTGGCCGCCGCGAGGGTCGTGAGGGACCGGCCCAGGCCGCAGCCGAGTTCGAGATACCGAAACCGGTCCCCCGGCGGCGGAGCGACCCGGTTGAGGCTGGCCACATAGCGAAGCAGGATCGGCGCCAGGTTGGGATAGAAGCCGGGAATGTAGGCGACGTCGGTGAGATACCCGGCTGCCTGGTCATCGTGCATAGCGGGAGTTCCACGAAGCGTTCGGCGCCGGTCGATCGGTCGCCGCCGCGAAGAGTCTCGCCGCCCGGCATGGTCGCTGCAAACCCCTGGCCTGTGACCGCAACGCGGTGCCATTCGCCCCGTGAATGATGGGGGCCGGTTGGATCGGAGCCGGGGCGGGGCTACACTCCTGGTTTCGAGCGGCGCGAGCCGGTCTCACCCCGTTTTTGTCTCGGATGACAGCCCTGATGAGCACCGACACGGCCGGCCCGGCCACTTCCGCCAACCCGGCCCGCCCGGCCAACGCCCTGCTCGACTTTTCGGCCGAGCAACTCTTCACCAACTACCGCGACCGCAACTACGACGCGATGTCCCGGCAGTTCCTGGCGGTGCTCGACCACCTGCGGGAGACGACCTACGACCAGCCCGACCCGGCGCTCACCCACGCTCTCAACTCGTTTGCGAAGCACTTCTTCTACTTCATGACCCAGGAGGACTTCGTTCCGGGCGATGCCGACCTGGCGAACTTCGTGGCTCGCAACGCCGTGATCGCCAACCTCGCGGCGATGACGGAGTTCGGCACGACCGATCCCTTCGTGCGGATCCTCCTGGGGCAGACCCGGAATTTCACCAAGCTTCTGGCGCTCTACTCGCCGCGAAACCGAATCCACGTCGACCCGCGGGTGATCTTCAACACCAGTCCGGTGCTGGCCACCAAGTGGTTCTTCGCCAGCATGGAGAACTACCGCTCCGACTGTGCCGACAAGCCCACGCTCGGCAAACTCCGGCAGCACATCCGCTACGAAGACGACCGAATGACGGGGGAACTCGGGGCCTCGCACCACACGTTCTTCGGGGCGACCTACATCGACCACGAGCACGACTACCTGGTCAAGCAACGGATCAACCGGCTGTTCCAGTCCACGCCGCTCTGCCGGCGCGAGATCCGCAACACGCCCAAGCCCAAGCGGATCGCGATCATCACCTCGATGTGGTGGCCGCGGCAGAGCGTCTACCGCTCGCAACAGCCGTTCATCAACGCCCTGGCCAAGGACCATGAACTGGTGCTCGTTCATCTCGGTCGGAAACGGGACGATCTCGACACCTCGATCTTCAAGGAGGTGCGAAACTACGATCTCTCCCGGGATCCCAACGACCTCTCGGCCGTCGATCCCAACGACTTCGCGATGGCCTACTTTCCCGACGTCGGCATGAGCATGGAGAGCGTGGTGTTGTCGAACATGCGGGTGGCGCCCATCCAGGTGAGCAACTACGGTCATCCGGTCAGCACCTTCGGCGGCAAGATCGACTACTGGATTGGCGGTCGGGAGACGGAGGCGGCCGACCGGGCTCGGGAACACTACTCCGAGCGGCTCGTGCTGATTCCCGGCTGTGGACAGGCGCCGGTGCCGATTACCCATCCGCTCACCTACCCCGTGCTGCCCGATTCGCCGGTCGTGATCGACTGCTCCTGGGCCGGCCAGAAGATCAACGACGACCACCTCCAGCGGCTGGCGACGATGGTGCGGCGGGTGCGGACGCCCGTGCGGTTCAAGTTCTTTCCAGGCGGATCGATTCTGGAAAACCGGCTGATCCCGCTGCGGAAGTCGATCGAGGCGGTGCTTGGCGCCGACCGCGTGCAGGTGTTCGGAGCGATCGGCTACACGCAGTACATGAACGAACTCGAGGCCGCGCACTTCGCCCTCGATGCCCATCCGTTCGGCGGCTACAACACGGGCGTCGATCTGCTGACGCTCCGCAAGCCGATCGTGACCCTGGAGGGAAATCGGTTCTACAATCGCTCGACCGCCTACCTGCTGCGGCGGGTGGGCCTCGACGAACTGATCACGCAGACGCCTGAAGACTACATCGACGTCGGCGTGCGGATGATCGAAGACGTTCCCTTCCGTGACCGGATGATCCGTCGGCTCAAGACAGCTGACCTCGCCACGACCGTGTTGAGCCTGGAGCACGTGCCTTCCTTCGTGCGGGCGATTGACCATCTCCTCGAGAACCATGAGACGCTGTCGGCCCAACCGGGCCGCGAGCCGATCGTCGTGGAGTGAGGGGGCCGTGGCCGCCAAGCGGAGCAAGGGTGAGAAGAACCCGGCGAAATCATCGCGGCAGGCCGCGGCTGATCCAGGGAGCGGGCCGCGACCGGCGGTGATCGTCGTGGCGCCGCCGCGGTGCGGGGCCGGGTTGGTTGCTCGCTTGCTCGCGGCCGCGCCGGGCTGGGGGCCGTCGGGCCTTTCGGGTGTGCAGTTGGAAGATCGTGCGGCTGGGCTCGCGGTCGATCAACGCGGGTACGACTCACATCGGTTGTCGTCTGCTGATTCCGAGGCGATCGCCACGGTGCAGGAATTGGTCCGGGAGACCACGGCGTCGGCCTGCACGGTCGATTGGAATCCCCGCCTGGCGCTACGAATCGGATTGGTCGCCGAGGCACTGCCGGAGGCGCGGTTTCTCGTCGTCAGCCGGCGGATCGAGCCGGCCGTTGCCTCGCTGACAGAGGCGTGGCGTTCGCGGCGGTATGCATCCCTGCCGGACCTGCCGGACTGGTGGGGCGAGCCCTGGTCTTTTCCGCTCGTGGAGGGCTGGCGGGACCAGATCGGCAGGCCGCTGCCGCTCGTCTGCCTGTCCCAGTGGGCCGGGATTGCAGCGACGATCTGCGCCGATCTCGTGGCACTGCCGCGGGAACGGTGGTCCGTGGTCTCGTTCGAAGGGCTCTTGGCCGACCCGGCCGCGGAGATCGCGGCGGCGCTCGGCGGCCTGAACCTCACGTGGCCTGGACATGTCCCGGCGGAACTGCCGCGGGACGGAGGTCCGACCCCTGCTGCCGCCGTCGTGCACGTGCTCCCGGAGATCATCGAGGGCTTGCCGGCCGTGCAGGCCACGCTGGATGAATACCGGGCGGTGCTCGAGGCGGCCCGTCCCGGGCTGCCCTGGCCGGAGCCGCAGGTCAAACTGCCGGCAACTCCGGAGGCTCGGTCGATCAGCAGCACGGGCACCCCGTTCGCCTATTCCCACTCCCCCAGCATCGCGGAACTCCTGGAGAAGGCCCGCTCCACGCTCGCGATCACGACCTACAAGACCGGCCACCTCCTTCTGGCTCGGTCGGAAGGCAGCAAAATCAACGCCGAGGTCAAGGGGATCCAGCGGGCGATGGGGGTGGCGGCCGCCGGAAACCGGTTCGCCGTCGGGGCTGCCGATACGATCCTCTCCTACTCCGCCAACACGGCGATCGCTCCGGCTGTGACCGGGCCTCACCCGGTCGACACCGCGTATGTGCCACGGTCGGTCGTGCATACCGGCGACATCTTGGTCCACGAGATGGCGTATGGCTCCGATAACCTCCTCTACTTCATCAACACCCGGTTCTCCTGCCTCTGCCGGCTCGATCTTGATCATTCGTTCGTGCCGGTCTGGCGACCGCCCTGGGTGACTGCCCTGGCGGCCGAGGATCGCTGCCATCTGAACGGGCTGGCGCTGGTGGACGGCAGGCCGCGGTATGTCACGGCCCTCGCCCAGACCGACACCCGGCAGGGCTGGCGGGAGCTCAAGGGTTCGGCTGGCGTCATCGTCGAGGTTCCGAACGGGCGAATCGTGGCGGAGGGATTGGCGATGCCCCATTCACCCCGGTGGCATCGCAACCGGCTCTGGGTGCTCGAGTCGGGCCGCGGCACGCTCGCCACGGTCGATCCGGAGAGCGGCCGCGTCGAGACGGTGGCCACGCTGCCGGGTTTCACCCGGGGGCTCGCCTTCATCGGCCGCTATGCACTTGTGGGGCTTTCCCAGGTACGGGAGACGGTGTTCTCTGAGCTGCCGATCACCCAGGGGGCCAGCGAGCGGTGGTGCGGGGTGGCCGTTGTCGACACCGAGACCGGAGCAATCGTTGGGGCGATGCGGTTCAGCGCGGCCGTGCAGGAGATCTTTGACGTCGCGGTGCTGCCCTTCTTCTGGCCGACGTTGCTCGAGTCCGGCCCACTGACGATGAACACGTTCGTGGTGCCCGACCGTGATCTGGCGGAGTTGGAAACGGGCCGCTGACCCGCCACGTCAGCCGGGTGGCAGGCGGGGGGCGATGCTGCGGCGGAGCGAGGCGAGGGCGTCAGGCACCCGCGCTGCGGCGAGATACACCCGGGCGGTGACGGCCGAGCGGGGATAGACGCTCGCGATGAAATCGAAGCAGAACTCGGCGGGCGTATGGGTGATCGCCACGACGTTGGCGTAGACGCCACCGAGCATCTCGTCGGGAAGCCGGATCTGCTCATAGATATCGGTGATCGGCTGGGGCTGGGCCGCCGGGGGAGGGTCTGCCGAGGGCGGTTGGGCGGCCGGTGATTCGGCGGCCGGGCCGCTGCCGGTCGGCTCGGGGCCGGGAGAAGTCGGCGACGCAGCACTGCTGGGTGGAGCAGCTGGTGAACCTGGCGGGGGGCTCGGCGGCGGCGGGGCCGGCATCCGTGGTGGACCGCCGAAGCTCGCGGCATAGCGGGCCAGATTCCCGTCGAGCGCTGCGGCGAACTGGGCGGCGACGGCATGCCCGAGCACCACCCGGGCCGCCACCCGCCGCGGATTGGAGATGCCCTGCACAAAGTCGATCACGACCTCATGCGGGTTCGTGAGGATGATCACTCCGGTGGCGAAGACGCCGTGGCCCACCGCTTCGGGCACCCGGGCGGTGGCAGGAGAATGGTGCAACTGCTGGAGCGGCTGGTCGGCGTTGGACGGATCATCGTGCATGGGCGGAGTCCTCCAGCGGAGCCCCCGGACTTTCGTCCGGGGCTTTGATTGCGGGTGTGTGCGGCTTCAATAG
>CAYVNX010000007.1:22774-56704 GCA_964453165.1 uncultured Candidatus Kuenenia sp. | reverse complement strand
TCAGGGCTTGCCTTCGAGCACGCCCTGCTGCTCGATCCACGACCGCATCGCCTGGCCCTGGTTGCGGTACACGGCCAACAGAGGCCACTGGCGGTCAGTCACCACGGCCCGGATCTTCTTCTGGTCGATCTGCGAGAGCACGAGAAACACGAGGTTCCGCCGGAGGTTCTGATCGTCCCGGGCCAGGGCCGATTCGTCGGTTCGAAGCGGTGGCTCGTGGGCCAGGAGTTCCGTCTCGAGCAGATCGTGCTGCCGCGTGCTCAGCCCGAGCTGGTCGTCGAGCTTCACGAGCGCCTCGAGCACCATGCTCCGCCAATGGAAGCGTCGCCGCTCGGCCTGCTCGGCGGCCAGGCACCGCCGCTGCTCGTCGTCGAGGGTGGTCTCGAGGATCGTTGCGAACAGCGACCCCGTCTCGAACAGGCCCCGCATCGCGTCCCGGCACCGCTGCACGTCCTGCTGGAACGCATGCCATTGCTTCTGGCCTGCGGGATCGTTCATGTTGACCTCCATGCCTGCGTACCGATCTCGGACGGCGTCGATCTCGGCGACGAACCGCCGCACGTCCGACTCGATGGCGAGCTGCAGCCGGCGGCGCTGCGCGTCGGTGAGTTCGCAGGCGGTCTCGATCCGCTCGAGCCGTTTCTCACCCAGGCTCCGGCCCCGGGCAGCCGTGCCCGTGTCGCTGCTGGTGGTCACGCGACCCGGCCGGCGGCCGAGCACGACCCCGCTCCGCAGCACCCAGCCGTTGCCGTGCTGCTCGAAGAGGTTGGCATCGAAGTTCGCTCCGAGATCGACCTGATGCGGCTGGGCGGCGACCGCTTGGCCCGCGGGCGGCTCGGCCGTCACCTCGTCGTCGACCGCCCAGGCCGAGCCTGCCGCCGCAGCCATGAGCAACGTCGCGGCGACGACCCTGACCCGTCGGTGACCGTGCCTGTCGATGCTCATCGCTCGGCCCCCGGCCACCAGGCGTCGATCGTCTGTATGCCCTGGTTGTCCAGGTTGATGCCGTGCTGCCGCCCGATCAGCCGCTCGCCCGCGGCCTGGCACCAGTCCGACCAGACCGTCGCCTGATCGGGCCGAAGGTGGGGCGCAATGCAGGCCGCGGCATAGTCGGGGGCGGCCGGATAGCCGTTGATCAGCCCATGATGCTCCCCAAGCGATCGGAGCCAGTCGGCCTGCCACTGGCGTTCGAGATCGACTTCGATCGCCCGCCGCTGGTCGCCCGTGAGATCGAGCTGCCGATCCAGCTTCGTGACGATCATCACCCGAGCCGCTTCGGCCCGACGGGCGTCCCGGGCGTGCTGTTCCGCCTCGTAGGCGGCAAATTCCCCCGGCAGGGCCAAGGTCGCGAGCAGGGTCGTCAGCGGCTGCCGGATTTCGGCCCGCGGATCGAAGGCGTCCTGCCCAAATCCACCGGCCAGCTGCCTCGTGGCGAACTCTTTGGCGGTGGTCTTCACCGCGGTCCGGCCGGCAGCGAGCAACTTCCGACGGGCATCCGGCTCGAGGCTGCCGCAGGCCTGGCGAATCAGTTCCAACTCGCTCGCCAGGACGGGCTGGAAGAACCGCTCCATCTGCTGGGCCTGCTGGTCGATCTGCAGCCGCCGCTGACGATCGAGCACGACCGCAGGCGGGCCGTTGGCCGCCGGTGCCACGAGCGCCTCGAGCCCCCGTTCGAGCACCCAGCCGAGGATCCGGGCATCTCGCTGGGCGGCCTCGACGGCGGCGGCCTCGACCTGCTGGGGCGGCTGGAGCGGCACCGCTGGAATGACAGCCGGCGGCACGACCTCGACCTCGACCTCGAAGACCTCGAGTGGCATCGCGTTGACCGGTGCTCGAAGCGACTGCTCCGCCGGAAGGTTGGTGGCACTGCCGGCCACGAGGCCCAGCCAGGCGACCAGGTGGCCCGCCTGCGGGCGATCAGAGTGCCCTGTCCGTCTCATCGTTCATACACCGGAAGAAACTTGTAGTTCACCGCGAGCGCCAACAGCGCCAGCGCCGTATCGACCGTGCCGCCGAATCCACCGCCCCGGCCGGCAAATCCGGCGAAGCTGCCCTGCTTGTCCTGGAGTTTCTTGAGTTCCTGCACGAGTCCCGCGTTCCACTCTTCCCAGGCCTCCACGTCGCCCTGGAAGAGCGCCTGGGCCCTGTAGTATCGCGTATAGGTCGGGTAGCCCTCCATCCCGGCCTCGCCCGCGCGGCTGCGGCCCTTGAGGTAGCCGAGCGACCTACCGTAGTGCGGCAGCGACTTCTGCCGGGCGATGGCGGTGACGAGCACGGCGATGCTCGTCACCGCGTCGCTGCCGCCGCCAGGGCTGCCCGAATAGCCGACTTGGCCATTGGGTCCGGTCATCGTGGCGTAATACTTGATCGCCTTGTCGATCGTCTCGTCGGGCACTTCCACGCCGGCGTTGCGGGCCGCGAGGAGCCCCATCAAGACAGCGCCGCTCACCGAGGTGTCGGCATCCTTGGCGTCAGGTGAATACCGCCAGGCGCCGTAGGAATTCCCCTTCGCCGAGGTGACTGCGCAGCGGGCGGCCAGTTCCAGCGCCTGGCCGAGCGAGCGGCCCACGCCCCGCCCCTTCACCTCCGGCACCTCGCTCCAGAGGGCCCGATCGTCGACGACTCCGTAGGCCTCCGCCAGGGCGAGCATGCCGAAGCCGTGCTGGTACATGCTGTCGTGCCCACGGCTGCTTCCCAGAAAACCGGTGTCGGGATCCTGTTCCAGAATGATGCTCCGCAGGGCCTTGCGAATCGGCACGCGGTACGGACCAAAATTGGGATCTTCGCCCGAGGCGAGGAGCACCATCACCGCCATCCCGGTGACGCCCGGACCGGCCTGACCGTCCTTCCAGGATCCCGACTCGTCCTGCGTGGAGAGCAGATAGCGAATACCCGCCTCGTAGACCTCCCGCACGTCGCGGGGTACCGGATCGCCATACCGCACAAGCGGACCCTCGGCCTGCACGGGCAGCCCGCCCACCGCTGGGAGACCCACCGCCACGATGGTCAGCCAGCGCACGAACCGCGACGCGACGACACGGGAGATCGTCAAGGCTGTGACTCCTCGAGTACCTGTCTCATGGTCAACTGCCGTTCGACGTGGCCGACCCCAGGCTCTTCGGCTCGATCGATTTCATGCTGCACGCGGCCCCAGTTCGCGGGCTGAATCAACGGCCGCAGGGTCGGCTCCGGAATTCGCCCCAGCCGCACCATGACCAGTGATCGCTGGAGCTTCGTCATGCGGGCATCGATCGCCGGATCACAGGCCGCAGCGAACACGGCGAGCGGTGGCACATCCGCGGTGAGAACCGCCAGGGCCTCCGCCGCAGCCGCGTCCGACTGCCAGAGCGTATCCGATCCATCGCGCAGCAAAACCGCCTCGAGCATCGCTCGCCACCGCTCGGCCCGGCGGAGGGTGACCCACGCTGCGAGCCGCTCGGCCTGTTCGGGCTCGAGCACCCGCGGCATGGTGGAGGCGAGCAGGGAGGCAGGGCCGAAGAATTGCTGCCACTGCGAGCGGCAGGCGATGGCATCGGCTCGCAGTGCGACCACGAGTTCGCGATCAAGCGATCCGGGCCGCACAGACATTTCGATTCCCGCATACCGCGACCGGGCTGAGGCCAGGTGCGTGGTGAAGCCATTGACGTCGCTCGCAAGCGCGAGCCGCAAGGCCCGGCGCTGATCGGCCGAGAGCCTGCACACATCGGCGAGCAGTTCGATCCGCCGCTCGCCGTGCTGCCGAATCTGAGCGAAGACGTCCTCCGCCGGATGACTCATGCGGGATTCGGGGCCGAAGACGATGCGATCGAACAGGCTGCCGAGCTCGAGCGTTGGTGGGGCCAGGATCGCTCCGTCAGGGAGGGCGACCCGCTTGTTGTGGCCGAGCATTCGCTGGTTGCCCATCACGACGATGGCTCGAAGCCCACCGGGCGGGTCGACAAACTCCGCCGCTGGTCGCTGCCCCAGCTCTCCGACGACAACGTCGTCCGCGGCTGGCAACCCGGCGCCGTGGGTCAGGATGATGACTGCGGCATGCATGAGCAGCATCCCAACCGCACCGCCACGGCTTCCCCAGACAGGGAGCGTGCCCACCGTTGTCATGGCCGCTGCCTCTCGAGTCGGTTGAAGTAGGCGTCGAGCCCGGCCCGAAACTCCTCCGGCAACACCCGGCCGGAAACCCCCGTCGCCTGCTCGTCCTCACCACCCGCTTCGGCCACGCTGCGATTGCCGGCGCCGACGAGCGCGAGAGCCGACGTCGTCGCCGCGCCGGTGCCGCCCCCGCCAGGCGTCGTCCCACCACCCCCGCCGCCACCGCCGCCACGATTGGCAGCGGCCGCCTGGGCCGCGAGCAATAGTTCGATCGCTTCGGACTCGGCGCCAAGCGCCTTCGGGCCGGTGTCGGGTGTCGCGAGGATATCGATCGCTTCCACCATCACCTCTTCCACTTTGTCGAAGAGCTGAATCTCTTGGCCGAACTCCCGCTCCCCTTCCGGCTCCTCGAGCAGGCGGTCGACGAGGCCGACGATTCGGTCGGCGAGGCCCTCCTGGCGATCGGCCAGGGCCAGCGCCGCTTCGGCGTGCGGGTCGTCGCCGACCGCCCCTCGGGTCTGCTCGACCACCCGCGTCTCCTCCCGCAGATTCATCTCCTCCTCGAGGATTTTCATCATCTCGAGCACCACCTCCGGCGGCACGCTCTCCCGTGGCGGTCCATCGCCGCCCCCTTCGCCCCCCTGGGCTGGCGGCACGAGATCGTCGGCCAGCCGATCGAAGGTATCGGACCAAAACTCCGTCTGGGCGATCGACATTCCGGCCTCGGTCGGGATCGACTCAGACAATTGCCGGAGACTGCCCAGCGCGTCGAGTTCCTTCATCTCCTCGAGCACCGTCTGGAAGGCAGGCAGTTGCCTCCGGTCGAAGTAGGCCTGAAGGTCGTCAAGCAGGGCCGAGACCTTCTCGGTCTCACGAGTGTTCATCGCCTCCAAGCCGTCGAGCGCCGCCCGCACGCCGTCGGGCTGCACGGCCGGGGCCACGAACGCTTCCGCCGCCATCGCCGCCAGCCGGCCGCCGATGGAAGCCTGTTCCCGGGAGGCGAGCTTGAATCGCTTCACGAACGTGCTGCCCTCGAGCCGGGCCATCACGGCCGCCAACTCATCGGCCACCTCGGCGAACTGGGCGAGCAACTCCTCCTGCTTGGCGATCGCCGAGTCGAGCGCCTCGTCGGCCGGCAGGTCGTCCGCCTCTCGAGGTTCACCGGCCGGCTGCGGCGGCGACACCCCAGCCTGCGTGGTCGGCAGGCCCAGCCGGCCCGGCCCGCCAGGGCCCGTCGGCGGCTCGGCAGCATCGGCTGGCGGCTGCTGCGACGACTCCTGATCGACGACCTGCGGCACGGGCGGCTGCCCGGGCTCCTCGCCTGGCTGGGAATCCTCCGGGCCGGCTCCCGGCTGGCTACGGTTCTCGCCCACCCGCGGCGGCTGGTCGCCCGGCTGGCCCGGCGGAGACTCCCCTGTCCCCGGCGGCGGCTGGCCTGGCTCACCCGCGGCCGGCTCGCCTGGCTTGCCGCCGGCCGCCGAAGCGACCTCAGCCGTGGCCGCCTGCTCGAGCAGTTCGGCCACGCCCGGCATGCGGTTGGCTGCGATGTCGGCGAGGGCCTGAATGTCTTCGGCGAGCCGTTCGAGCGTGGCCGCTTCGAAGTCGGAGTTCTTCATCGCCTCGCGGACGAGCTTTCCGCCATCCTCGACCAGCCGCTCGAGCCGCCGGGCGTTTGCCTCTTCGGCAATCGTCTGCCCCTGCAGCCGACCGCGGACGTCCTCGTCGAGCAGCCGCTCGGGCGGCAGCTCCCGCAGTTCCTTGTTGGTGGCCAACAACCCCATCTCCCGATCGCGGACCTCGCTGGCCTGCTGCCGGAAGTGCTGGAGCCGGGTGTTGAGCACGAGGGCATGCTCCGCTCGATCGAGCACATAGATCAACAGCGGCGGAGAGGTCGAGCGGTCGCGGCCCGGCTTGTAGTCCTCGGCGAAGGCGGAGAGCAGGATCGGCTGCGGCGTGATGCCGAGCGCGTCGGGGCAGAAGGTGGCTACCGCTTCGAGCGAGTCGACCTCTGGTCCACCGGCCTGGAGCAGCCGCTCTCCGCCGGTCTCGGCCGCCGGATCGTCGGTGCCCGTCCAGTCACCGACACCCTTCCACTGCAGGCCTACTCGCCGCACGCCGAAGTCGTCACGGGCGGCCACCCGAAACCGGAGGGTGTCGGTGTTCAAGAGGATGTCACGATTGGGGGGCAGATCGACCGCGACGACCATCGGCGGCTCGTCCTC
Source organism: uncultured Candidatus Kuenenia sp. (assembly GCA_964453165.1). Classification (GTDB taxonomy): domain Bacteria; phylum Planctomycetota; class Planctomycetia; order Pirellulales; family UBA1268; genus QWPN01. The sequence continues at coordinate 50,393 of CAYVNX010000007.1, read as the reverse complement.
CCGTGGCACGACTGCCAGCTCGAGCGGCCGGCTGCCGGCCAGGCCATGACGATCCTGCCAATCGAGCACGAGGGTCGCCTTCGACTCCACCGGCACCGACGGCGTGCGAATCACAGCGCCGTCCGGTTCGAGCGGCTCACCAGCGAAGGTCGCCGCCGCCAGTTCCCGATCGGCCGTCGCCTCGAGCGCGACCGTGCTGCCGACGAGGGCCGACAGCGTGCCGCCGCGAATCTCCTGGTGCTCGTGTCCCGTCCGCTGGAGGTATTCCGGCAGACTGATCTCCGCCATCAGCACGTTGATCTCGGGCCGGAGCATCGGTTCGATCCGACCCCGCGGCCGGGCGTCGCCTACGGCGATGGCCAGCGGGGCCGAGGCCAACTGCGGCGGCAGCGTGAAGCGATAGCGGCCGTCGACCAGTTCGGCAGCGAGCGGCTTCTGGCCCGCGACCCAGGCGGTAGCCGTGGCGGGACGCCACCTGGTCGTCGGCTCGAGCGGCACCGTGAGCTCGGCCGGTTCGCCGTGAGGAATCACGACCGCGTCGGGCAGCGGGGCGACACGGGTGAACGTGAACCGCTCGACGTCTCGCCAGGGAGCGAGCAGCCTCGCCCAGGCGTTGGCCGCCGCGGAAGGCGTCATCCAGGCAACCGCTCCGGTCACCGTGGCCAGCAGGGCCGCCGCCATCAGCCAGCCGCGATGCCGCGGCCGGGGCACGGCGGCGAAGAAGTCGAACGCCCTCGATCGCTCGGCCACCTGCTCGATCGCCGCCTCGCACAGCCGCCGTGAGCGGTTGGTGCCGGTCGCCTCCGCCCGGCCCTGGTCGCGGACCAACTCGATGATGCCCAGCAACTGATCACCGAGCCCGGGAAACCGCCGGCCGACGAGCCGCGCCACCTGATCGAGACCACGGTGCCGCCAGATCCAGCGGTGAAACGCCACCGGCACCAGGCCACACGCGACCACGGCCACCGCGAACAAGGCATACCGCAGCCACGATGGCGTCTCGATCAGGCGATCGACGAGAAAGAGCAGCAGGTAGCCCGCCAAGACACCGACGATCGCCGCGCAGACCGCCTCGACGATCTTGACGAGCCAGACCCGCCCGCGAAAGGCGTACAGCCGCTCGGACAGGTCGTTCGGCAACTGGATGCCGGCGGCTCCTCCGCGGCCCGCGTCGCTGGCAGAACTCATCGCACCGCCTCCTGGGAACGTTTCCATTGTCCACCCGGCAACGGGAAGAAGCGAGTCCCGGAGACCGTCTTGGCCGGTCCGGGGTTGCCCATGGATCTTCGTCGGACGCTCGTGGCCTCGGTTCATACGAGTCCCTGCCGCTTCCGTCCCACCCAAAACAACCCCAGGAGGCCCACGAGCAGCCCGGCCACCGCCGGATGACACCAGAGTTGCAGCCGACGAACCTCGGGGGGCGGTTCCGGCAATTCCGCGAGTGTTGCGATCAGACCGGTGAGGTCATCAGGCGGGAGCACCCGGCCGCGAGTCACCTGGGCGATCTCGGCGAGCACCTCGGGCCGGGCGGCGGCGCCGATTCCCTCGGCCGCCGACCCCTGGACGAAGAGCGAGGCCTCGAGGCTGTCGGACGTTTCCCGACAACTGAGCATGATCTCGTGCCGACCCGGCTCGACTGCGGTGAACGAGCCGGCAAACACGCCCCACTCGCCGTCACCCGCCGGCGGCGCGAACCGCACCGTCTCCACCCGGCCGCTGGGCGCCGTGATCCGTGCGGCCACCTCGCCTCGGATGAGTGGCTCGCCCGACGCGGTCGCGACCCGGGCGTCGAGCACGATCGCCTGCCCGAGTTCGGGCTGCTCCGGCGAGAACGAGAGGCTGATCCGCTCCCCCTTGGCCATGTTGCGGCGGTAGGCCATCCAGCGGACCACCTGGCCCCAGAAGCGGTAGTGGTATTTGTCCTCGACCCCCTTCCGCCACCGCCATGCCCCGTCGGTCGCCATGTAGAGCACCTTGCCGGCACCGTAGGTGCGGGTGACGAGCAGCGGAATCCGACCATATTCATTGGCCACGTCCTCGTGAACCGCGAGCACCTCGCTGCCCGCCTTGGCCCGCAGCACCGGCCCGTACCACTGCCCTCCCGGCAGGCTTTCCCAGACGGCGAGGTTCTCCGTCGGGGAGTCGGCGAGCTTGGTCAAGAGACTCTTGCGGCCGGCTTCGGTGAGCACGAGCCGTCGGGGAGAATCGGTCGCAGTTCCCTCAGGCGTCGCCGGATCGATCACCACCGGCACGAGATCGTCGAGCGGCGAGCCGACGAACGAAGCCTGCTCGCCCCGCCAGCCCGGCATGAACACGAGCCCGCTGGCCTGATACTCGACGAGCCCCTTGAGGAGTCGGCAATCCTCTTCGGTGAGTTGTTCAGGCGAAAGCCCCACGTCGCCGAGGAACACGACGTCGAATTGCGAGAGTTCGTCGAGGCCGCTGGGGAACGCCTGGATGTAGTCGCGATTGCCTCCGCCCCGCTTGCTCAAGCCCGGCTGGAAGAGCAGGCAGGAGACCTCGACCCCCGGATCGCGGGACAAGGCGTTTCGCAGATAGCGATACTCCCACCGCGGCACGCTCTCCACCACGAGCACCTTGAGCCGCTCTTCCCGAACGGCGATCGGGGCCGTGCGCTCGTTGTTGTCAGGCAGGAGCTCGTCGGCTTCGGCGGGGAGGCTGAGCGTGAGGGTGTAGTCGCCCACGGTCGCGGGCGTCCAATACAGCCACTCACTGACCGTGGCCATCGGCGGCAGCCGAATGTCCTTGCGGAGCGTTTCTCCGCTCGAGGTCGTGAGGAGGGCGGGAATCACCCGTTCGGTCGGCAGCGTGGAACGGATCGTGAACGGCACCCGCACCGGCTTGCCGACCACTCCGACCGTGGGGCAGTCGAGGCTGACGAGTTCGACGTCGGGCAATTTGGTGGGACTGCCTGCCGCCACTGCGAACACGGGCACCTGGGCGAGCCGGAGCCGCTGCGCCGCCTCGAGCGGCGGCTCGCCTTCGGTCCAATCGCCGTCGCTCGCAAGCACCACGGCACGGAGGCTCGCGAACTGGTCGGCGGCTGCGGCCAGCGGTCGGGCCAGGTCGGTTCCCGTCGCCCCGGTTCCCGCCGAGAAGGGCTCGATCACGACCCGAAACCGCTCGGCGAGCGACCGCCAGAAATCGCTCGTCGCCAATTCCGCCACCGCCTGCCGCCGCGAGACCGGACCACCGGGTCGGACCACGTCCTGGGTGTCCATGCTGGGCGAGGCATCCACGAGGACGGCGACCACCGGCTTCTCGGTAGGCCGGTACTCCTCGACCCACTCCGGCTGGTTGAGCAGCACCGCCACGATTCCGGCAATCAACACGCGAAGCAGTTCCACGACTCCCGTGCCCCAGGCGTAGCCGCTTCGCCGCCAGGTGATCGCCGCCACGACCAGCGCGGCCAGCACGAGCGCGGCCGAGAGCACGATGGTCCAGGGCGTGGTGAAAAACCGCAGACCTTCGAAGGCAGGCAGGCCGGTCATGTGAGCGCCTCTTCGAGAGGCCGTCGACCAGGAACTGACGACCGCGGCCTGCCGCCACTGGCCGGCTGGCTCCGCCGCGGCAGACTCAAGATCCCCTCGACAACCAACGCCACGAGCATCGCGATCAGGAAGGCCCGCCAGATCTCCTGCACCACGCTCTCACCGCTGCCAGCCTCGCCGGAGATCCGGGCGTAGGAGAGCCCGCGAAAGAGCCCGTCGATGCGTTCCTCCGACAGGACCGGCGCCGAGTCCTCGGTCGCGGGCCGATTCACCGCCACGAGCCGGCCACCCGCCGAATAGACACCCGGCACGAACCCCGCGTCGCTCGAGAGCGCCGCGTCAGGTCCGGCCAGTTTGGTCCAAGGCGTCGCGATCGCCTGGGCCTGGGCAGCCGCAGCCGGGCCGGCGTCGAGTTGACGGGCGCCGGCGAGCGGGGCCAAACCGCGATCGATCGCCCGCTGAACCACCGCATAGAAGACGATGCCTTCGGCGGCCAGCGACGAGTCGCGGTTCGTGGGCAGCGTGGTGCAACAATACAAGCCCGTCCCGGCTGGGGTTCGGGCGAACAGGGGCACGCCACCGGGAAGTGAGGCGAGCGGCACGAACTCGCCGGCGAGGCTGCAGGTTCGCCGGATCGCGAGTTCGCCCAGAGGCAAGGCGCCTCCCGCGAGGGTGTTCGCCAGAATGTCCTGGTCCGTCCGCCACTGCTCGGGCTCGAGGGCCGGCTCGTGGCCCGCCCAATCCCGCCACGAAATCCCGCCGAAGGACTCAGTTGCAGGATGCTCGGGAGGAAAGAAGATCGCCTGACCGCCGCGGCCCAGAAAGGCCTCGACGACTTCCGCCTCGCGGCCGCTGGGCAGCGGACCCTGCCAGAGAACGGCCGCGGCTTCGTCCCAGGCGGCCGTCGCCAGGGCGCCGCGGGGCACGCGGTCAGCGCGGCTCGCGAAGTCCTTGCTGGGCGGAATCGAGGCGGCGAGTTCCAGCAGTCGCCCGACCCCGTCGTCCTCCGCCACGACGAGCGTCACCCGTGGAGGCGGATCGTCGAACACGAAAAAAAACTCGTTGTCGGCCGGGTTGGCATCGGCGGGAATCGAGATCCGACCATGGCCGCGGGCCTCGGCACCACGGCCGAGCGGCAGAACGTGGTCCGCGAGCACCGCCTCGCGGCCGGTCACAGCCAGATCCACGACGGTCACCACGCCATCGATCTCGAACTTCAGCGGGATCGTCACCGGCTCGGGTGAGCCCTGGACGTCGGTCCGTGTCACCTGCACGCGAACCACCAGTTCGCGGACTTCGCCCCGCCGCTGCACCCGCTGGTCGGTCACGCGGACCGCCAGGTTGCCCACGGCCGGCGCCGGAAAGGCCACCAGCTGAAACCGCACCTGCTGCGGCAGTTTGGCGAACGCATCCCGCAGGCCCGCCCAGCCCCCGGTGTCGATCGCCCAGTCGTTGGCCCGGCCATCGGAACAGATCCAGATTTCGGCCGTGCCAGCCGCGTTCTCCCGGATGAAGTCATAGGCGGTCTGGAGCCGCTCGGGCAGCGCGGTCGGTGCTGCGGCCGGCCCGGCGGCGGGCAGATCGACGAGCTCCTCGGGCTCGATTTCGAGCGGACGACCGCTCGCCGGCAGGACCAGGCAGTGGGCGGGCGCGAGCGTCGCCAGCGACTCGGCCAGCTGCCGGCGGCCCGAGGCCAGTTTCGAATCGGCCACGGCCGGATCGCGGGCCTGCATACTCGGGCTCGTGTCGAGGATCACGATCGCCGTGTCGGGTCGGCCGCCGCCGGCCAGCGCCAGCCAGCCGCGGGACAAGGGGCGTCCCACCGCCAGGATCACGCCGGCCACCGCCAGCATTCGCAGGAGCATGATCAGCCAGTGCCGGAGTCGCGAGTAGCCGCTCGAGAGCGCCTTCGCCGCGACCAGGAACATCATGCCGCCCCACTGCACCGTCTGAAACCGCCGCTGATTGATCAGGTGGATGATCAGCGGCAGCGCCACCAGCGGCAGCGCGGCGAGCACCCAGGGCTGGAGGAACGTCATCGCAGACTCCTTCCAGCCGCCCGGCCCACCAGAAACCGGGCCAACACCTGCTCGGCGGCCTCGTCGGTGGCCACCCGGTGATAGTCCACCCCTGTCTCGAGCATGATCTCGCGGAGTTGCTCGAGATAGGCGGCGACGGCCTGGTGGTAGCGGTCCGCGATCTCGATCGGATCGGCGAAGATCGTGCCGCCTCCTTCGAGGTCGAGGAACCGGGTCGGGCGTTGAAAGTCGAAGGCCAGCTCCTGTGGATCGAGCAGCTGAAACACCGCCACGTCGTGCCGCCGGAACTTCAGATGGCCGAAGGCACCGGCCAGCTCTTCCGGCGGCATGAACAGATCCGACACGATCACGACCAGCGCCCGCTGGCGGGTCGTCTCCGCCAGTTCGTGCAGCACGTCGGGCAGCCGCGTGGGCCCTGCGGGCTCGGCCTCGTCGAGCACGTCGAAGACCAGCCGCAGATGGGCCGGGCTCCGCCGGGCCGGCAGGCTGCGGACGATCCCGCCGGCCGCGCAGGCGATGCCCACGGCGTCGCCCTGCTGGCTGGCGAGATACCCAAGCCCGCCGCAGATCCGCCGGGCGTAGTCGATCTTCGACAGCGGCTGGGGGCCAGGGGCGGCACCGGGCTTGATCGAGTGGTAGGCCATCGAGCCGCTCGTGTCGAGCACGAGCATGAGCCGGAGGTTGGTGTCGGCCTCGTATTCCTTGACGTAGAACCGGTCCGATCGGCCGAAGGCCCGCCAGTCGAGCCGCCGCAGATCATCGCCGGGAACATACTTGCGATATTCCGCGAACTCGACGCTCGAACCGCGGTGGGGGCTGGCATGCCGGCCCGAGACGCTGCCCACCATCGGACGCCGCGCGACCAGCGGCACACCCGCGAGCCGCGCGAGTGCGGCCGGATCGAGAAAGCTGCGGGGCTGGCGGTCGGAGAACATGGCGGGGCCCTCACCCCGCCTCTTCGTTGATCGTTTCCTTGACCAGTCGGGTCACGATCTCCTTGGCGTCGATGCCCTCGGCCTGGGCGGCGAAGGTGGTGATCAGCCGGTGGGTGAGCACCGGCGCCGCCACTGCCTCGACGTCCTCGAGCCGAGCCATGTAGCTGCCCGCCAGAGCCGCCCGCGCCTTGGCCCCGAGCACGAGATACTGCACGGCCCGCGGCCCGGCCCCCCAGGAAACGAGCGGCTTGAGCCAGGCGGGGGCTGTCTCGCCGCGAGGCCGCGTCTTCCGCACGAGCCGCGCCGCGAACCGGTAGATGTGGTCGGGCACCGGCACCCGCCTCACCAACTGCTGATACTCGACGATCTCGGAGCCGGTGAGTACGTGGTCGAGCGCGGGCGGAGCTTCGCCGGTCGTGGTCCGAGCGATCGCCACTTCCTCTTCCTCGCTTGGATAGTCGAGTTCGACGAGGAACATGAACCGGTCGAGCTGGGCCTCGGGCAGCGGGTAGGTGCCCTCCTGCTCGACCGGGTTCTGTGTGGCCAACACGAAGAACGGTGGCTCGAGTTTGAACGTCTTGCCCACCACGGTGACGCGGTGTTCCTGCATCGCCTCGAGCATCGCGGCCTGGGTCTTCGGGGGCGCACGGTTGATCTCGTCGGCCAGCACGATATTGGCGAACACCGGACCGGGCACGAAGTGAAACTCCCGCCGGCCATCGGCCGTCTCCTGGAGAATGTCGGTGCCGGTGATGTCCATCGGCATCAGGTCGGGCGTGAACTGGATCCGGCTGAACTTGAGCGACACCGTTTCGGCCAGCTTGCTGACGAGCAGCGTCTTGGCCAGGCCAGGCACGCCCATCAGGAGCGAGTGGCCCCGGGCAAATAGGCAGATCATCAGCCGCTCGATCGTCTCTTCCTGGCCGATAATCACGCGGCCGAGCTCGGCCTTGAGCCGGGCATGGATCGCCCGAAGCCGGTCGAGGGCGGCGACATCGTCATCGCCCAGCCGGGCAGGGTCGGAAACGGTGGCCATCGGGTCTCCCAGAGGGGAACAGGGAACACGGCGGCGCGGGCCACCCGGAGCCACCTAGTATGCCTCCCCGTTCGAGACGCTGCACGCAACGGCTCGCTCACCTCCCGCCGCATGGGGTGCCGGGAGACGAGCTGTGTTCCACCCCTGTTCGGGCCTTCAACGGGCTCGCCCAACGGCCCGGTGCCCCCTGACTCGCATCCGGGGCTTGTAGGGATGGATGCCGCGCGGGAGCAGCGGCGGCCCCAGTTCGCGTCAGGCGGCGCGGCGGCGAGCCGGTGCGGGGGCAGGGCCGGCCGCCAGCCGCCTGGGTCGGGCAAAGAGCTCGTCGCTCCGCCTGTGGCCGCCGAGCCGTGCCCAACCCTGGAGCAATGCCGCCACGAAGCCGTCGCCGAACCGATGCCGCCGGCCATAGATCACGAGCTGGCTCGGATTGAGAAACAGCCGCGGGTAGCCCTCGGCGATCATCGTGCGATGGAACGTCGCGTGCTCGAGATCGTCGGTGCCGTACCGGCCCGCGGCGTAGGCGTCCATCGCATAGATGCCCAGGCCGCCGAAGCAACTGGTCACGGGCACGAGCGGCGCGCCGCGGTCGTACACGATGCCACCGGCCGAAGCCGTCGAGAGCGGGGTGAGCGCCGCGTCGAACCGCAGGGCCCAGGTGTCGTATTGCCGCAGGGCATTCATCCGGAGTCCGGCCCGTCGACAGATCAGCCCGTTGGAGCCAACGAAATCCCAGCCAGGATGGCCGAAGCTGCTGGCCACGCCGTCGATGCTGAAGCCGCCCTGCACGTCGAAGTCGAGCAGAATGACCGCGTCGTACCGGTGGCAATGGTCGAGGACTGTCTCCTGGCAACGACTGCGGTAGAAGGCCATCCGCGCAGCCCGGTCGAGGCAGCGGGTGGTTGGATTCACCGGATCAGCCAGATCCTCGCTCGTGACCAAGACCCGTCGGTTGCCCCGGGCCCAACGGGCCAGGTGCAGCTTGGTGTCGTCTTCGGAGTCGTTCTCGAACACGACCACCCGATAGTCGGCGAAGCAGCGGGCCAGGTTTTCCACCCGCTTGATCGTGAGCGGCAGCACCTGGCCCACGTTGCGAGCCAGGCCGGCGATCGCCACGCGGCTGGCGGCCATGATGGCGTACCCGCGGCGGCAGGCGGCGTAGTACTCGTCGGCCAAATCCGGCACGGGAGGGAAGGCGTGCTCGGGAAACACGGCGGCCGTGAAGTCGGCGGCGTCGAGCGGCGGCATCAGGAGGCTCTGGTTCACGGTGATGTGCAAGCTCAGGCGGCTCGCCTCCACGGGAGCGACGCAGTGCGGCGGAGGTGGCGCAGCGGAGCCCGCAGCCGAGCCGCCGGATGGGCGAACGGGGCGACGGCCGGCGTGAGCGGCGCTGGGACACCGTCGCCACCGGAGGCACCGCCGCTGCGAAACGACGGATGCGCGGCCGTGAGCTCCCGAGCCAATTCCAGGTAGCGGGCGGCCTGGAACCGGAGGTCCCAGGTCACTTCGGCATGGCGGCGGGCCTCGCGGCCAGCCGCCGCGGCCCGGCCTGGGTCACGGCACAGCTTTCCGAGAATCGCCGCGGCAGCGTTGGCATCATCGACGGGCACGAGCCAGCCGGTGCGGTCGTGAGCGATCATCTCGGGCAGGCCTCCGGCCGCAGCCGCGATCACGGGCACGCCGCAGGCCATCGCCTCCATCACCGTGTTTGGCAGGTTGTCTTCGCGGGCCATGGTCAGATGGACGTCGCAGGCATCGAGCGCCTGGCGGACTCCAGTCTCCGTCACCGTGCCCAGATGCCGACACGGCAGGCCAGGCACGGCGGATCCACCGGCTCCATAGGTAACGACGAATGGCTGCGGGCCGGCGGCGGACGGTGCCCCGAGATCCGCGGCCATGCGAGCGATCGCCGCTACGGCTGCGTCGCCTCCCTTTCGCCGCTCGTCGAGCGACACGCTTCCCAGCAGGATCCCCAGCCCCTCGGCAGGCAGGCCCAGATGATGCCGGGCCCGGGCCTGGTCACCGGCGGTGAACAGCCCGAGATCGATCCCGTTGGGAATGACCTTCACGGCGTGGCTCTCGTGATCGAAGAGGCTCGAGCGGGCGAGTTCGCCAGCCAGCCAATGGCTGGGCGCGATGAAGGTCAGCGGGAGGCCATGGAGCCGGCGGCGGGAACGGGCCAGTCCGCGGGCTGCCAGTTCGGCAACGGCCGGAACCAGCTGCGGGCAGCCCTGGCAATTGGCCATGAAACCGGTGCAGCCTGCCGCGTAGTGGCAGCCACCGGTGAAGGGCCGCATGTCGTGCAGGGTCCAAGCGACGGGTCGGCCCGAGGCGACGATTCGACTGATACCCTCGGCCGCGAGAAACCCCGCCACCCAATGCAGGTTCACGAAGTCGCTGCGGGTCACGGCTGGGTGGCTCGAGAGGTCCCAGGCCGGCCAGTCGGCCGTGAACAGTGTGTTGGACAGCGGCGTGCGACCATGGCGGATGCGCCGACGGATCCGCCGGTCGAGACGGCCAATGGCGGTCGGCGTAGGACAGTTCGCCCGGGTGACGATTCCGACCTCGGCACCAGCCCCTCGCAGGCCGGCCACCAGCCGCTCCATGGCGATCGCGGCACCGCCGGCATGGCCCCCATGGGTGGCCAGGCAGGCGATCCGGGGCTGGCTCGGATGCGGGGCGGATGACGTCATGTCTTCACGCCCTCGAGGTAGAGCGAGTCGGGCTTCCGCGGATGGCCTGACTCGTCGGCATCGAGCCGAGCTGCGGCGAAGTCGGGAATCCGCGACGTCACGGCGTCGGTCTGGCGGACATCCGTGAAGCCGGCCTCGACGAGGATATCGGCGAGCGAGATCCGGTCGTACATCCAGCGATGCCGCTCGCCGCGGGCTTCGAATCGCGTGACCTCCCGCGGACTCGGCGGCTCGGCCAACAGGATCTCCGTGGGCTCGAGCGGCGGCTCGGCGTGGAGCTCGCGCTGGGCGGCGAGGGCGGCGATGCCGCGAGCCGCCTCCTGGCCCAGCCGCGACTCGATGAACTCCCGACAGGGCACGGGATCGCAGCTCCACCAGCGGCGCATCATGCCGCCAGAGCGGCCCCTGACGAGCTGATCGAGCAGCTCGACGGTCATCCAGCGATGCTGCCAGCGACCCTCCGGTGCGGGACTCGCGGCAGCCTGCTCGAGGCTCGTGAGATACGCCCGCACGATCCCTTCGAGATCGGGAACGACGATCCGCACGATGCCGCCGGGGGCGAGCAGCCGCCGCATCTCGCCGAGAAGCCGTCGGGCCTCGATCGGTGCGAGATGCTCCACCACGTGGGCGGCATAGGCGGCCGTGAATGACTCCGCGGGAAACGGGAGCGGCTGCCGAAGGTCGCAGGGAATCACGTCATCGCCGGCCGGTGCGAGATCGACGTTTGTCCAATCCGGATGCCGATGGTCGCCACAGCCCAGATTGAGCCGGCTCCTGGTGATCTGGTGAAAACGGCGGCGTGAGGCGAGTCGGATCATGGAAGTGACCGGAGACGGTTCGAAAGGGGTCAAGGATCGAGCTTCACGGCCATGCGGCCCGTGTAGTCGATCCGGGAGAGGAGGAGCCGGACGCCGGTCGCAGCGAGGTATTCGTCCACTGCCTGGCGGGCACCCTTCCAGTGGCCGTAGTCGTCGATGATCAACACGCCCCCGACGGCAAGCCGCGGAAAGAGATGGATCAGTTCGTGCCGGGTCGATTCGTACCAGTCGGTGTCGAGCCGAAGCACGGCGATCCGCGCTGGTGCCTGCTCCGGAATCGTCGCTTCGACCCGCCCCTGGATGAAGCGGACGAGATCCGCGGGATATCCGGTCGACGCGAGGTTCTGCCGGACGTCGGCGAGCGGGCCAACGGCCCAGGTGCTGCCCGTCTCCCGGTCCTCGACCGCCAACAGGTCCTCGGCTGCGACGTCGCCGATGTCGCGATCCATCGCGCCGGGCGGAGGCATGCCCTCGAAAGTGTCGAAGAGGTGGAGCTGTCGCACATGGCCCAGTTCGAGCAGCGTCAGCGCGGCGGCCATCATGCTGCCCCCACGCCAGACGCCGCACTCGACGATGTCTCCCTCGATCCCATGCCGACAGACATGCTCCACGGCGTCGCGAAGAGCGAGAATCCGCTCCGGGCTGGTCATCGTGAAGGGAATCACCCGCTCGATCACCCGCCGGGCGGCCGGATCGAGGTCGGGAGGGAGCGTCGGGCCGCGGCGCGAGCGGGTCTTGCGAAACAAGAGTGGCATCCGCATGGGCATGGGCATCCGCTCGGGTTCGTTCCCAGGACCGACCCAATACCGCCGCCGGACCGCACGAAGGGCGTCCGAGACGGAGGGCCACGTCGGGGCTATCCCACACTTCCTGGCGCCACCGCAAGGCCGGTCGGCCGCTCAGGCCCCGAACCCGGCGCCGAGAGTCCCCAGCCTCCGCAGCCTGCGGCTCACCGCAAGACCGCCGAGCCCGAGCCCGCAGGCCGCGGGAAATGCGGGGCCGAGGCGAGCTGCGACCGTCGTGCCATCGAGCAGCGGCACATCGGCGATCAGCATTCCAGCGGTTCCGAGGGGCAGCCGCCGGCCGATCCGACCTGTTGGCTCGATCACGCAGGTCTCGCCGGTGGAACTGCACCTCACCAGACACCGCCGCAATTCGATGGCCCTTTGCTGGGCGAGGAGCCGGTGCTGGAGAAGCGTGAGCGGGTTCGTGAAGGCCGCGCCGTGAATCAGCGAGACCAGCAGGTTGGCCGACCGCTCGACGAGCGAAGCAGCCGCAGCCGGCACCATGTCTTCGTAGCAGAGGAGGCTGCCGATCCGGGCCGGACCGCAGACGATCACCTCTGGCTCACCCCCCTGGTCGTAGGGCACGGTGACGGGAAAGGAGAGCCTGAGTTCCGGGATTACATCGGCGAAGGGAACATACTCCCCGAATGGCATCAGATACCGCTTGTGATACGAACCGACCAGCGACTCCCGCTCGTCGAGGAGCAGGGCAGCCTGGTAGATCCGCTCGGGCCGTTCGCGATAGCCGCGGTAGATGCGGCCGCCGAACAGGAGCGGACAGGCCGGATCGGGCCAGGGTCTCAATCCCCGTAGTGGCTCTCGGGACCGACGAAACACGGCCGCTTCATCGGCAAAGGCAGTCAGCCCCTCTTCGTACGAGCCTCCGCTGCACTCCGGCCAGCAGACGAGATCGGGCCGCTGGGCATCAGCGCAGGCCCGGCGCGACAGCGATCGGAGCGTCTCCACTGCGGCCGCGCGGTCCGGGTCGGCCTGCACAACCGCCAGCCGCAGGCTCGGCGCGGCGGCGATCCGTGCCGTCTCCCGCCCCATGGCAAACCAGCCGTAGGCGAGATTCGCGACCGTCACGCCCACGGCGGCAACCGCGATCAACGAGGCTGGGGTCCCACGGTGTTGAGGCAGAAGCCCGCCGAGCAGGACAAGCGCCCCGGCGGCGGCGAACAGCGTGAAGGTGGGGCCCTCTGGACCGAGCAAATCGGCCGACTGCACCACCAGCGGCCAGGCCAACTGCGAGTAGCCGAGCTTCCAGGGAAACACCCCCGGCATCACGGCCTCCACCACGACGGCGGCAAGCCCGGCCGGGAGCCAGGCGTTTCGCGGGTCGGTCACGAACCGCGCGACGAGCCAGAAGGGGATCGCCAGCCGGCAGGCGTCCCAGAGCACGATCGGCGTGGCAAAGGCAAACCCTACAGCGGTGCTCGAGCGGGTGGCGTCGGCAAGCACCGCTGGCGTCCAGTGAAAGGCCAGGCCGATGGCAAGCGTGGCAGCCGCCAGCACGGAGAGTTCCGTTCGCCAGCCGCGGCGGCCAGCGACGAACACCAGCCCGCCTGCCACTCCCAGGATTCCCGCCGGCACCAGTTCTTCGGCGAGCCAGGGCGCCGCGACGAGCACGCCCGTGCTGACGATCGCCGCAAGCCAGAACGCAGGGCGGGGGTCGGCGGTCATGGCCTGGTGCCTCAAACGAGAACGGCGGACGGACCGAAGTCGATCCGTCCGCCGCACCTTCTTGTCAGTGGCTCATCCGCGCGGCGATCTGGCGATCGCCACCGGATTCGCTCAGAACTTCACGCCACCAGGAGCCCCGACGAGCGTCGCCGTGGTGCCGTCCTGCTGGGCATAGAGATAGATCGTCTTGAACGTCCGGGTGTCGAAGGTCCGGAGCTTGTTGACGGTCGAAGGAGTGCTGGGATTGGCCGAGAGCGCCTTGAAGGCGCCCTGGGGCACCGAGAACTGCGAGATGCCGTTGGCGGCGAGCGTCCGGGCGCCGCTGATCAGTTGGCTCTCGGTCGCGGCAGTGGGTCCGGCGGCAACGGCCACCGCGGCTGGGCCCACGTTCTTCATCCGAATCGGAATCTGCGTCCCGCCACCGGCGAACACGCTGGCGGAGATGGCGACGACAACCGCAAAGGCGGCAGCGGTCGAAAAACTGCGATGGATCATGGCGAAGCCCTTTCAGATACGAGCGAGAGACAAGCCGGTGTGCTGGATGACGCACGTGAGGCGACGGATCCGTATCCGCCACGCCCTTTTCACTCTCTTATCGTACAGGTCCGGGAGGCGGGGTCAAAACCGGCAAAAAACCCGCAGAACCCCCCGTTTTCCGCCGAGTCGCTCCCTACGGGACCGTTGCCTCGGTCTCCGCGCCCGACTTGGTGCAGGCCGCGATGAGCACCAGGGGACTCGTCTGGTCGGCCATGAACGCCACCCGTCCATCCCCGAACAGGCCGAGCACGCCGCCGAGATGGTTGCTGCGAAAGCCATCCACTTCCCGGGTGTTGAGCACCGGCGAGTTGTGCAGGAAGCAGTTCACGCCGCAGGCCCAGCGGGCATTGCCAATCGGTGAGAGGCTATCGGCATCGGCGGACCCGCGGTCCACGCCCTCGGTGACCACGAGGGTGTGAGACAGGCCGTCGGTGATCTCGGCGGCGCGGCAGGGGCGAGGGCAGGCGGCGGCGGTCGCGTAGAGCACGCCGCTGTGCTCGAAGCCCGGTGGCAGCACGGCATCGTCCGAGAGTTTTACGCTCGTGCCGAGGATGCCTCCGTAGTCCTGCTTGCCGGGAAACCGCTCCATGGCCGCGGGACAGACATAGGTGGGCACGACCTGGTCGGCGAGGTCCGCGTTGCCGCCGGGGGCGTTCCAGGGACGCGAATAATCGATCCGGCGACCGAGGTTCGCCTCCTCGAGATAGGGCAGGATGAACGAACTCCAGGCATGGTGCCGAAATGTGATCGCATCGTCGCCGGGCGGAAAACTCCGGCGGGCCGATTCGTAGCCCGTCAGGGCGATCCCCATTTGATGGAGTTTGTTGCTGCACGAACTCCGCCGGGCCGACTCGCGGGCCTGCTGCACCGCTGGCAGCGAGAGCGAGACGAGCGTGCCGATGATGGCCACCACCGCCAGGAGTTCGACGAGGCTGAAGCCTAGCCGCACCATCCCGGCCCGAGCCGCGATCGTCCATCCAGCGGGTGGTTCCATGCGTCTTCCGCTCCTGCTTCCAGGATACGGAGCCGATCGCGCGGGTCAAACTTCGGCGCCGGCCGGTACTCGGAGCCGGTCTCGCCCGACAGACCGGCCGCCCCCGGATTCGCCCCCAGGGCCTGGCTGAGGTGTAGGCTCGGAGTGAGACAAGCCCCCGGCGGAAGTCGGGGGACTCCGCGTGCCGCAGATCCCGCCGTCCAACCGGGCAAACGTTTGTCCGAGCTGGATGGCGTCCTCGACCATCACGATCGCAGCACCTGCTTGCGGGTTTTCCAGCGGCTCCGGTCGAGCACATACCCTTCGCAACCGTCGGCCTCGAGCGTCGTTAGCCGGGGGAAATAGAGCGGGCCCTTGTAGGCGTCTTGCAGCCGCCAGCTTCGGACGGCCGAGGCGTGGTGATGCCAGGTGCGGATCGAGAGTGCCGGATTGAGCACGGCCAGACCAGCCGCGACCGCCTCGTAGGCCAGTCGGCTCTCGCAGGCGGGAATCCCCAACGTAAACCGGGCGTCGAAGGGAGGCAGGTGTCCGGCGCGAAAGACCCAGGTGTCCTGGGAGTGGGAATAGAACCGCCAGGTGGTCGGATCGATCCGGCCCTCCATCGACGGCCCGGACGGATCGTCCCAACGAGACAGCGCTACGAGCAGCGGGCGGGCGGGCTGCTGGAAGAGTTCCTCGACGCGGGAGAGCGAGTCGTCGAAGGCGATGTCGCTATTGGCCACCACGCACACTTCCCCCGCGAACCGCTCGGCTGCCAGAGCGAACAGGTCGGCAAAGGTCTTCCGGCCGCCGTCGGCCACCGGCTGGATCGTGGCGAACAGTCCGGCCGCCGCGTTGAGCTGCCGCACCCGAGCCAGCTCCGCCTCGCGGATGGCGTCGGGCGACGTGTAGTGCTCGTGGATCAGGATCATGCGGCGGGTATGCTACCGCTCCCGGAAAACCCGCGACCAGGCGGAATCGGCAGCAGATTCCCCGGCGCGGCTCCGGCCCGTTCCCTCTCGTCCCCTCCGAGGCAGGCATGAAGATTCTGGTCACTGGCGGCGCGGGCTTCATCGGCAGCCACATCGTCGATGCGATCCTGGCGGCGGGCCACTCGCCGGCGGTCCTCGACGACCTTTCGAGCGGCTCTCGCGAGAACCTGCCAGCGGGCGTGCCGGTCCACGTCGCCGACATCGCCGATGCCGACGCCGTGGACCGGGTCTTCGCCGCCGAACGGCCGGAGGCCGTCTGCCACCAGGCGGCGCAGATGTCGGTCAGCCGGTCGGTCCGGGAGCCCGCCTTCGACGCCCGCGTCAACGTGATGGGCCTCGTCAACGTGCTCGACGCCGCCGCCAGGCACGGGTCGAAGCGGTTCGTGTTCGCATCCTCCGGCGGCGTGCTCTATGGCGACGTCACCACCCCGGCTCCGGAGGAAACACCCGCCAATCCGGTCAGCCCCTACGGGATCACGAAGTGGGTCGGGGAGCGGTACCTCGAGTTCTACGCCCGCGAGCACGGCCTGGCGACGGTGGCCCTCCGCTATTCCAACGTCTACGGCCCGCGGCAGAACCCGCACGGCGAGGCGGGCGTGGTGGCGATCTTCTGCAAGAAGTTTCTGGCCGGCGAACCCGCCCGGATCAATGGCGACGGCCGCTATGTGCGGGACTATGTCTATGGCCCCGACGTCGCCCGGGCCAACCTCGTGGCCCTCGCGGGCGACCTGCCGCAGGTGCGATCCGGCTCGCTCGTGAGCCTCAATATCGGCACGGGCCTCGGCGCCGACGTCAACGAACTCGAGGCGATGATCCGCGGCGCGATGCAGGAGGTGCTGGCCGCCCGGGGAACGCCTGCCTCGCTGCCGCTACCCGAACATGGCCCGGCCCGGGCCGGGGACCTTCGCAGCAACATGGTCGACCCGGCCTTGGCGGCAAGGGTGCTCGGCTGGCGACCCGAGGTGAGCCTGGCGGACGGCCTGGCCCGCACCGCCGCCTGGTTTGCCGGCCGGGGCTGAGCCCGGCGGCAGACCGATTGAAGCGGCGGCCGCCGAGCGATTTGGCGTTGGCCGGCCGCGGGCGGGCTGCTACCGTCCCCGCGCTATGACGTTGCCGCCTCATCCACGCCGCGACTACGCCGGCCGGACCGCCGTGATCTGCGGGATCGGCGGCCAGGACGGTGCCTACCTCGCCGCCCATCTCCTCGACCTCGGCTACACCGTCGTCGGCACGAGCCGCGATGCCCACGGACGATTCGAAGGACTCGCCGCCCTCGGCATCCGCGACCGCGTGAGCGTGGTCTCGATGTCGCTCGTCGACTTTCGCTCCTCCTTCCAGGCCCTCAAGAAGGCCCAGCCCGACGAGATCTACAACCTCGCCGGCCAGACCAGCGTGGGGCTCTCGTTCGACCAGCCGGTCGAGACCTTCGAGAGCATCGTGGTCGGCACGATCAACCTGCTCGAGGCGATCCGGATGCTGGGTCGCCCGGTGCGGCTGTACAACGCCGGCAGTTCTGAGATGTTCGGCAACGCCGGCGACGAAGCGGCGAGTGAGACCACCGTGCTCAAGCCGCGAAGTCCCTACGGCATCGCCAAGGCCACCTCGTTCTGGCAGATCGCCCAATACCGTGAAGCCTACGGGATTGCCGCGGCCACCGGGATCCTGTTCAACCACGAGAGCCCGCTGCGGCCGGAGCGGTTCGTCACCCAGAAGATCGTGGCCGCAGCCTGCCGAATCGCCCGCGGGGAGCAGGAGTCGCTGACGCTCGGCGATCTCTCCGTTCATCGTGACTGGGGCTGGGCGCCGGAATACGTGGTGGCGATGCACCGGATGCTCCAACTCGAAGAACTCGAAGACTTCGTGATCGCCACCGGCATGACGACGAGCCTCGAGGAGTTCGTGGCGGCGGCCTTCGCGACGGTCGGCCTCGACTGGCGGCGGCACGTGAACCGCGATCCGCGGCTCGTGCGGCCGAGCGAGATCGCCTGCGGCCGCGCCGACACCCGGCGGGCGACCGAACGGCTCGGCTGGAAGGCGACCTACACCATGCCCGACGTGGTGCGAATGATGGTCGAAGCGCGAATCGCCCACGAGCCTGCCAGTCCTGCCCGCCGGGCAGCCTGAGCGATTCCGCGGTTACTCGTCGGCGATGCCGTCGAGCAGGCCGCTGGCGATCCGGTTCGAAAGCGAGCCCGAATCAAGATAGCGCCGCATGGTGTGCATCTTGCCCACCACGCTAGCCGCGTCGGTGGCCACGTATTCGAGTCCGTCGGGCAGCCAGCGACGGGGTATGCCGACATAGCCCATCGCCTCAGCCTTCACCTCGGGTTCGAGGAGCGGAAAGAACTTGAGCGCCTCATCCCGGGAATTGATCACGAGCGTGAACCGATCGAGACCGTCGAGCATGCTCCGGAAAAGCCCCCGGGGCGCCACGGCGTCGCTCCGAATCGCCGGCACCACGAAGACGAGATGCGTGCGTCCCGGCCGATCGGCCCAACGCAGCCCCGGAAAGGCCGGCATATCCTGGCCGGCGAGATCCTCGAGGGCTTCGGCGGCCACCAGCGCCCCGAAGGAATAGCCGACGATTCCGACCGGCTGCTCCGGCTGAACTTGCCCCAGGAACCAGGCCAGGTAGTGCCCGTCGGCATACGCCCGCTCATACTTCCGCCGGCCGTCCTTGAGGAGCATGCCCTGCTTCTGGCTCGGCCAGGAGAAGACGACGACGCGGGGCGATCGATCGCCGGGCCGGCATGCCGACAGGCGGCGGGCCAGTTCGATGCCTTGCGACTTGGCATCGCCCGCGTCGTAGCGGTTGCCATGGATGAAAATCACCAGCGGCCGGTCAGCCGCCGCCAGCAGCGAACCGAGGTCCGACCGCTCCCAGAACCGGCAGGAACCGCCGCCCGAAAGCCGTTCGACCCCGAAATCAGCCGGGGCCGGCCCGCGGCAGATGCCGGGCAGGCGGCGGGTGCTCGCGATCCAGACGTCGAGCCCCGGGGAACACTCAGCCTCGAGATCGACCTCGCCGGCGACTGACCCTTCGGTGACGGCGTCGGTCAACGTCGCCCCAGGGCAGGTGACGACCGCCCCACCCACGAACAAGGCGAGGACAACAGCGAATCGGCAGCGGCACAAGAGCGGGAACATAGATCAGATATCGGCGGCGATTCCGGCGGCCGCCAGAAGTCGACGGATGGGGTTTGGCGACGACACTTCAACCGTAGCATGCGGCCTTCCGCGTCATGCCCTGGAGCGGAGAATTTGCCAGGGTTTGCCACCCGGCACGACTGCTACGACCGGACCTGCAGACCGCGGCCATTTGGCCGCGCGGGTTTCTCAGGGGCTGCCACCGTCACGGTCACGAATCGTGAGCTACTGTTTGGATGGCGTCGCGACCGACGCCATGTCCTTCCCCTCGTTCCCGTCGCCGCCGGCCTCGATGCCGGTCGCCTTCCCGGAGAGATTCGTCATGGTGCGGTTCGGATGTCTGGCGCTCGCCTTGGCTGCCCTGGCTGCCGCGCCAGGGTGCAGCAGTTGCATGGGTGGCAATTGCCGCCGTCCGTCGTTCATGGAGTTCCGCTCGCCCTGCGGCGGCGGAGACTGCCCGCCCCCGATGGCCGCGCCCTGCGGTCCGGTCTGTGAGCCGTGCGGTGGGATGCCGGCCGCTTCGCCCTGCTGCGAGGGCGGAATGTCGTCGCTGCCTGCCGGAGTGCCGATGGGGGCACCGGTCTCGCACGCTGAAGGAACGTTCAGCTGAGTGGCTCTTGGCCGCTCCCTGCGGTGACGCGCCGCCTTCGCCGGCCACGCGTCGGGCCAACCGCGGCACGTCGTGTGCCGCGGCCCGATCCGGGCGGCTCGTCACCGCTGGGAGCGGCTGGGGTTCGCCGGTTCAGGAAGTGAAAACGGCTCGCCGTTGACCAACACGTCCGAGCATTCGAGGGTCTGCCCCTCGGCCACCGTCAGCCGCGGCGTGTCGGCCGTAATCGAGAGATCCGCCAGCGCGACCCGTTCGATCAGATCGCCGGGATTCCCCCGCAATTCGCCAAGCGACCGAAACGAGCCGCTCACGTTCCGGACGGTCACATCCCGGACGATCGACTGCGGCGGATCGTGGCCAGCGAGGTCGAAAAACTGCGTCCAGGGCTTGACGTCGAAGATCGCCTGGGCGTTGGTGGCCGCGACGCCGTCCACGACGATCTTTTCGTAGAGCTGCGGCGTGTCGGGACGGAGTTTGAGTCGCACGAGTGGCACGTCGGCCCCGATCCGACAGTTCCGCAGCGTGACCTCCCGCACGATCGTCGCCTCGCTGCCGCAGGTCACCGCTCCGTGGCCGCTCTCGAAGTCGCAATCTTCGATCGTGACGTGCTCCACCGGTGGGCTCGACTCGTCCGCGAGCGCCAGCGGCCCCTTCGTTCCCTTGAGCGCAATGCAGTCGTCACCCACCGAAATCCGGCACCGGCGGATCGTGATCCGCTGGCAGCTGTCGACGTCGATGCCGTCCGAACTGGGCGCCCGATTGATCGCCACCTCGTCCCAGGGCTGGTCGGCCCCGATGATCGTCGGCGGATCGCCATGGGGAGCGGTGATGGTGACACCTTCCACGAGCACGTCGCGGCAGGCGTAGAGATGGAGGTTCCAGAATCCGGAATCCTTCAGGCTGATGCCCGAGACGGTCACGTCTCGGCATTCAGCCAGGTACACGAGCCGGGGCCGCTCCACCTCCAGGTTCGTGCACTTCCGATTCTCGGCCCGCCGCCGCCAAAAGGCCTGCCAGAACGGCCGGCCGTTGCCGTCAAGCGTGCCCGAACCCGTGATTCTCACGCCAGTCAGCCCGGAGGCGTTGACGAGCGCCGGTCGCCACGGCTCGAAGTGCCCCTCGATCCTGGTCATTTGCTTGGGATAGTCGGCCAGGTCGGTCGAGCCCAGGAGCACCGCGCCCTCGGCCAGATGAAACTCAACCCCCTGCTTCAGCGCGATCGCCCCGGTCTTGAACACGCCGGCCGGCACGGTCACCCGGCCGCCCCCGGCGGCGTTGACGCGATCGATCGCCTGCTGGATCTCCGCCGTGCAGACACGCTCACCCCCAGCCGCGGCGCCGGTGTCCGCGACGGACAGGTCGAGCCCCCGACACAACGTCGGGAGCAGACAGATCGCCACCGCCAGCACAAGGCCCGAGACCGGCACGTGGAAGTCCTCGCCAGCTTGCACGGGGGCCGTACCCTCAGTCTTCGGCTTCGGCGTCGCGGGCGAGTTCCTGGTCGATCAGGATCAGGCCATGGCCGTCGCCCCCGACGAGCATCAGCCGGTCGTGGACGTCGTCCGCCTCGGCCGTGTCGGCGATCTGCTGGGGCACGAACTGGGTCAGAAAACTGTGCGTGAGGTGGTCGTTGTGCTTGTCGGCCAGGTCGATGAGGTCGTTCATCCGCTGGAGGAGCACGTGCTCCTGGGTTCGGACCATGTCGAACGCCTCGATCGGACTGCCCCACTCGCAGGTGGGTGCCTCGATCGTGCCGAACTTGGCCTGATAGTCACGGTCATTGAGGTAATCGACGAACAGGTTCATGTGGGTGAGTTCGCCATGGGCCTCGCCCCGGAACCAGGCGGCCATGCCCGTCAGGCCGCGGACATTGGCCCATGAGGCCAGCGAGAAGTAGAGGAAGGCGGCCGAGGCCTCGATCTTGATCTGCTCGTTGAGGGCTTCGGCGACTTCGTTGTCGAGCGACTTGCGGAAACTCACGGGATGGATGCTCCTGGTGGCGATCGGGTTCGTCGTCTCGAGCGAGGCTGGTCCGGGCAGCGTTCGGCCCATGGGACCTCAGCCCGCTCGTGCCTCTTTATATACCGGCGGCGGCGACCATGGGCAGGCGGGGAATCGGCCTCTGCCCCGCCGGCCCGAACTCCGGAAACCTTCGGGGAGCCGCGGTGATCGCGGCGATATACTCCGGGGCTTTCCCCCCGCCTTCAAGCTGCCATGTTCGAATCCCTTACCGCCTCTCTCTCCACCGCCCTCTCGTCGCTCCGCGGCCGGGGCAAGCTCACCGCCGCCAACATGCGGGAGGGTCTCGCGGACGTCCGCACCGCCCTGCTCGAAGCCGACGTGGCCTATGACGTGGTCGATCAGTTTCTGGAGCGGGTAAGCGAAGACGCGGTCGGAGAGAAGGTACTCGAATCGCTCGATCCGGCCCAGCAGCTCGTGGGCATCGTCCACCGCGAACTCGTCAATCTGATGGGGCCGGTGGACCACTCACTCCATCTCGAAGCCGGACGGACGACGGTCCTGATGCTCTGCGGCTTGCAGGGATCGGGCAAGACGACCTCCTCGGCAAAGCTCGCCAAGAAGATTCTCTCGACCGGCCGGGGGGTGATGCTCGTGGCGGCTGACCTGCAGCGGCCCGCCGCGATCGAGCAGCTCGCCGTGCTCGGCAGGCAGCTCGGCGTGCCGGTCCACACCCCGGCCGACATGCCCGGTGGAGCGGCGACCGATCCGGTGGCGGTCTGCAACGCCGGCGTGGCCCGAGCGAGAAAGGAGAACATCTCCGCGGTCATCCTCGACACCGCCGGCCGGCTGGCGATCGACGCCGAACTGATGCAGGAACTGGCCAAGATCGACCGCACCGTCGGACCTGATCAGGTCTACCTGGTGGTCGATGCCATGACCGGCCAGGACGCCGTCGCCAGCGCCAAGGCCTTCAACGAGTCGCTGGAACTCGACGGCGTGATCATGACCAAGCTCGACGGCGACGCCCGAGGCGGTGCGGCGCTGTCTGTCAAGAGCGTGGCCGGCGTGCCGATCAAGTTCATCGGCACGGGCGAGCAGATCGAGGCCCTGGAGGATTTCCACCCGGAACGAATGGCCGGGCGAATCCTCGGCATGGGCGACGTCGTCTCACTCGTGGAGGAGGCCCAGCGGAAGTTCGACCAGGACGAGATGCGCCTCCAGGAGGAGCGGCTCAAGGCGGGCGAGTTCACCCTCGATGACTTCAAGAAGATGCTCTCGCAGACCCGGCGGCTCGGCCCCCTGGGCAAGGTGCTCGGCATGATTCCCGGCATGGGGGGCATGCAGGAGATGCTCGGCGGGGCCGATCTCGACAAGGACATGAACCGGCTGTTCGGCATCATCGACTCGATGACGCCTGACGAGCGGCGGAATCCGGGTAAGTTCGTCGATCAATCCCGCCGCCGCCGGATCGCGGCCGGGTCGGGCGTGGAACCCCACGAGGTCGGCGACTTGGTCAAGCAGTTCGACGGGATGGCGGCGATGATGAAGGGCATGGCCGGCCTCGGCGTGCGGGAGCGGATGCAGCAGGTTCAGCGGCTCCAGGCCCAGATGACCAATCCCTCCGCCCGGCTGGCCAAGCCCAAAGGCGATACCGGCAAGCGGCTCACGGCCGACGAGCGGCGGAAGCTCAAGAAGCAACGGGAAAAAGATGCCCGCCGGAAGAAACGCTCCGGCGGCGGGCAGGAACCCGGGTGATGGACGCAGCAAGGCCGGCTTTTTCCGGCCAAAAACCCGAATTCCGACTGCCCCTTGGGTTTCGGCCGGCGTCGAATATGCTACGGGACTGCGACGGAGGGCCTTTCTCAGGCTCCGCGTCCGGGCCTTGCTGACCCGGCGGCGGCTCTCCGTGGCGGGCTGGCCGCGATCAAGCCAGCCATTGTTCACACATCATCAGTTCGGCAGACGAGAGGACTTAGACCGTGGCAGTTGCGATTCGAATGAAGCGGATGGGACGGAAGCACCGCGAGTATTACCGGATCTGCGCGACCGATCGCCGCAGCCCCCGCGATGGCCGGGTGATCGAGGAACTCGGCACCTATGATCCGCATGTCCCCGAAACGGACGCCCGCTGCACGCTCAACGGCTCGCGAGTCGACTATTGGATCAGCGTCGGCGCGCAGCCCAGCGATGCCGTTCGCATCTTGATCAAGAAGTACGGCACCAATGGCACCCATGTCCAGCAGATGGAACAGGCCCGTGCCCGGCTGAAGCTGCCCAAGATCGTGCCCGACGCCGGTCCGCCGGCCTTCGTTCCCGAGGTGAAGCAGCCCGAGCCCCCCGCGGCGGAAGCCGCCGTCGCCGAGCCGGTAACCGAGGCCCCCGCTGAGGAAGCGGCGGTTGCCATCGCAGCGTCGGAGGCCTCGGCAGAAGCCTCCGCGCCGGAGCCGGCAGCCGACGAGGCGAAGAGCGAGTAGCCCGATCCAGACCCTTGCCCTTCCATGCAGCGGTCTTTCCCGCGGCGCGGAAAACTCCCTGCCATGCGCATCGACATCCTCACCCTCTTTCCGGGCATGTTCTCGGGCTTCCTCGATGGGAGCCTGCTCGGTGCCGCGCGGACAGCTGG
Source organism: uncultured Candidatus Kuenenia sp. (assembly GCA_964453165.1). Classification (GTDB taxonomy): domain Bacteria; phylum Planctomycetota; class Planctomycetia; order Pirellulales; family UBA1268; genus QWPN01. The sequence goes on along the minus strand of CAYVNX010000007.1, from coordinate 26,048 downwards.
GATCCTCGACATTCGGCTGGTCGACATCCGCGACTTTGCCGAGGGACCTCATCGCCAGGTCGATGATCGGCCCTTTGGCGGCGGCCCAGGGATGCTCCTCATGCCCGGTCCGGTCGTCTCGTGCATCGAGGCCGTCCACCAGTCGGCCGACCCGGCGGGGCGGGTGCTGATGCTCACGCCAGGCGGCCGACGACTCGACCAGGCAGTCGTCGAGGAACTGGCCGCCGAGCAGCGGCTGGTGCTCGTCTGTGGCCGCTACGAGGGCTTCGATGCCCGGGTGCGGGAGACGGTGGGCGCCGACGAGATTTCGATCGGCGACTACGTGCTCTCCGGAGGCGAAGTGGCGGCGATGGTGATCGTCGATGCCGTCGCCCGGCTCGTGCCCGGCGTGCTGGGAGACGAGGAAAGCGCCCGCCAGGACTCCTTCTCCGGAGCCGACCGGCTCGTAGAGGGCCCGCAATACACCCGGCCGCGCGAGTTTCGCGGCCTGCACGTGCCCGAGGTGCTGCTCTCGGGCGACCACCGGCGGATCGCGGCCTGGCGTCAGGAACAGGCCGTTGAGGCGACCCGTCGGCGGACCACCGTCCCACCCACGCCGGGCCTGGCCCGGAGGAGCACCCCATGAACCGGAAGATTCTCGCCGCCGTCGAGGCCTCGAGCCTCAAGTCTGATGTCCCCTCGTTCGACATTGGTGACACCGTCGACGTCCACACTCGGATTCTCGAGGGCGACAAGGAGCGGATCCAGATCTTCAATGGCGTGGTGATCGCCAAGGCCGGGAGCGGCAGCCGGGAAACCTTCACCGTGCGGCGGATCGTCGCGGGCGAGGGTGTCGAACGGAAGTTTCCGCTCCATTCTCCGAAGATCGCCACCATCGAGGTGAAGCGTTCCGGCGTGGCCAAGCGGGCGAAGCTCTACTACCTCCGCGACCGGTCGGGCAAGGCGACCCGGCTCCGCGAGAAGCGGGACGAAACCGCCGCCAAGGGCAAGCCCACTCCCAAGAAGAAGCCGGCCACCGCCAAGGCCTGAGCCTGAGAAAGGGCCACGATGCCCTCCGCCCGGGACGAACTCGGCCGCCGCGGCGAAGACGAGGCGGCCCGGCACCTCCAGTCGCTGGGCTATCGGATTCTGGGCCGGCGAGAGCGGGTGTTGCGGGGCGACATCGACATCGTGGCCCTCGATGGCCGCACGGTCGTGTTCGTGGAGGTGCGGTCCCGATCCGACACGAGCCACGGACACCCGGCGGAAACAGTCGGTCCCACGAAGCAGCGGCGGATCGCCGAACTGGCCGCCGCCTACATCCGCCGCCATCGCCTCCAGGATCAGAGCGTTCGGATCGACGTCGTGGCCGTCACCTTCCCGGCGGAGCCTCGTGTCCGGCCGGTCGTGGAGCACTACCAGAACGCCTTCGAAAGCCCCTGGTAACGCCGCATCCTCACACGGGTTCGGCGGGCAACTCGTCGGCGGCGGTGAAGGTTCGAAGCATGCCCTCGGGGAGCCGGCGGGCAAGTTTGTCGAACCTCAGACTCGCATGATTGGCGGCGGTGCGAACCGGCACCCGCCGGATCAGCACGCCGGCTACCTGGTCCGGCCGCCGGCGGACCACAGCAGCGTAGACCTCGGGATCCTTCTCTCCCGAATCCCCCACGAGCACAAAACGGCGGAGGGGAAAGTCGGACATGATCTGCTCGATGGCGCGGCGCTTGGACCGCTTCCGGGCGGTGATCCGGCCCAGCGGGGTCGAGTCCTTCAGTCGAAAGAGCTTCAAGTGCATCGAACCGGCCGGGAGCCCGGCCATCCCGAGGAAGCCCGTGAGACAGTTCGAAAGCTGCCAAGGACTCGATGAAACATAGTGGAACGAGGCCCCTCCCTGCTCCCACCGCCGATACGCCTCCGGCATACCAGGCACCGCGACGAACTCCCGCACGAATGTATTGCGGAGCAATTCCCGCCGGTCGGCCACGTTACTGACCTTCACGGTGTCGTCGATGTCGGAGATCACCGAGAGACCGGAATCCGACACGACTTGGATGCGACCCTGGCCCGGGCCGGATTGGCCAGACTCGTCCTCCTCGGGTAGCTCCGAATAGGTGAGCCAGGAGCAGCCGGCGGGTTCCGACCGGACGGCGTGGACCGCCACGAACCCCTCGTCGAGGTCGAAATCGGCTTGGAAGTGCCCGCTGCGGTCCGACGGCCCCGCCTCGATCCGTTGGTCGCCGAGCTGCACCCGCACGCGTTGGCCAGCCACCCGCTGAAACAGGAACGACTCGGCCCGCCGACGAAACACCTCGGTGTCGAGTTCGGCCTCCTCCAGATCGAGGAGGCGCTTGAAGACGGCGACCGCGAGGGCCCGCCGGCGGCTCCGCTCGGGGAGCGGCCGCGTCACCATGCCCGCCACGGTCGCCCGCCAGCCCCGTGGGGTCCGCCGAGCATAGGTGGGAAAGAACACGATCATGCCGCGGGCCGGGGGCGGGTTCGCTTGAAATCAGATGCTCCCCATCTTACAACCTTCCCCCACGGGGGCCGCGACGAGTGTCGGCCGCCGGTCTGGAGCCATTTCATGGGTGTGAAGAAGACGGGCAAGGGACGACGCAAACTCGGCCAGAAGAAGCGCCGGATGCGGGCCCGCATCCGCCATCGCAAGGGCTGACCGGCAGGACGACCCGTTCGCCATCCGGCGGCAGGGAAGGCTTCCCCCTCCAGTCTTTTTCCGGCGGCTACCGCCGGCGGCACAATCGCGTCAGATTCGTGCCGATCCGCCGCCTGCGATTTCTTCGCGGCTCTGACTCGGTTGCCGCGCGCACTCCATGGGGTAGTGTTGCGTGGCTTTCGCCGGAATCGCCCGCTGGTGCGGCGTGCGATCCGCGGCTGCGAAGGCCGGGCCTGGCGAGGAGACCGAGCGATGCGGACGAGCGGATGGATGAGCAGGGTGGCAATCGGCGTGGTGCTGGTCACCGCCGCGAGTTCGATCGGCTGCAAGACGTTGAACGAGCGGTATATCGCGCTCGAGGTTTGGAAGTACGAGAAGTGCTTCGGCCACCTTCCGCCTGGCTTCGTGCCTCCTGGAGCCCAGGCTCCGGCTGCTCCGCCGCCGCGGGTCTGCGGGCAGGCCGCGGCGTGTGACAACGGCTGCCAGGGCGCGGCCATGGGCGGCTGCAATGACTGCGGCGGAGGCATGGCCGGCGGCATGATGATGGAGGGCGGCATGGGGGCGATGGGCGGGATGCCGGCCGGTGCCGGGATGCCGGCCGGTGCCGGGATGCCGACGCCCGCC
>CAYVNX010000007.1:0-22674 GCA_964453165.1 uncultured Candidatus Kuenenia sp. | reverse complement strand
CGGGATGCCGGCCGGTGCCGGGATGCCGGCCGGTGCCGGGATGCCGACGCCCGCCGGGGTGACCGCCGGCAAGCCGGTGGTGATTTCCGACGAACTGGTCGTGCCGTAACGATCCATCCGCGTCAACCGCGGAGGGCGACCAGCGGGGCCGCCCTGAACCAATCTGCCGGCCGCCTCAGCCTGGATTCGATGCAGGTCGTCCCTTGGGACAGCATCGAATTCCGGCGGCTGTTCGCCACTCACCCAAGCGTCTCGGCGGCCCCGGGAAAGTTCCGGCGTTCCACGTCGGTCTTCCAGGCGGCCAGCGCCGCCGCCATTGAGGTCCGCGCGTCGGTGTAACGCCGAACGAACCGCGGCACTCGGTCGAACGAGAGGCCGACGAGGTCGTGCATCACGAGCACCTGGCCGTCGCAGTCGGGCCCCGCTCCGATCCCGATCGTCGGCACCGGTAGCGTGGACGTGATCTCGGCGGCAACCGCCCGCGGGATGCACTCGAGAACGACGGCGAAAGCCCCAGCGGCGGCGGCGGCGGCGGCATCTTCCCGGAGCCGGGCGGCATCCCGCTGCATCCGGTAGCCACCGAGCTGATGCACCGCCTGCGGCCGGAGTCCAACGTGGCCCATCACTGGAATGCCCGCACCGACGAGCCCGGCGATCACGTCGGCCTGGCCGGCCGTGCCCTCGAGCTTCACAGCCTGGCAGCCGGTCTCCTTGAGCAGCCGAGCCGCCGCGGCGATCGCCCGCCGAACCCCGAGGTGCTGGAGGGGAAACGGCAGATCGACGACCACCAGCGACCGGGAAACCGCCCGCGCCACGATCTCACCGTGGTAGATCATCTGGTCGAGCGTGGCTGGAAGCGTCGAATCCCGGCCGGCGACCACCATGGCCACGCTGTCGCCAACCAGCACGCAGTCCACCCCGGCGGCATCGGCCAGCCGGCCGGTGGGCCAGTCGTAGGCCGTCACCATCGAGAGCGGCCGGCCGGCCGCCCGGGCGGCGGCGATGTCGTGAACGGTCACCCGGCGGGGAGCCAGGGCCGGAGGCGATCGCTCCGCCGAAGTCATGGCAAGCCTTCCGAAGGGATGGAATCTCTCTCGGCGGAAGTTTACCCGCAGCACGCTGGTTCTCAGGCGTCCTTTTCCCAGACCACCCGAAATCCCCGGAGCCCGCGACCGATGACCTTGCGGCACCCTGGCGCCGCCCTATAATCGCGGGGTTCCCTCGGGAAGGCAGCCGGCGTTTCAGTCAGGCTCGGTAGCCCTCTCGGCGGCTGTTCGCCGCGGGTGTAGCTCAGTTGGTAGAGCACCACGTTGCCAACGTGGTTGTCGTGGGTTCGAATCCCATCACCCGCTTTCCCTTCCCCACTTCCTCTCGGATTCGCCGATGTCGTCCTCCGCAACCGATGCTCCCTCGGCCGACACCTCCCCTGCCGCCGAGGCGGCCGTTGCGTCCCAGCCGCTTGATCTCGACGTGGCCATCGAGGAGGTCTCGACCTGCCAGCGGCGCGTGAAAGTGACGGTCCCACGGGCCGACATCGATCGCTACCGCGACGACGCGATCAAGGATCTGATGCCCTCCGCGCTCCTGCCCGGCTTTCGTCCAGGCAGGGCTCCCCGGCAGCTCGTCAGCAGCCGGTTCAAGACGGAACTTGCCGAGCAAATCCGCTCCAAGCTCGTCACCGACGCCATGACCCAGGTGTCGGAGAGTGGCAGGCTCGCGCCGATCAGCGAACCCGACCTCGATCTCGGCGCGGTCGTCATTCCCGAGGAAGGTCCGCTCACGTTCGAGTTTGCGATCGAAGTGCGGCCCGACTTCGAACTGCCGAAGTGGAAGGGACTCGCGATCAACCGCCCGGCCCGCGAGATCGGTCAGACCGACATCGAGGATGCCCTCGGTAACATCCTGCGGGAGCGGGGTCGCTATGTGCCCCACACCGGCCCAGCCGCAGCCGGCGACTTGGTCGTCGCCACCCTCTCCTTTCGCGACGGCAAGGATGTGCTCTCGCGGGTCGAAGAGTTGGAGATCGTCGTACGGCCGAAGCTCTCCTTTGCCGACGCCGAGTTGGAGGGCTTCAATACCCTGGTCGCCAAGGCCAAGCCGGGCGAGACAGTGACCGCAACCGTTCGCGTGTCCGACGAAGCCGCCGCCGAAGGCTACCGGGGCAAGGACGTGACCATGGAACTCGAGCTGCTCGAGGTGAAAAAGCACGAACTCCCGACGCTCACCCCGGCCCTGCTCGAGGAACTCGGAGGCTTCGAGACGGAAGACGCCCTGCGGGAAGCCGTGCACAAGCAGCTCGATGGTCAGCTGGAGTGGCACCGCCGCAAGCAGGTTCGGCAGCAGGTGGCGGCAGCGCTCACCGCCTCGGCCTCCTGGGATCTGCCGCCGGATCTGCTCCGCCGCCAGGCGCAGCGGGAACTCGAGCGAGCGATTCTCGAACTCCGCCGGAGCGGCTTCGACGACGATTCGATCCGCCGGCATGTCAACGAATTGCGGCAGACTGTGATGGCAAGCACGGCCCGAGCCCTCAAAGAGCACTTCATTCTCGAGCGGATCGCCGAAGACGAGCAGATTGCCGATACGGCTGCCGACTACGACGCGGAAATCCGAGCGATCGCCTCGCAGGCAGGCGAGTCGCCCCGCCGGGTGCGTGCCAGCCTCGAGCGGCGTGGCCTGATGGACGTGCTCCGCAACCAGATCATCGAACGCAAGACGGTTGATCTGATCACGTCCCACGCCTCCTTCAAGGACGTTCCGTTCGACTTCCCCGCGCCGGACACCGAGGCGGTTGATCACGCCGTGTGTGGAGTCGTTGTGGGCGAAGAGGAGATTCCTGTCGCCGCCCATGCCGAAGCCGCTCCTCGGCCGGGTAGCCGCGGCTGATCGACCGGGCCCTATCCTGCAGCCGGTTCCCCCCGCCGATTCCCCGAGAGCCCGATGAACACCATGCCTGGCCAGTTCCTGCCCCGAGCCTCGTCCGCCTACCGCGACTACCAGCGGCAGCGAACGATGACGCTCGGCGATCTCCTGCTCGAGAACCGGATCGTCTTTCTCCAGGGAGAAATCTACGACGGCAATGCCAACGAAGTGGTGATGAAGTTGCTCTATCTGCAGAGCGAGAACCGCCGCAAGGACATCCACTTCTACATCAATTCGCCCGGCGGCAGCGTCACGGCCACGATGGCGATCTACGACACGATGCAGATCCTTTCCTGCCCGGTGGCAACCTACTGCGTCGGCCTCGCGGCCAGCGGCGGGGCGGTGCTGCTCGCCGGCGGCACGAAGGGCAAGCGGTTCGCCCTCCCGCACGCCAAGGTGATGATCCACCAGCCTTACGGCCAGGTCGGCGGTCAGGTGAGTGACATCGAGATCCAGGCCGACGAGATCATCAAGACCCGCTCCGTCCTCAACGACATCCTCGCGGCCCACACCGGCCAGCCGATCGAGCGGATCGCCAAAGACACCGACCGCGACCGCTACCTTTCGGCGACCGAGGCCAAGGACTACGGCCTCGTTGACGAGGTCCTCGCCAAGCCACCCGCCGTGGCCGAGGAAGAAACCGACTGACCCCGCCGCGGCGGTCCTGGCCCCCCGAGATCAACCAGCCATGCCCCTGATTCCCTACGTGATCGAGAAGAGCGGCCGCGAAGAGCGGGCGATGGATATCTACTCCCGCCTGCTCAAGGATCGGATCGTCTTCCTCGGCACCCAGGTCAACGATGAGATGGCCAATGCCATCGTTGCCCAACTGCTGTTCCTCCAGCAGGACGACCCGAAGAGCGACATCCACCTCTACATCAACTCGCCGGGTGGTAGCGTGACGGCGGGCCTTGCCATCTACGACACCATGCAGTTCGTGACCTGTGACGTCGCAACCTACTGCATCGGCCAGGCCGCCTCGATGGGGGCCGTGCTGCTGGCCGCCGGCGCGAAGGGCAAGCGAAGGGCCCTCCCCAACGCCCGGATCATGATCCATCAGCCGCTGGCAGGGATGGAAGGCACGGCGGAGGAGATCATGATCCACGCCAAGGAGTTCAAGAACGTCAAGCACAAACTCAACAACATTCTCCTCAAGCACACCGGGCATCCCTTGGAGAAGATCGAGGAGGACACCGATCGAGACCGGTTCATGTCGGCGCAGGAAGCGGTGGACTACCGGCTGATCGACGAGGTGATCGAGCACATGCCGACGGGGAAGGGGGCTGGCTGATTCTTCGGGGCAGACGCCTACGTGGCGGCTGCCATTGGCACAATACGCACGGGCCCCGCGGGGCCGATGGGGCGCAAGGAGGCGCGTCATGAAACCGCAGGATCGATCGACTCGACGATTCGGTCACAGGGCTGGCTGGCTCTGCCTCGCGGCTTTGGTCGCGGTCGGCTGCAAGAGCGACCTGAATCAGCAGCTTCTCGAACGGGAGCTGCGGTATCAGGAGGACCAGATCTACCAGCTTCAGGACGAACTCCAGGAGAAATGCGTTCGGCTCAACCACGCGGCGAGCGAGAACGAGAGTCTACGAAAACAGCTGGGTGTTTCCGCCGCCGACGATCCGGCCCCAGCGAGCCGTGGTGGCCGCAGCCGTTCCCCGGCAGTGCCTCCAGCGGCCACCGTGCCGCCGTCGATCTCCCTGCCCGACGCTCCAGCCTTTCAGCCCTCCAGAGCCACGCCACCCGCCGGTTCAGGGCCGCCCGCAACCCTGACTCCGCCCACCCTCGAGGGCGTGCCGCCGCTGCCCGATGAGCCCGGCCGCCCGGCCGCTGCGATCGATCCCGGTGAGAGCCTCTCTCTCCCCGCTCCCGCCACGGCCTCGATCGACCCTGAAGCCCGACCGATCGAGACCGCCGATGACCCGCCGGCACTCGTGCAAATGTCGTACGAGGAGCCGGTGGGTCACGGCGCGGCTGCGCGACTGTTGGTCAATCGTTCGACCGCCACGGTCATCGACGTCGATCACGATGGCCAAAGCGAAGGCATCGCCCTGGTGCTCGAGCCGCGGGATGATCGGGAACGGCTCACACCCCTCACCGCCGACCTCACCGTGGCTGCCTTCGATGCCACGTCACTCCCGGGCGGCCCGCCGCTGGCGAGTTGGACAATCGCCGCGGCCGATGCCGCCGCCCGCTTCCGTCCCGCGGGCCGCCGCCGCGGGGTGTTCCTCGAGCTTCCCTGGCAGGGCGCCCTCCCCAGTGGCGACATGATCCGACTCCAGGTGACGGCCAGCGGCCCCGCCGGCCCGCTCGAAACCGAGGCTGTGATCCCCCTCCGTTGAACCCGCCGCGTAGTTCGCTGCACCGGAGCGGTTCAGGGACTTTTTCGGCTGCCCAGGATCCCAGCGGTCAGTCCGGCGACCAGGATCGCCAGCGTGCCGATCACGGGGATCAAGAACGGGTGCAATCGGACCAGCCACGGCGGCCAGACGGCCTCGAGGGCCCCGCCGAGGGCATGGGCGGTTGATACCTCGGGAAAGCCGAGCAGGAACGCGGCGAGCGACGGCAGGCTCAGGGCGGCGATCGTGGCCACGCCGAGGGCGACACCCACCATGCCAGCCCGCGAACCGGGACGGCTCGAGACGATCCCGAGCAGAAACAGCCCCAGCATGCCGCCGCCGAAGATTCCTGCCAGGGCCCACCAGGCGTCGAGGGCGCTGTCAACGCGAACGAGCAGGAGGGCCATGCCGGTGCCGGCAACTCCCCAGACGACAGTGGCCAGTCGGAGCACCCAGAGCGACTCCCGCTCGCCGGCCCTGGGCCGCATGTAGGGCAGATACCAATCAGTGAGCGTCAGCGTGGCCGAGGAATTCAGCGACGTCGAGACGGTGCTCATCGCTGCGGCGAAGATCGCCGCGATCAGCAGGCCCGTGACCCCCGGGGGGAGCACGGTGCCGATGAAGTGGGGAAAGACCCGGTCGCCGAGATCGGCTGGGGCGAGTTGGGCGGCTCGGGCGGCCAACGCCTGCTCGTAGCCGGCGCTTGCAACCGCCATGCCCTCGGCCAACAACTTCTGTTCCGCGACGCTCTCCCGGAGTTCGGCGAGCCCACCGGGGTGGGTGTGGTAGTAAGCGAACAGGCAGGTGCCGATCAGGAAGAACAGGGCCGAGATCGGCACGTACAACAGCCCGCCCAGCCAGACGGCTTTTCTCGCCTCGGCGTCGGAGCGGGCGGCGATGTACCGCTGGACGTAGCTCTGGTCGATACCGAAGTTCTGGAGATTGATCGCGAGACCGTACACGAGCACTACCCAGACCGTCGGGGCCGTGAGATCGAGTAGATTCCAACTTCCAAGCGATACTTTGTCGTTGGCTACGGCGACGTGGCCTACGGCCATCGGGCCCCCAGGAATCCCGAGCAGGAGCACCACCAGGCAGACGATCGCCCCCGTCATCAACACCAACGCCTGGAGCGCGTCGGTCCAGATCACGGCGGTGATGCCGCCGACGAACGAATAGACGGTGACCACCACGCCCGTGATCAGGATCAGGGTGTGGATATCGACCCCGAGCAGCACCTGGAGCGGAAGGGCCATCAGGTACATCACGGTGCCCATCCGGGCCACTTGCGTCAGGAGGTAAAACCCGCCGGCGTAGATCCGGGCCCAGGGGCCGAACCGCCGCTCGAGATGCGCATAGGCCGACACCTCGCCGCTACGACGGTAGTGCGGAATGAACACTCCAGCGGCAACGGCGGCGGCGAACGGGATCGACAGGCTGAAGACGAAGGCGTTCCAGTTGCTGGCGAACGCCTTCCCGGGCAGGGCGAGGAAGCTGATGCTGCTCAGGTAGGTGGCCATGATCGAGAGGCCACAGACCCAGCCGGGCAGGGAGCGACCCGCCGCCGTGAAGCCGTCGGTGGTGCGGTTCCGCAGGCCAAACCAAAGTCCCACCGCCAGTGTGGCCGTGAAATAGGCCGCCAGGACCGCCCAATCGAGTCGCGTGAAGACGGTCGTCATCGAGACTCCAGTCCCCGAACCGGCGGTCCCGACCATCCTGTCCACACAGCGACGGCCCGACATCGAGCCGCGCCGTCGTCCGCGACCTGCCCAGCTCTGGTCTGTGGGCGGGCCGCGGACGGTCGAGGCAGGACGGGGCCTACAGCCCCTGGTCTTCTAGGAAGTTGAGCAGGTCGGCAACGCGACACGAGTAGCCCCACTCGTTGTCGTACCAACTCACCACCTTGACGAAGTTGCCCAGGCCCACCGTGTCGACCGCGGAGAAGATCGAGCTGTGAGGATCCTTCTTCAAGTCCGTCGAGACCAGTTCGTCTTCGGTATACCGCAGGATGCCCTTGAGCGGTCCGGCGGCGGCCTTCTTCATGGCAGCGTTGATCTCCGCCACGGGAGCGTCCTTGGCGAGCAGGGCCGTGAAGTCGACCACGCTCACCGTCGAAACCGGCACGCGGAAAGCCATCCCGGTGAACTTGCCCTGGAGTTCGGGGATCACGAGGCCCACGGCCTTCGCGGCGCCCGTGCTCGAGGGGACGATATTCAGGGCCGCGGCCCGCGCGTCCCGCAGGTCCTTGGCGGCCGTGTCGACCGTCTTCTGCGAGTTCGTGTAGGCGTGAACCGTGGTCAGCAGGCCCTTCTCGATCCCGAAGGTCTCGTGAAGGACCTTGGCCACCGGCGCCAGGCCGTTGGTGGTGCAGGACGCGTTCGAGATCACGTGGTGCTTCTTCGGGTCGTACATCTGGTTGTTGACCCCGAGCACCACCGTCAGGTCCTCGTTCTTCGCCGGAGCCGAAATCACTACTTTCTTGACGCTATCTCGCTTATGGGCGACGGCCTTCGTGGCGTCGGTGAAAAAGCCGGTGCTCTCCACCACGATCTGCACGTCCTCGCTGCCCCACGGAATCGATCCGGGATCTCGCTCGGCGAAAACCTTGATCTTCCGGCCGTCCACGATGATGTCGTTGCCCTCATGGCCGACCGTGGCGGCGAAGGGGCCGTAGTTCGAGTCGTAGGCCAGCAGGTGGGCGTTGGTCTTGGCGTCGGTGAGATCGTTGATCGCCACCACCTGCACGTCGCCGTCAAGGCCGTACTTCTCATAGATGGCGCGGTAGGTGAGGCGGCCGATGCGGCCGAAACCATTGATGCCGACGCGAATGGGCACGGGCGAAGTCTCCTGGAAAACGGAAGGCGGGCCGATCTCGACGACGTTGCAGAGGCCGGGCCACGTGAGCGGCGGAATATACACCGGCGGGGAGTTGGTTCTCAAACGGACTGCCGCGGATCGGAGCCGTTAGCCGGGTCGCCCGTCCTGGGCCGGGCGCGGTAGGCTTTCGGGAAGCCATGCCCGAACCTGTCATTCTTCTGGAAAACGTTCGGAAATCCTTTGCCATGCCAGGGGGCGAGCGGGTCGACGTGCTCGACGTGCCCGGCTTCGTGCTCGCTCGGGGCGAGCAGGCGGCGCTCGAAGGGACGAGCGGCTCTGGCAAGTCGACGCTCCTCCACGTGATCTCCGGCATCATGCGGCCCGACGCCGGTCGGGTGGTCGTGGCCGGCACCGACATGACTCGCCTCGACGAAAGCCGCCGCGATCGGCTCCGGGCCGACACGCTCGGGCTCGTGTTCCAACAGTTCAACCTGTTGCCCGGTTTCACCGCGCTCGAAAACGTCCTGGTGGCGATGTCGTTCGCCTCGGGTCGGCCCGACCGGGCCCGGGCGACCTCCCTGCTGGAAGCCGTCGGGCTCGGCCAGCGACTCCATCACAGGCCAGCCGAACTCTCGATCGGCCAGCAGCAGCGGGTGGCCGTGGCCCGGGCCCTCGCCAATCGGCCGCAGGTGATCCTGGCCGACGAGCCCACGGCCAGCATCGACGCCGCCCACCAGCAGCAGGTGGTCGACCTGCTCACGAACACCTGTGCCGAGCACGGCGTGGCGCTGCTGGTGGTCACCCACGATCCCGAAGTCGCCCGGCAGTTTCCCCGCCGGCTGCGGCTCGAAGACTTCAACCGGGCGGGACGATCATGACCTTGTTCGGCATCGCCTGGCGGAGCATTCGACAGCGGCTCCTCACGAGCGGCCTGACCGCCTTGTCGCTCGCACTCGGGGTGGCGCTGGTGGTGGCCACGCTCGTGATCGGAGGCCTCGTCCGCGATGCCTTCGCCTCGGGTTCCGGACTGGGCTACAACCTGATCGTCGGAGCGAAGGGCAGCCCGTTGCAACTCGTGCTCAACAGTGTCTACCTCGTCAGCAAGCCGATCGAGAACATCTCCTGGAGCTTCTACCAGGAGTTCCTGCCGGCCGACGCCCGCCCCGACGGCCAGGCGGGTCGCTACGCCGGCAGCGTGGCGACGGCAGTGCCGATCTGCATGGGGGATTACTTCAAGAGCTTCCGCGTCGTCGGGACCAGCGCCGCCTACTTCGACCGGCTGACCGTCGGCGACGGCCGACCGTTCGCCTTTGCCGCGGGGCGAAACTTCCGCGACGACGAGTTTTTCGGCGGCGTTGTCGGCAGCGCGGTCGCCGCGCGGCTCGGGCTCTCGGTCGGCGACCCCTTCGCCCCCACGCACGGGGCCGACGACGGCCTGGAGCACGACCCCTTCATCGTCACCGGCATCCTCGCCCGCACCGACACCCCGGTGGATCGGGGCGTGTACGTGAACATGGAAGGCTTCTATCTCCAGGAAGGACATGCCAAGCCGGTGGAAGGCGACTCGGCGGGCCACGAACATGCGCCGCCGCAGGCCGAAGCCCCGGCGGCAGCCAACGCCGCCGGCGATCGCCACCTGGCACCCCTGCCTTTCGCCCAGCGGGAAGTGACGGCGATCCTCGTGGAGACCGCCGCTCCGGCCGGAATGCCCCCCGAGCTGCTCGCGATGGGCCTCAAGACCACGATCAACGAGGGCCGCGAGGGGCAGGCAGCGGAGCCCGTCCGCGAGATCCGGACACTGCTCGATCTCTTTGTCCGCCCACTCGAACTCCTGCTCCTGCTCGTGACCACGCTCGTCGTGATCGTCTCGGCAATCGGCATTCTCGTGAGCATGGTCGGCTCCGCCCTGGAGCGGAGCCGAGACGTAGCCGTGATGCGGGCTCTGGGAGCCCGCCGGAGCCATGTGCTGACCGCCGTGCTGCTCGAGGCGGTGATCCTGGCCGTTGGGGGCGGCCTGGCCGGCTGGCTGCTCGGCCATGGGATCGTGGCGGCGATCGGCCCGTTGATTACGACCAACGCCGGCGTCTCGGCCGGGTTCTTCTCGGCAGCTCCGGCGGGCGAACTCCTCCTGGTGCCGTTGCTCGTGGGCCTGGCCGTGCTCGCCGCCCTGCTGCCGGCCTTGGCCGCCTACCGCACCGACGTCGCCAAGTGGCTGTAACGCGACCGCATCCGCGAGCGGTGGTTCATCGGCTCGGGGGCGGCAAAAGTCGCGTCGCGGGCGGTGGGGTCGGAATCCCGCTACAATCATAGGCATGATGCCCCCACATCGATCACTTCGGCGTGTGATCTGGCTGACCGTAGCCGCGGCCACCGGTTTCGGCTCGTTCGGCCAGCCGGCCTGGGCGTGCCCGTTCTGCTCCGCCGTGTCGCTCACCTTCGCCCAGGAGATCGCCCAGAGCCAGGCAGCGGTCATCGCCCGGCTGAGCGAGCCGCCACCGGCCTCGGCGCTCGGGCCGATGGCGGAGGGACCGCTTCCCAAGGGAAAGTTCACGGTCGTCGAAGTGCTCAAAGGGGCTGATCTCGTCGCCGACGCCGGCCATACCGGCGGCGGGGACAAGCCGATCGAGACCATCCTGCTCGAGGACAAGCCGATCGGCACGCTGTTTCTGCTCTTGGGCATGGACGTGCAAGCACCCGAACTCGTCTGGAGCAGTCCCGTGCGCGTGAGCGAGCGGGCGGTCGAGTACCTGCGAAAAATTCAGGGACTGCCGGAGCAGGGCTCCGCGCGGCTGGCCTTCTTCCTCGACCACCTGGAAGATGAAGATGATGCCCTGGCCCGGGACTCCTACGACGAGTTCGCCGTGGCTCCCTATGCCGACGTCCGCAACCTGAAGGACCAGCTCGATCCCGCCCAACTGCTCGCCTGGATCGAAGACCCGGCCGTCCAGGCCAACAGACGCCGTCTCTACGCCACGCTCCTCGGAGTCTGCGGTGGCGAGGCCGAAGCCCATCGGATTGCCGCGATTCTCTCGGGGGAGGGCGCCGCGGCCGAGCACGCCGAGGTTCGCGGCGGACTCGATGCGCTGATCGCCTGTTCCGTCGCGCTCCAGGGAGCCCCGGCCCTCGACCAGGTCGACGAACTGTTCCTCGATCGGAAACGCGGGGGCAACGATGCCCCTTTCACCGAAACCTACGCGGCCGTGATGGCGCTGCGGTTCTTGGGCGAGGAATCCGATCTCGTGCCGCGGGAGCGGGTGCTTGCGTCGCTTCGCCTCCTGCTCGACGAGCCGAAGCTGGCCGATCTGGTGATCGCCGATCTGGCCAGATGGCAGGATTGGTCGGTGATCGACCGGTTGGTGGCGATCTTCAAAGACGCAAAGGCCGACAATATCTTCGTCCGGGAGCCGATCGTGAACTACCTCCGGGCCTGTCCGCTCCCGGCGGCGGCCACCGCGATCAGGGAACTCGAGGCCATTGACCCGGAGGCCGTCAGGCGAGCCGCCACGCTGGCTGGCCTCGCTGGCATCACGGCAGTCGCGGGTTCGGGAGCCCCGGCGGAAGAACCTGGTTCGCCGACTGATGACGTGGCCCTCGCCAACCAGATCGGTGCCGTGCTCGGCGACGAAGACCCGACCGACAACGCACCGAGAAGCGACGTTGCCGTGACAACGGTCGAGGCTCCGTCGGCTCCACAACCGCATGCTGCGAGCGGCTGGAAGTGGGCCGTTTGGGCGGCGGTCGTCCTGGCCGTGGCGGTTCTCGGGCGGGCCGCCCTCAGGCCGGGATCGACCGGCGGGTAGCCTCAGCCGAATTGCCCAGAAGAACCCCCGGAGTCGCCATGTCCGCCGGACTCTTTGATTCACCGTCCACGCCGCGGCGACACGAACCAGCCATCGATCTCGCTGGCGATGGGTACCGTCCGCTCTCTGGCACGGCGATCGCCGCAGCGGCCCTCGCAGCGGTCTCTCCGCTGGTCTTCCTGGGCTGGTCGTTCGTCGCGGTACCAGCGATCGCAACGGTGCTTGCGGCCGTCGCCCTCCGCGACACCCGGCGCCGGCCCGACGCGGTCAGCGGAGCCGGCATCGCCGCGGGAGCGCTCGTGGTGGCCGCCATCCTGCTCGTGGGCGGCGTCGCTCGCCTGGCGACCATCTACACCAACGAACTGCCCGCCGGCTACACCCGGCTGAACTACGCCCTGCTGCAGCCGCTGCCCGGTGACCCGCCCACCGCGGTGCCGGACTCGGCCCGCGCAGCGGCCGGTCGCGACGTGCTCTTGAAAGGCTACCTCTATCCCGGCTCCAAGCAACGGGGAATCACCGACTTTCTGCTCGTCCGCGACCAAGGAGATTGCTGCTTCGGCGGCAATCCCAAGATCACCGACCGGGTGCTCGTGCGACTTGCCGACCGGAAGGGGATCGAGTTCACACCCAATCTCGTGAAGATCGCCGGGCGGTTTCGGATCGAGCCGGCCGGGGCACCCGATGCCGGTGGGGGTGTGCTCTACCACCTTGATGAAGCCTTCGTTCGCTAGCCTGCCATGCTCCCACGGTCGAGCCTGATCCTCATCGGTGTCTGCCTCGGCCTGGCCGGCGGCTGCGGGGATCAGCGGCTTTCGATCGAACCGAAAGCCACCCCAACCCCGGCCCGCATGGGCGGCGATCCGGCGTCGGCCATTCCGCGATCGGCCCGACCGGTTGGCAATCCACGAGAGATCACCTTCGACGACATCAAGCTCGAGATGCAGAAGGGCGACCCCTTCGTCCGCGACCTGCTGCCTGCGGCGGTCACCGCCCTCGCAGGCATACCGATTCGGATTCGAGGCTACATCCTGCCGAGCTTCCAGCAGACCGGACTCACCCAGTTCGTGCTCGTCCGCGACAACCAGGAATGCTGTTTCGGGCCCGGGGCCGCCCTCCACGACTGCATCGTGGTGCGGATGCGGCCGGGCAAAACGGCCGATTTCTCGATCCGGCCGGTGGCTGTGGCCGGCACCTTCCGGATCGACGAATTGCGGGCGCCCGACGGCACGCACCTGGCGATCTATGCCCTCGACGGCGACGAGGTGAAGTAGCCCCGCCCCGGTGCTACGATCCTCGCGAGCCCGCCGGACCTGGCCGGGCGGCAGCCGGACTCGCTCCGATGTTTTTTTGGATCTACGACATCCCCACGTCGACCTTCGCAGCCCTGGCCACCGGCCTGGCCGTGGCGGTGTATTGGGTCGGTGCGATCCTGCTGCGGCCGATCCTGCGGCAGTTCGTCAAGCGCACCAGCGGTGCCAACGACGTCGTCGGCTACGTGCTCTCCTGCTTCTGCGTGTTCTACGGCCTGCTGCTCGGCCTGATCGCCGTCACGGCCTATCAGAATGCTGCCGACACCGGCGCCAACGTCACCCGCGAGGCGGCGGCGCTCTCGGCCCTCTATGAAGACGTCTCCCGCTACCGTGAACCCTACGGTCAAAACCTCCGCTGGTTGTTGCGGGACTATACCCGCTACGTGATTCGCTACGCCTGGCCGCTCCAGCAGCGGGGCATCGTGCCGGTGGACGGTGCCGTGCGGGTGCAGGCCTTTCAGGAGAAGCTGCTCGACTTCCAGCCCCAGTCGCCCGGCGAGGAGATCGTGCACGCCGAAGCCCTGCGGCAGTTCAACACGTTTCTCGAGTTTCGGCGGATGCGGCTGTTCTCCGTGCATACGGGCATTCCGGCCGTGATGTGGTACGTGGTGATCGCGGGAGCCCTGATCAACATGGCGATGGTCTGGCTCTTCGACATGCGACTCGTCACTCACTTCGTTCTTGGCGGGCTGCTCTCGGCTTATCTCGGCACGATGATCTTCCTGATCGCCGCGATGGACAATCCCTTCCGGGGCGAGGTCAGCATCACCGCCGAGCCGTTCGAGGATCTCTATGCGCACATGGTCGAAGAGTGATCACGAGCCGGCCGCAGCCGGAGGCCCAGGCCGGGTGAGTCGCCGCAGCCTGCTTGCCGGCACCGGCGGAGCGGCCACACTCGCGGCCGCCCGAGCGCTCGCTCCAGCCCTGTTCACGGGCTGCGCCGCCGGCCTACCGCGTGGTTCGAAGCCCATTGTGGCGGGGCTCTTGCATTCACAGACCGGCACCCTCGCCATCAGCGAAACAGCCCTGCGGGATGCGGAACTGTTCGCGATCGAGGAAATCAATGCCTCCGGCGGCCTGCTCGGCCGCCCGATCGAGGCGCGCAGTCCCGATCCCCGATCCCGTCCCCTCGACCTCTTTCCCAAGCGGGCCCGCGAACTCTGCGATCGGGCCGGCGCCGCGGCGATCTTCGGCTGCTGGACGAGTTCGAGCCGCAAGGCGGTTATTCCCGTGATCGAGGAATACGGCCGGTTGCTGTTCTATCCCGTGCAGTATGAGGGCAACGAGGCCTCTCGCAACGTGATCTACGGTGGCTCGATTCCCAACCAGCAGATCCTTCCGGCGATCGACTGGCTGCTCTCGCCGGCCGGCGGGGAGCGGAAGCGAATCTTCCTCCTGGGAAGCGACTATGTCTTCCCGCGCACGGCCAACCTGATCGTGAAGCGATATCTCGCCGCTCAGGGCTTGGAACCGGCCGGCGCCGCGTACGTGCCGCTCGGTCACCGGCAGTTCACCGGCGCCGTCGAGATGATCCAGGCAGCGAAGGCCGACGCCGTGCTCTCGACGGTCAACGGCGACTCCAACGTGGCCTTCTTCGCCGCCCTGACCGAGGCCGGGCTGTCGCCCGAGGACGTGCCGGTGGTGAGCACGAGCATCGGCGAAGACGAACTCCGAAACCTGCCGCAGGGGCACGTCCAGGGCCAGTTCGCCGCCTGGAGCTACTTTCAGAGCCTGCCCACCGAGGCCAACCGCGGCTGGGTGAGCCGCTTTCGCCGGGAGTTCGGCTACGACCGGGTGACGAGCGACCCGATGGAGGCGGCCTACTGCCTGGTGCACCTCTGGAAGCAGGCGGTCGAGCGGGCCGGATCACTCGACACCAAGACGGTGCGGGAGGCCCTTCAGGACGACCTCCGGTTTGCCGGACCCGGCGGCGAAGCTCGAATCGACCCCGCAACCCAGCACACGTTCAAACGCTTTCGCCTGGGACGGGTGCGGCCCGATCGGCAGTTCGACATCATCCATGAGTTGGCCGATCCGATCTCCCCAGAACCCTTTCCGCAGGTGGCTTTTCCCGGCTGGCACTGCGACTGGACGGCCGACGGCCTCACCCACGGCGAGGAGGTGGTGATCGATGGCAATCTTTGAAGTCGAGGAATCCCAGTCGATGCGTTGGGTTCGCATCGACCTGGTCGATGACGACTGCCGCACCGAGCGGGGAGCCCTCAACCATATGCAAGGCACGGTCACGATGACCGTGCCGGTGCCCTCGTTCCGGGCCATGTGGGTGTCGCTGTTTTCCGACGAATCGATTCTCCGGCCGCGCTACGTCGGCACGGGCAGCGTGTTCCTCGACTCCTCATTGGGCGGTTATCACGTCTTCACGATCGAATCGGGCGAGCGGTGGATTCTCGACACCCGCTGCTTCTGGGCGAGCGACGGGGAAGTGCAACTCCGCATCCACCGCGAATCGGTGCCGACCGCCTTCTGGGCTGGCGAGGGCCTGCTCTGGTACAAGACGGCGCTCTCGGGCGCCGGCACGGTCGTGCTGGCGGTGAACGGGCCGGTCGAAGAGGTCACCCTCGACAACGACCGGTTGATCTGCGATGGGCCCTTCGTCGTGGCCCATACCGCAGGCATTCGTCTCCGGATGCGGTGGCCATCCAAGTCGTTCTTGAGCGCCTGGCTCGCCGGTCAGGCCCGCACCTTCAGCTACGAGGGCACAGGCAAAGTCTTGCTCTGTACGGTTCCCTACTGGCGGCGGCGCATGGAATTGGACCGGGCCACCGATGCCGCCGCCTTCACCTGACTGCCAATTCCTCGTCAGAGGCCGCGAGAAAAGGTGTGGGTGATCCCCAGCTCCCGGTCGGGCGGCTGCTCTTCGAACGTAATCGACGGCAGGGCACCGATCGCCTGCCGGAGCTCTCGGTCCCAACTCGAGCGGATCGCGCTCAGCTCCGTGTCGGGTTCGCTGAACCGCCGATAGCGGCGAATCTCCAGTTCGCCAGCCGCGTAGACCATCAGGTCGATGGGCGGCCCCACCGACACGTTCGACCGCATCGTGGAATCGAGTGAAATCATGGCGTACTTCACCGCCTGCTCGAGAGACGTGTCCTCGTAGCGGATCCCGCGGTCGAGGATCGGCCGGCCGTATTTGCTCTCGCCGATTTGGAGAAACGGGGCGGTCCGGGTGCACCGGAGCGGATTGCCCTGGGCGTAGACCATGTAGATCTGCGGCTCCTCGCCCCGGATCTGTCCACCGAGCAGGAAATTCACCGCGTAGGCGATGTTGTCTCGCTCCATGAACGGCCCGTCGAGCGCCGAGATCTCGCGGACGTGCCTGCCGACGCAGCGGGCTGCGTCGTAAAAGTTCGACACGTCCACGAGCCCGCGGCCGCTATGAAACTCCTGCTCGATCCGGGCCAGGATCGACTGGGTGAGCGAGAGGTTGCCGCTCGAGAGCAGCACGAACACCCGTTCCCCGGGAACGACGAAGGTGTGCATCTTGCAGCAGATGTTGACCTGGTCGATGCCGGCGTTGGAGCGGGAATCGGAGGCCATGACG
This sequence comes from uncultured Candidatus Kuenenia sp., assembly GCA_964453165.1. GTDB lineage: Bacteria > Planctomycetota > Planctomycetia > Pirellulales > UBA1268 > QWPN01. Next base: position 5,921 of record CAYVNX010000007.1, on the reverse strand, counting down.
AGGCCGGCTTTCGTACGGAGACCCAGGCAATATGTCATCGATTCCTCCGAGTGATTCGCTGCCGCAGGCCTGAATTGGCGCAGGCTTTGCATTGCACAAGCCTAGTCGCAGCCGCGGGCCGGCGGAACCTCGAGAACCCGCAGGAAACCGGCATCTGACGCAGACGGACTCGGCAGACGTGCCTTATGGGCAGGCACCGACTGCCTGGTTCGTGCGCAACAATTGGTGGCGTTACGATGATGCCTGAATCGGTCATGATGCCATCCCGCGGTAATCAAACGATGGTTTCACCTCACCCGGCCAACCGGCAGGAAGGGGCTCTTCTCAGCCACTACTCCGTCGGGCCGGCCTTCGACGAAATGCTGGACGAACGGCTCGAGCCGCGGCCCGATTACGCGCGGCTGGCGGAACGGCTCCGGCAGACCACCGGTGAAGAATTCAGCCGCCGCAAGGCGATGCTCGACCTCTCGATGCGACAGGACGGCGTCGGGTTCACCGTCTACCGGGCGGAAGAGGGGATCGAGCGGGTCTGGCCGATGGACCCCGTGCCGCGGATCATTCCCGCGGTGGAATGGTCGCTGATCGAAGCTGGTCTCGTGCAGCGGATCACTGCCCTGAACCAGTTCCTCTGGGATGTCTATCACGAACAGCACATCCTCCGCGACGGCGTGGTGCCCGCCCGGCTCGTCCTCCAGGGCTCCTCATTCCGGCGGGAATTCGTCGGGGCCAATGTCCCGCGGCGGATTTACATCCACATCTGCGGCACCGACCTGATCCGCGGGGCTGACGGCTCCTACCTCGTCCTCGAGGACAACGGCCGCACGCCGTCGGGGGTGAGCTACATGCTTCAGAACCGCCAGGTGCTCAAGCGGGTCTTCCCCGCGCTGTTCGCCGACTACGACGTCCTGCCGAACGACGACTATCCGGCGGCCCTGCTCGACGTGCTGCGGTACATCGCCCCGGAATCGGCCGCCAGCCCGACGACGGTGCTGCTCAGTCCCGGCATGTACAACTCGGCCTATTTCGAGCACAGCTTTCTGGCCCAGCGGATGGGGATCGAACTGGTCGAGGGCCGCGATCTCGTCGTGGATGCGAATCGGGTGTTCATGCGGACCACCCGCGGCCTCCGACGGGTCGACGTGATCTACCGCCGGATCGACGACGACTTCCTCGACCCGCTGACCTTCCGGGCCGACAGCGTGCTGGGCGTGCCGGGGCTGGTGAATGCCTACCGGGCCGGCAACGTGGCGCTGGCCAACAGCATCGGCACCGGAATCGCCGACGACAAAGGGGTCTACCCGTTCGTCCCGGACATGATCCGGTATTACCTCAAACAGGATCCGATCCTGCCTAACGTCGAGACCTTTCGGCCCGAGGTGCCTGCCCATCTGAGCCACGTGCTGGCCCACCTCGAGGAGATGGTCGTCAAGCGGGTCAACGAGTCGGGCGGCTACGGGATGCTCGTGGGGCCGGCCTCCACGGCCGAGCAGCGGGAGGAATTCCGGCGGGCGATCCAGGCGAACCCCCGGGATTTCATCGCCCAGCCCACGATTCAACTCTCCACCCATCCGACCTTCGTCGACGGACGGCTCGAGGGACGGCACGTCGACCTCCGGCCCTTTGTCCTCTGCGGGGAGCGGGTCGTGGTCACGCCCGGCGGCCTGACGCGGGTGGCCTTGCCCAAGGGGAGCCTGGTGGTCAACAGCTCCCAAGGAGGCGGCAGCAAGGACACGTGGATCCTGGCACCTGAATCGCGGAGCGAGGCCGCACCATGCTGAGCCGAGTCGCTGACGCACTCTTCTGGATGGGCCGGTATCTCGAGCGGGCCAGCAACCTCGCCCGGGCCGTCGACATCACCTTCCACCTCGACCTCGACCTGCACGGCGTGCTCGCCAATCCGGTGGAACTCGAGTGGAACGCGCTGCTTTCCATGCTCCGGCAGCCGCCGCCCCAGGTTCGCCCGGGTGAAACACCGGTCACGGCGGTGAGCCGCTGGCTGCTGCTCGACATGACCAATCCCGGCAGCGTGATGGCCTGCGTCAACCGGGCGCGAAACAACGCCCGGAGTATCCGCGGCTCGATCAGCACCCAGATGTGGCGGGAACTCAACAAGCTCCACTGGCGGCTCTCCGACCCGGGATTTCAATCCCGGGTGGCCGAGTCTCCCCATGATTTCTGTGACGAGGCCCAGGTGGGCGTGCTGCTCTGCCATGGCGTCTGCGATGCCACGATGATGCACGACGAAGGCTGGCACTTCATCCAGGCGGGCACCTCGCTCGAACGCGCAGACAAGGTGCTGCGGACGCTCGATTCGACCGTTCGGCTGCTCGAACGCACCGACTCATCCGACCTGCCCGTGGGGACGCTCCAGTGGGCGGCCGTGCTGCGGAAGTGCCGGGCCTACGAGGCCTACCAGCGGCTCTCGGTCAGCCGCGTGGAACCGGAGCGAGTGATCGAGTTCCTGCTCACGAATCCGGACTTTCCGCACTCGGTACGATTCTGCCTCGAGCGGGTGCTCGATTCACTGACCGTGATCAGCGGGCGGCTTCCGGGTCGCTGCGACGCCGAATCGACGCGAACTGTCGGCAGCCTCGTCAGCGAACTGACCTACCTCGACACGGACGAACTCGTCGGGCCGCGGCTCCACGACTTCCTCTCGAACGCCGTGATTCGCTGCGGGTCGATCGGCCAGCTCCTCCAGCAGCAATATGCCCTCAACTGATCAGGGAGATTCCACGCCCATGATCCTCGAAATCCAGCATGAGACGGTGCTCGAATACACCGAGCCGGTGCGCGAGTGGCTCTGTGAACTCCGCATGGAGCCCGTCAACGACACCCTCCAGCGGTGCCACTCCTTCCGTATCGACGTCAATGAGCCCGCCACCGTCTCCGCTTACGTCGACGGCTTCGGCAACCGGGTGCATCACTTCAATCTGCTCGCCCCTTCCACCCGGCTGCGAATCCTGGCGGCGAGCATCGTCGAGACGGAGGATTCGGCCGTCGGCCCGATGGCCAGCCAGACCGTCTTTCCGCTCGACGAATCCATGCTCCCGCTCGACACCCTCGACGCCCTGCCGCTCCGCGGGCCGACCAGCGACACGCCGCTGTTGACGCCGCATCTCGAGGCGCTCCGGCCTCTGCCACGGATCCGGGTTGGGATGTGGGTCTGCCAGGTGGCCGAGTACATCCGCGGGAACTTCGTCTACGCCCGCGACGTCACCGACGCCAGTTCTCCGATCGATCATCTCCTGACCCATGGGCAGGGCGTCTGCCAGGACTTCACCCACCTGATGATCGCGATCCTCCGGTCCTTCGGCGTACCGGCCCGGTATGTCAGCGGATACATCCACCGGCCCAACCGCGATTCCGAGAGCCACGCCTGGTGCGAGGTGTGGCTGCCGGACATCGGCTGGACCGGCTTCGACCCGACCAATGGCTGCCCGGTCGGCAGCCAGTTCGTGAAGACGGCCGTCGGGCGGGACTACACAGACGTGCCCCCGAGCAAGGGCACCTACCGGGGATCGGGGAGTGAGCGGATGGAGGTGCGGGTGGCCACCCGCACCCTCGACCGACTCCCGTCCCGAACCTGGCACGACCAGCTCGCCCCGCTCGATGTCCCGATGCACGCGGTGCTCAGGGGCCCGATCGTCTGCCAGGGGGGCGAGCAGCAGCAGCAATAGGCGTGGTGCGCAGGGGAGCCATCCGGCAGGGTTGCGGCGGCGGCCATTCCTGCGATATTTCCGGCTCCGGCCCGCCCGCTCCCTGTCGTCGAGACCCCGCCCATGAAGATCCACGAATACCAGGCCAAGGACCTCCTCCGGGCCGCCGGTGTGCCGGTGCTCGCCGGGAAGGTCGCCCGCACCCCGGCGGAAGCCAAGGCCGCCTACGAGTCGCTCGGGACTCCGGTCTGCGCGGTCAAGGCGCAGATCCATGCCGGCGGCCGCGGCAAAGGGCAGGTGGCGGGTTCCGGCCAGCGCGGGGTGGAACTCGCCAAAAGCCCGGCCGATGCCGAACGAATTGCCCGCGGCCTGCTCGACCAGACGCTCGTCACGATCCAGACCGGTCCAGCGGGCCAGGTGGTCCGTCAGGTGTTCGTCGAGAGTGGCTGCAGCATCGACCGCGAGCTGTACTGCGCGATCCTCGTGGATCGTGCCGCCGGCTCGCCGGTCTTGATCGCCAGCACAGCCGGCGGCATGGACATCGAGGAGGTGGCGGCCAAGACGCCCGAGCTCATCCTGACCGAGCCGTTCGATCCCGACCGCGGCCTGGCCGGCTGGCAGGCCCGGCTCTTGGCCTCGAAGCTCGGCCTTCCCACGGCCTCGTGGCGACATGCCGAGACCTTCTTCCGTCGGCTCTGTCGGGCCTTCGTCGATCTCGACGCCTCGCTGCTCGAGGTCAATCCGTTGGTGCTCTCCACCGATGGTGGACTCGTCGCGCTCGACGCCAAGATGACCTTCGACGACAACGCCCTCTACCGCCACAAGGACGTCGCCGCCCTCCGCGATGAAGCCGAAGAGGAGCCGGCCGAGATCCGGGCCGCGGCGGCGGGTCTTTCGTATGTCAAACTCGACGGCACGATCGGCTGCCTCGTCAACGGTGCCGGACTGGCCATGAGCACCATGGACCTGGTCAAGCTCCACGGCGGCCAGCCGGCCAACTTCCTCGACGTCGGAGGTGGCGCCGACGTCAACCAGGTGACCGAGGCCTTCCGGATCATTCTCTCCGACCCGCACGTCAAGGCGATCCTTGTCAACATCTTCGGCGGCATCATGCGGTGCACCACCATCGCCACCGCCCTGGTCGAAGCCTCGAAGACCGTCGGCTTTACGGTGCCGCTCGTCGTGCGACTGGAAGGCACCGAGGTCGCCGAAGGCAAGAAGATCCTGGCCGAGAGCGGCACGTCGATCATCGCCGCCGACGGCCTGACTGAGGCTGCCAAGAAGGTCGTCGCCGCCGCGGCCAGCCAGGCCTGACGCATCCCCGTATCACCAGTCCCATCCCGCCGGCTCCCGGCTTCCCGCGTTCGGTTCTTCCATCATGAGCATCCTCGTCAACCGCGACACCCGCGTCATCTGTCAGGGCATCACCGGCAAGGTCGGTGAGTTTCACACCCGGGGCTGCCTCGACTACGGCACCCGGATGGTCGGCGGCGTCACGCCGGGCAAAGGAGGCGAGACGGTCGCCGATCTCCCGGTCTTCAACACGGTCGCCGAGGCCCGTGACGCCACCGGCTGCAATGCCACGATGATCTTCGTGCCGCCCGCCTTCGCCGCCGACGCGATCCTCGAGGCGATCGGGGCCGGCATCGAACTGGTGGTGGCGATCACCGAAGGGATTCCCGTGCTCGACATGGCCCGGGTGCTGCCCGTGCTGAGGGACTCGGGCAGCCGCCTGATCGGCCCCAACTGCCCCGGTGTCATCACGCCGGGCCAGTGCAAGATCGGGATCATGCCTGGCTACATCCACGCCCCCGGTCACGTCGGGGTGATGAGCCGCTCGGGCACCCTCACCTACGAGGCGGTCTGGCAGCTCACCCAACTCGGCCACGGCCAGAGCAGCTGCGTGGGGCTCGGCGGCGATCCGCTCGTCGGCTCCTCTTTCATCGACATCCTCACGCTGTTCGAGGCCGACCCCGATACCCACTCGATCCTGATGATGGGCGAGATCGGGGGCAGCGCCGAGGAAGAAGCCGCCGAGTTCGTGAAGCACCACGTCACCAAGCCGGTGGCCGCCTTTATCGCAGGCCGCACGGCCCCCCCCGGAAAGAGGATGGGCCACGCCGGGGCCATCATCTCCGGTGGCAAGGGGACTGCCGACGCCAAACTGGCGGCCCTCCGCGACGCCGGGATCGAAATCGCCGAAAGCCCGGCCGACATGGGGGCCGCCATGGTTCGGGCCATCGAACGCCGGCGGTAATGCCC
>CAYVNX010000006.1:0-60246 GCA_964453165.1 uncultured Candidatus Kuenenia sp. | reverse complement strand
CGACGAGATCGCCTGCATCGACTTGCCGAGCCCCATCTCGTCGGCGAGCACGGCGGCATGCCGCGGGACGAGAAAGGCCATGCCTTCCAGCTGAAACGGGAAGGGCTGCCGGGGAAACTCGAGCCGCGCCGATCGGAGGGTGGTCTCGAGATCCGGCTGCAATAAATAGAAGAACCGCTCGGAGAGCTTGACGACGTCTTTCGGCGGCGTGATCCGCGTCCGCGGCGGCTGCGGGCCAGCGCCATCGGAGCCGCGATCCTGAAGCGGCCGGCTCGGGCCTCCGGCTACCACCAACGCGGCGCGGGCACCGTCGCTCGACCTCGCCGGCGGCGGCGCCGTAGGCCGGGCGAAGAGATGGCTTTGCACCCGCGGCCGCTGCGGCAACAACTCGACAGCCACCACCGCCGGCACGGGCGTCGCCACGGGTAGCCGCAAGGCGGGCGGTTCCGGCAGCTCGAAGCCGTGCGTGGAGGCAACGGCCGCGGGAGGTACGACGAGCGCCTCCGGAGGCCATGAGGTCACGCCAGGCTCCGCGGCCCCGGGGGCTGGTTCGACGGCCATGTTCTCTCCCCGACTCGCTGCCACGCTCAGTGCCGCTGGGCCTCTTCGAGCGCCGCCCGAATTCGCTCGAAGGGTTCGCAGAGGTCGACCGCCGCGGCCAGCGCGGCGAGCTGCTCTTCAAGCTCGGCGGCCCGCTCGGCGTCGGCGGCATGGGGGCTCACGACCGCGTCACCGAAAACGATGCCCGTGAGGGCGGTCGCTTCGTCGCTCCGCCGGACGAGCGCCACCGGCAGGCTCGTGTGCGGCCTCACATGCAGCATCGACTCGAGGTCGGTCAAAACGACCGCCGCGTCGGCCTTGCCCTCCGCCAGCAACGCACCGCCGATCTGCCGGCCGTGAAGATGTCCATGGAGCGTCGGACCGTAGAGGATCTGCTGAGCCCGCGAGACCTTGACCGGAGCCGTGCAGTGGAACTCGAGCGGACGGCCGAGGCCGTCAACCACGAGATAGCCGCCGAACAGCCCGTGGGCCGGCGAATCGACCGCCGTGAGAAACCCGAACGCCACATTTCCGGGCCCGTCCGCCTCCTGCTGCATAGACGTTTCCCTGGTTCCGTCCACGGGTCGCTTCCCTGCGACTCGCCCTCCCATCCATCGGGCAAACCTGTCAGCCACTTGAAGCAGCGGGCCGGGCCGGGTGCGATCCCCCGGCGGCACCGTGCGGCTCGAGCGTTCCTGGCAAGCTGGCGAAGCCCTGCCGATTGCCCGGCCTGGCCTCCAGCTCATGGCGGTCGGCGGCGACTCTGCCTACGATAGAGCGAATCCCACGGTGGGCCGACTTCCTTCCAGAGAACAGTCATGGCCGACGACTTCCCCTTCTTCACCCAGGTCGACATCTCCGCTGGCGCACCGACGACCGGCCGCCCCGCGCCGACGGGCGATCTCACCGAGACGAACCTGCTGTTGCGGCAACTCGTCGAAGAGGGCGGCAAGCAGTCTGAGCTGCTCCTGGAGATCCTCGCCCAGGTCTCGCTCCAGCACCGGCAGCGAAACGCCGAGCTCAGAGCCTGGAAAGAGGCCAACCCTCAGCTTTCGAAGGCCTGCCGCAAGGCCGCCGAGTCACTCGCCCGCGTGCATACGGAGTTCCTCTCGGGCATCGCCGAAGAGGCCGCCGAAAACGCCGAAGACTTCTCGGACAGCGACTATGCGCTCGGCGAATTCATCGACCGCTACGGCCCCCGGCTCGCCCACTTCAACGGCGTGCTCCAGTTGCTTGCCCAACTCGGTGCCCCACTCCCCCAGCCTCCGGGACAGTCGTCCGAAGGCTGATCCTTCCCTCCGTCACTCCAGCACGGTGCCATGACCTCCCCATCGACCGCCGAAAAGCCCCCGGTCTTCAAAGTCGCGAGCCCGGACCAGATCGCCCAGGCCCGTGCCGCCCTCGATGCCCATACCGTCGAGATGGTGGCCTGGCACTTCCATGAGTCCACCGGCTGCCCCTTCTGGCTCAACTACGCACGATCGCTCTCCTTCGATCCCCTGAAGGACGTCAAAAGCTTCGACGACCTGAAGAAGTTTCCGCCATTCGAGGACGAGTGGCTCCGGGGCGGGCCGGTACGCCGCTGGGTGCCGAAGGGACTGGCCGACCAGCCCGCCTATGTGTTCGAGACCGGCGGTACGACGGGCGTCCCCAAGTCGCGTTACAACTCCCGCGACTTTCGCACCGACTACGAGATGTTCAGCGACACGCTGCCCGAGGAGTTTTTCCCCCGGGGAGCCAACTGGCTGATGCTCGGGCCCTCCGGCCCCCGCCGGCTGCGGCTCTCGATCGAACACCTCGCCCAGTATCGGGGCGGCATCTGCTTCTGCGTCGACCTCGATCCTCGCTGGGTGATCAAGCTGATCCAGAAGGGCTGGATGGAGCACCTCGAGGCCTACAAGCAGCACTGCATCGACCAGGCGATCACGATCCTCGAGGCAGGCCACGACATCCGCTGCATGTTTACGACGCCGAAGCTGCTCGAAGCCCTGGCTCTGGCCCTGGAAAAGAAGGGCACGACGCTGCGCAAGGCGGGGATCACCGGGATCTTCTCCGGAGGCACCGAGTTCACGCCGCAGTGGACCCGGTTCGCCGTGGAGGAACTCCTCGACGGCGCCTACATGACGCCGACCTACGGCAACACCCTGATGGGCCTGGCCGCCTCACGGCCGGTCGTGCCCGGCGACGGCTACACGATCGCCTACTACGCGCCGCAGCCGCGGGCCGTGATTGAGGTGGTCGACTTCGACGACCGTGACGCCGTGGTGCCCTACGGCGGCACCGGCCGCGTCCGGCTGACCACGCTCACCAAGGAGACCTTCATCCCGGGGTTCCTCGAGCGGGACGAGGGCGAACGGGAACGGCCCTACGCCACGTATCCCTGGGACGGGATCAGCGGCGTTCGCCCCTTCCGCCAACTCGCCGCCACCACGACCGTTGGAGTCTACTAGTTTTTTACGGCTGCAGGGCCATCCATGGCCTCTGCAGCCTTCGGCGAACGGAGGGCGAGCCAAGGTCGCCCTCGTTCGCCACGCCGGGCTTCCTGCCCGGCTGCAGCAAACCAGAGAGGCCATATCGATGCATCTTCCAGCCTGGCGGTTCGGCAAGCCGTATGAGTCGCTCGAGCGGGACACGCTCGTGCATTTCCTGACCGGTGAGCCCGTCGCCGAGGTGAGCCAGGTGGGCGGGGCCATGCTCGGCCGCGATCTGGCGAAGTCGTCCGCGGCGGCCCGCCGCGCGCTTCTGGCGATGGACCCGGAGGAGATCGTCGAGCGGCTGCAGACCGCGGGGAACCTCTACGCCCACGGCACGCTCACGGTGGGCGACTCGCGGCAGGCGCCCGAAGATTTCGTCAAGCAGCAGTCGGCCACGACGGGGCTGCCCGAGAGCCTCTGCCGGGCCAACATGCAGAAGAACATGTTCGTGCTCTCGAACATGGATCGGATCCTCGACGCCCTGTCCCGCGGCCTCGACCCGAAGATCCTCTGGCAGGGCTACGGCGTGGAGCACCGCGGCGTCACGGTCAGTTACCAAGCCGCCTCCCCCGTGCTCGGCCTCGTGCTCCCGTCGAACTCACCCGGGGTCCATACGCTCTGGCTGCCGGTGGTCGCCCTCGGCGTGGGCCTCGTGATGAAGCCGGGCAGCCAGGAACCCTGGACGCCCTACCGCATGGCGGCCGCAATGGTCGAGGCGGGCATTCCCGCAGAAGCGATCGGCCTCTATCCGGGAGCGACCGACGTCGGTGCCGCCGTGCTCGCGGGCTGCGGCCGAAGCATGATCTTCGGCAGCGCCAAGACCGTCGAACAGTATCGGGGCAATCCGAAGGTGCAGGTCCACGGCCCCGGCTTCTCCAAGATCATCCTCGGCGATGACTGCGTGGACGACTGGCGGGAACACCTCGACGTCATGGCGGAAAGCGTGGCGATCAACAGCGGCCGCGGCTGCATCAATACCTCGGCAATCTACGCGAGCCGCCACACCCGCGAGATCGCCGCGGCGTTGGCCGAGCGACTCGGCCCGATCGAGGTCAAACCGCCCGACGATCCCGAGGCCAAACTCGCCGCGTTCACCATTCCGGGCGCGGCCAAGGCGATCTGGGGCCAAATCGAGGGACTCCTCTCGGCCCCAGGCGTGAGCCATACCACGGCCGATTACGGCGACCGGTTCGTGGAGGGCGAGCGGTGCGGCTGGCTGCGGCCCGTCGTGGCACACTGCTCGAGCCCAGAGCCCGAGATCGCCCGGGCGGAGTACATGTTTCCGTTCGTGACCGTGGTCGAATGTCCCCAGGCGAAGATGCTCGAGGCCATCGGCCCCACACTCGTCGGCACGGCGATCACGAACGACGAAGACTTCCAGCGGCAGTTGATCGACTGCACGCAGATCGACCGGCTCAACTTCGGGCCGCTGCCCACCACGAAGCTCGATTGGCTCCAGCCGCACGAGGGCAACATCATCGAGTTTCTGTACCGCTCCCGGGCGCTGCAGGTGGCGCCCAACAAAGGTGAGCCAGGCAGGCAGGAAGCCCTCGCGGCACGAACGTAGGCGAGGCTCGTGATGGCTTGTCTCGCTGGCACCATGCTGGCCGACTTCGAGTGTCGCCCCGGGCCCCGGCTCGTGGTCGGCCCCGGCCGGCTGAGCGAACTCGGCCGACTCGTTCGCGAACTCGGCGGCAGCCGCGTGCTCCTCACGAGCGACCAGGGCGTGGTCGAGGCCGGTCACGTGGCGGCCGCAGCGGAAGCGCTCGCCAACGCGGGCATCGAGCCGCTGGTCTTCTCGGCGTTCGGCGAAAACCCTTCCTCCACCGAGGTGGAAGAAGGCACGGCGTTCGCCCGCGACTTCGCTCCCGATCTGCTCGTCGGCCTCGGCGGTGGCAGTTCGATGGACATGGCCAAGGGCATCAACTTCCTCCTGTCATGCGGCGGCAGGATGCAGGACTACAAAGGCCGCGGCACGGCTACCGGCCCGCTTCTGCCCTCGATCGGCGTGCCCACCACCGCCGGCACGGGCAGCGAAACGCAATCCTTCGCGCTGATCACCGACGCCGACACGGGCCTGAAGATGGCCTGCGGCGATCCGCGGGCCGCCTTCCGCGTGGCGATCCTCGACGTCAATCTCACGCTCACGCAGCCCCGATCGCTGGTGGCGATCGGCGGAATCGACGCAGTGGCCCACGCCGTCGAGAGCCACGTCTGCCTGGCGGCCACCCCGGCCTCCCGTGTCTACTCCCGCGAGGCCTGGCGGCTGCTGTCCACCCATCTGCCGACCGTGTTGGGGCCCGATACGAGCATCAAGGCCCGGGCTGCCGTGCAGTGGGCCGCCGCGCTGGCGGGGCTGGCGATCGAAAACTCCATGCTGGGCGCGGCCCACGCGCTGGCCAACCCGCTGACGGCCACGTACGGGCTCACGCATGGCCGGGCCGTGGGCCTGCTGCTGCCGCATGTCGTGCGGTTCAACGCAGCGATCGTTGGCGACCTCTACGCTGACCTGCTCGCAGCGGTCGGGAATGGCGGCCTGAGTCCGTCGGCTGCGGGCGAATCCCTCGCCACGCAACTCACCGCCCTGCTCGTCGCCGGCGATCTTCCCGTGAACCTCGCGGCCGCCGGCATTCCCGCGGCCGACGTCGAGACGCTCGCGGCCGCCGCGGCGGAGCAGTGGACCGCGCGGTTCAATCCGCGGCCGGTCGCGGCGATGGATCTGGCTCGGCTCTACGAGGCGGCAGCATGAGCCACGCGGCGGAATTCAGTCGCCCGACCCTCGCGCTGGCCTGGGTGCTTGCTGTCGCGATCGGCACGAGCCATGCCGACGGGCTAGACACCGCGCCGGCCGACGCCTGGCCGATGGCCCGAGGCTCCCTCTCCGGCACGGGCCGATCGGCAGCCGTGCTGTCCCCGCCGCTCGACGAGGCGTGGCGGCGGGACTTCCCCGGTGCAGCCTTTGCTGCCGTGCCGGTGATTGCCGACGGGGTCGTGTTCCTGGGCGATCTCGATGGCCACTTTTATGCACTCGATCTGACCACGGGCGAGACCCGCTGGACCCGCACGATCGAGCAGGCCGGATTTCCCTCGGCCGCGGCCCTGGCCGAAGATTCTCGGCTTCCGCTCGTCGTCGGCGACGATCTTGGCATCGTCCGCGGCCTCGACCGGGCGACGGGGGAGTCCCGCTGGGAGTATGCCACCGAAGGTGAGATCTCCGGTGGGCCGACGATCCTCCCCACGGCGGACGGCCCGCGGGTGCTCGTCGGTTCGCAAGACGCCTCGCTCTCCTGCCTCGATCTGGCCACCGGCAAGCGGCTCTGGACCCATTCGATCGCCGATCAGATTCGATGCGGCCCGACGGTGGCCCGCACGGCAGATGGGGACCGCATCTTCCTCGCCGGCTGCGACGGACGCCTCCACGTGATCGACGCGGCGACCGGCGAGGAGCGGGCCACCGTCGAGATCGGCGGCCCCACGGGCACGACGCCTGCCGTCAGCGGCGACCTCGTACTGTTTGGCACCGAGGGGGGCGAGTTCTTCGCGATCGACTTCATGAAGGCCGAGATCGCCTGGCAGAAGCGGCCCGCCACCTCGGCTCAGGCCTACCGCTCGAGCGCGGGGCTTGCCGATGGAGTGGCGATCGTAGGCTCCCGCGGACGCGCCGTCGAAGCCTTCAAGGTCGCGACCGGCACCCCAGTCTGGCGGCAACCCCGCCGCGGGCGGGTCGATGCCTCGCCGGTGATCGTGGGCCTCGCGCCCGCTTCTGGCGGACTGCCGCGGGAGGCGGCCGTGATCGCTGACGCCCGGGGCACCGTCGCCCTGCTCGACGCCGCGACGGGTGAACCGGTCTGGGAATTCGAGGCTGGCGGTGGGTTTGGCGGCGGGGCCGCCGTGGCAAAGGGCCGGGTGGTGATCGCTTCCGACGACGGCACGATCTGGTGCTTCGCCGCCCCAGCGGGGCAGGAGTGAGGCCGATGGCGGCCGGCTTGGCCGGGCGGCCAAGCCATGCCCCCCCTCCTGGCGGCAAAGTCGGCCCGGCTCCCGCCAACTGTCGAAATCGCACTTCGCTGGATTTCGGGGAATTTGCCTGCCGATTTTTCCTCCGCGAACCATCCTGCCCTGGCCCCCGTAGTATTCGCTGCGATCCCGGGCGGCGGTGAATTTCAGGGGCGGCGCCGAAGGGGTCGAGGAGGAAGCGGCATCATGGCACGAAAAGACGCACTCACGAACATGCGGGCGATCCTCGTCAAGCGACGGGACGCCCTGCGGAGCGCATTGGCCGGGGATCTCACGCTTTTGAAGGAACTTCGAAGCGAGTCGGTCGGGGATCTCGTGGACGCGGCCTATGACTCGGCTCAGGACGAGATCAACTCGCAGTTGGCCGAGGTGGAGAGTCGCGAACTTGCCCACATCGAGAACGCCCTGGAGCGGATGAAAGAAGGCAGCTATGGACAGTGCGAGGTCTGCAGCGGACGAATTCCGCTGGCACGACTCGAAGCTTTGCCCTATGCCACGATGTGCATCGGCTGCCAGCGGGATCTGGAGCGGTCCGGCGAAGCGAGCAACTGGCGGCAGGCGAGCGAGGAGGCCGTCGGAGGCGACCTGGAACTCTGACGTTCCGGGCAGGTATGCTCCCGCTGCTGGGTCCAGTTTCCTCCCCGAGTCGCGTGGCATGATGCCTCGGTTCGATCTCCGTACCTCATGGGCTCTGGCAGCCATCGCCTGGGTGATCGGTGTCGCCCGGGCTGATGATCCGGGCCGGGCCAGGCTCGCGCCGATCGAAGCCACGCAGCGTGAGGAAGGCCGGATCGATCCGATGCGGCCGGTTCGGCTCACGGCAGAGGAACGGGAACGGCTCTATGAACAGGCGGCCCAGGATGCCGAGCCGCTCGAACGGCAGGCGCGACAGCTCCGCCGGCTCTCGGACCTGCTGCGGCCGACGGTGGTGCATATCGACGCCACCAAGCGGCTGCCGCGGCCCCGCGGAGCCCGCACCACCGAGGACGAGGCCGGCTCCGGCGTGATCACCGAGGTGGCCGGCCGAACCGTCGTGATCACCAACCGCCACGTCGTCGAGGGGGCAGAGCTCGACGACGTCGTCATTCGGCTCGACGACGGCCGGGAACTCATGCCCCGCCGATCGTGGTCTGACGCTGGCACCGACATCGCTGTGCTGGAACTCGTGGCCGACGACCTGCAGACGGCACGAATCGCCGACGACGACGAAGGTGTGCGGATCGGCGACATGGTGCTGGCCATCGGCAGCCCGTTCGGGCTGGCTCACTCCGTGACGCTCGGCATCGTCTCGGCAAAAGGCCGCCGCGATCTGGAATTGGGCGAGGGTGCGGTGCGGTTCCAGGATTTCATCCAGACCGACGCCGCGATCAACCCTGGCAACAGCGGCGGCCCGCTCGTGAACCTCCGCGGTGAGGTGGTCGGGCTCAATACCGCCATCGCCAGCAACTCGGGAGGCAGCGAGGGGATCGGCTTTGCGATTCCGGCGTCGATGGTGATGTTCGTCGCCCGGCAGCTGGTGGAAAACGGCGCGGTCGATCGTGCCTTTCTCGGCGTGGGGCTCGACAAGGATTTCACCCAGCCCGAGGCCCATCGGCTGGGCCTGGTGCGGCCGGTGGGCGCCCGGGTGGAGTCGGTCACGGGCGGGGCGCCGGCCGCTGCAGCCGGCATTCGTCCCAACGACGTGATTCTGGAATTCGACGGCCGCCCCATCGAGGATGACGACCACCTGATGAACGTGGTGGGGATGACGGCCGTGGATCGCACCGTCCCGGTGGTCATCTTCCGGGATCGGGAGCGGGTCGAGCTGCAGATTCCCGTGGCCAGGCGGACCGACTTCGAGTGAGGCGGCTCACGTGGCCTCGCCGGCGGCCGCAAGCCCCCTGAGCACGCGATCCCGCACCCCGACCGCGTCGCAGGCCACGAGCAGATCGGCATTGGGTCGCCAGACGCCGTTGCGGCGGCGGTCGATCACGAGCATGCCGGCGGTCAGTTCGCCGGTCGTTTCCACGTCTGCCGCCACGGTCTCCCGCTCGAACAGGTCGGGATCGGTCGCCGCCACGAGCGCGGCCACGTCGTGCAGCCGGATGCCCTCGCAGCCGAGCAGCTGCCGATGGGCGCGGAAGGCGTGGGCCAGCATCGGCCGCAACAGCCGGCCGGCCCGGGTGAACTCCCGCGGCAGCCGCTCCAGGAAGTCGAGGTCGTAGACCACCTGCCCCGTCGTCTCGAGCGGCACGAGCGTCTTCGTGATCGGCTCGGTCAGCAGATGGCGGGCGGCGGCCGGGTCGCCGAAGAAGTTGAAGTCGGCCACCGGGCTCGCGTTGCCGAGTCCCTGGGCCGTGCCGCCGCAGATCACGAGCGCCCCGATGAGTTCGGCGATGTCCGGATCCCGGTGCAGGACCCGCGAGATATTGGTCAGCGGCCCCAAGGCCACGATCGTCAATTGCCGAGGGTGCGCCTTGATCGACTCCCAGATCACCTTTTCCGAGGCATGACCGCCATGGAGCGGAACCCGCGGCAGATCAATCCCGCCGAGGCCGTCGGCTCCGTGCATCGAGTAGGGCTTCGCCGGAAGCGGCGCATCCCCGGCCGCCACGCCGATCCGCGGCAGCCGCGGGGGATCGAGGCAGGCCACCAGAGCCTGGAGGTTGGCCGTGGCCTGCTCGGCCCCCACGTTGCCGGCTGCAGCCGTCACCGCCACCACTTCCAGCCGAGGGTCGAACAGCGCCATCGTGAGGGCCACGGCATCGTCGATGCCGGGGTCACAGTCGATGATCAGCTTGCGGGGCTCGGTCGGGAGCGACACGGGGGCAGACTTTCGGCGAATGGGTCTCGGGCCAACCGATTGATTGTAGGCCAGGCTTCCGCGGCCCGTCAGCCTGACCCCGCCGCCCGAGCGTCCGGCGGCGCTCCCGGCTTTGCGACCGACGTTTTGGTGCGAAGGACAGACCGCGCTACAATCGATTTTTTCACGCTCCCGACCACCGGACCTGCCCATGCTCTCTCCGGCCGATCTCGACAGGTGGGCGGCAGCCCTTGCCCGCGACGAGCGGTTGCCGGCCGCAGAGGTCCGCGGGCTGGTGGAGGGCGTGCTGGCAGGCTCGGTTGAACTCGACGCCTTCGGCCGTTGGCTCGTGGCTTTGGCCGACGTCGGGGAAACAGCCGCTGAAATCGCGGGCGTGGCTGCGGCCCTGCGGGGTCGGATGCTGCCAATCGACCGTGATCGCTTGCCGGTCGGGACCACCGTGGCCGACACCTGCGGCACGGGAGGCGACGCCTCGGGTTCGTTCAACATCTCGACGGCGGCGGCGATCGTCGTGGCGGCCGCTGGCCAGACGGTGGCCAAGCATGGCAACCGCGCGGTTTCCAGCCGAACCGGTTCGGCCGACGTGCTCGCCGCCCTCGGCGTGCGAATCGACGCCCCGCCGGAGGTGGCCGCCGGATGCCTCGCCGACCTTGGAATCTGCTTCTGCTTGGCACCGGCCCACCATCCCGCGATGGCTCGGGTGGGTCCGCTGCGGAAGTCGCTCGGCCGGCCCACGGTCTTCAATTTGGTGGGCCCGCTCTGCAATCCGGCCCGAGCCGACGTCCAGGTGATCGGCGTGGGGCGTGCGGCCGCCCGGGAACCGCTGGCCGAGGCCGCCCGGTTGTTGGGCGCCCGGCGCACGCTCGTCGTCTCCGGCTTCTTTGCACGCTCCGACGGCACGCTCGATCCCAAGCCCTTCGATGAAGTGAGTCTGTTCGGCCCAACCGACGTGATCGACGTGACGCCCGCCGGCACCGCCCGGTATCGCTGGACGCCCGAAGACTTCGGCCTCGCGACGCAGCCTTCCGAACGGCTGGCCGAACTCGTCGTGGACGGCCCGGAGACAAGCGCGGCGGTGATCCGCGGAGTGCTCGCAGGCGAAGGCGGGCCGAGGCGGGATGTCGTGGTGCTCAACGCTGCGGCCGTGCTTCACGCGGCAGGGAAGGCCGCTTCGCTTGCGGCCGCTCGCTCGCTCGCCGAGGAGGCCCTCGACAGCGGCGCCGCAGCCGCCCTGCTCGGCCGCTTTGCAGCGGCCTCGCAGGAGTGAAATGCGTGATTCCGCTGCAGGTCATCCAGCCCGAACCGCCCCAAGCTACGGCAGCCCCGAAGCCCTGCTGCGCCCAGGCGGGCCCGGGTGAACTGGGCTGGGCCTGTCCGATGCACCCGCAGATGGTGCGATCGCAGCCGGGCGTTTGCGACCTCTGCGGCATGCCGCTCGAGCCGGTGGGCCAGGCGGCGGGGGCCGGGACGAATCTCGTCCGCGAACGCATCCGGCTGGCCGTCTGCACGGTGCTCGGCCTGGTGCTGTTCGCGATCGCGATGGGGCCGATGCTCGGCCACATACTGCCCGACCGGCTCGGTGGCCATGCGATCGCCGCGTGGTTCGAGC
Organism: uncultured Candidatus Kuenenia sp.; assembly: GCA_964453165.1. Classification (GTDB taxonomy): domain Bacteria; phylum Planctomycetota; class Planctomycetia; order Pirellulales; family UBA1268; genus QWPN01. Next base: position 48,803 of record CAYVNX010000006.1, on the reverse strand, counting down.
GGGTCGGATTGAGCGGTCACCGAGGCCAGTGGCTGCAGCTGCTCCTCGCCACGCCGATCGTGTTCTGGGGCGGATGGCCGATTCTCACCGGCGGCATCGCCGGCTTCCGCTCTGGGCGGCCGGGGATGTTTTCGCTGATCACCCTCGGTGTGCTCGCGGCCTGGGGCTCGAGCCTGCTCGCGACGATCGCCCCGGCGATCTTTCCCTCGGCCTTCCGCGCGAGCGACGGCTCGGTGCCGGTCGCGTTCGAATCGGCCGGGATGATCGTGGTGCTCGTGCTGCTGGGCCAGATGCTCGAAACCCGGGCCAGGCGGGGCACGACCACAGCCATCCGGTCGCTCATGGATCTCGCGCCGCCCACGGCGGAGCGGGTGGGCAGCGCCAAGTCGGCGGCGATGCCGATCGCCCCATGCTGTCAGAACAAGGCGACACCGACGACGGCTTCGACCGTCGAGATCATCCCGCTGGCGGCGGTGCAGGTTGGCGACATGCTCCGCGTAAAGCCCGGGGCTCGAATCCCGGTCGATGGACACCTCCGCGAGGGCCAGACAAGTTGCGATGAGTCGCTCCTGACGGGTGAGCCGCTGCCGGTGGCGAAGCATCCGGGCGACCGCGTGCTCGGCGGGGCGATCAACGGCACGGGGGCGATCCTGCTCGAAGCCACCGCCGCCGCCAACGACTCGCTCGTGGCGCGAATCACGCGGCTCGTCCGCGAGGCCCACAGCCGACGCGCCCCGATCGAAAGCCTCGCCGATCGGATCGCGGCCGTGTTCGTGCCGGCCGTGCTGGCCGTGGCCGTGCTGACGTTTCTCGGCTGGTCGCTCTTCGGCCCGCAGCCCCGGATGGCCCTGGGGCTCGTCTCGGCGGTGAGCGTGCTCGTGATCGCCTGCCCATGCGCCCTCGGGCTGGCCACGCCGCTGGCGATGACGGTGGCAATCGGCCGGGCGGCCCGGGAGGGAATCCTGCTGCGGTCCGCCGCCGCGGTGGAACGGCTCGCCGCGCCGGGCACGGTCGTCTTCGACAAGACGGGCACGCTGACCGCGGGCCGGCCCCGGATCGTGGCTGCCGGGCTCGCGAGCGCGGCTGCTGGCGACGTGTCGCGGGCCACGCAGCCCGATTTCACGACCGGCCCCCTCCGGGATCTGCTCGCCACCGCCGCGGCCGTCGAGGCCGCCAGCGGTCACGGCCTCGCGAAGGCGTTCCTTGAAGCGGCCCATGCGGTGGCGATCGAACTACCGCCCGCAACAGATGTCGAGGACATGGTGGGCCGCGGCGTGCAGGGCACCGTGGCTGGCCAGACCGTGCTCGTCGGCAGCGGCCAGTTTCTGAAGGATGCCGGCATCCCGATACCAGCAATGCCGCCAGGCATACCCGGCACCACGCTCGTGCACGTGGCCGTCGATCAGCGCGGCATCGGCTGGCTGGCGATCGCCGACGAGCCGCGGCCGGAGGCACGGGCGATTATCGCCGACCTCCGTCACCGAGGGATCGCCCTGGAACTGCTCTCGGGTGACACGCCGGCGACGGCCCTGGCGGTGGCCGAGGCCATCGGGATGTCCAAAGCACGCGGCGGATTGTCTCCCGCCGACAAGGAAGCCATCGTCCGCACGCTCGTCACGGCTGCGGCTGCCGCAGGGCAGCCGCGGAAGAGCGTCGTGTTTGTCGGCGACGGCATCAACGACGCCCCGGCACTCGCCGCGGCCGACGTGGGCATCGCGATGGGATCGGGGGCCGACGTGGCCCTGGAGACAGCCGACGTCACGCTCCTCTCCGGCGGCCTGACTGCCCTGCCCCGCGCCCTTGATCTCGCGGCGGCGACGATGCGGGTGGTGCGGCAGAACCTGGCGCTCGCCTTCTTCTACAACCTGCTCGCGATCCCCGTGGCCGCCGGCCTCTTCTATCCGCTGGTCGGCCACGTCACCAGCCCGATGCTGGCCGCCGCCGCCATGACCGTCAGTTCGCTGTCGGTGATCGCCAACAGTCTCCGGCTGCGGCGGGGCTGAACGCCAGAGTCGCCCACCCTCAGGCGAAAGGCCTCTGCCATCATTGCCGCGGGATCGCGATCTCGATCACATTTTCCTCTCCCGGCAGAATCTCGGCAGTGAGGTCAGACGTTGAGGGCTGGCGGTACCTGGCCGGGATGGCGCTCTGCCTCGTCATGGCGGCATAGGCGGCTGGGTCCTTCATCATCAGGCCTTCGTCGATCTCTGGCTGCACGGCGATTCGCTGCCGACCAATCGGCACACCGTCCCCTGACGTGTAGGTCGTAACGTCCACGATCTGCCCGATGGTAACGCCTCCGAATGCTCCCCGCCCCGACTCAGGCTGGAACACGATCCGACTGGCAGCCAGCGGATCACCACCAGCAGTTCCACCAAAGTAACGCCGCGTCGACCGCCGGCACCGTCGCGGTCGTAATACCCGAGATGACTGACCATCGCGCCGGATTGCCAGGTTGCGAAGGCCATGCCGATGGTGCCGGTCCAGCTGTTGTGAGGCCCCGCGCTCGGATGGTCATTGAGTGTGTAGAGCATCTCCTCGAAGGTCATCGCCGCGGCAGGCCGCGTGTCACCGCGGAAGCGATGCCAAGAGTCGGCCCGATGACGACCGTCACGGCCGTGGCAGCCAAGCCATTCGAGTTCGCCACTTCAAGGGTGCCCGCAGCCACCGTCGTCGGTCCGGCATAGCCATTGACAGCATCCATCGCCAATCCACCGACCCCGGCCTTCGTCACCGACGGAGCCGATTCGATGACAGGGTAGCCGGCTTCCGCCTGCGTCTGCACTCCGTCGCAGAACCGCGCCGTTGCTGAACTTCACCCATCACCGACGGCCCGCGACCCGACGCCCCGCCATCACACCGCCGGCTTGGCACCGAAGTCGGGCCCACGCGACGAGCGCGGTGCCGCCCGCTACCACCAGTCCGCCGGTGCCGGGCCCAGGCACGGCGTGGGCGGTGATCCGCCCGGCGGCGTAATTCCCGCTCGCCGACACGTCGAGCAAATCGAAGACGTCGAATCGGCCGCTGTAATTCACGTCGCCTGCCTCCCAGCCGGCTGCGAGCCCGGTCTGGTAGCGATTGGCCGCCGCCATGGCGATGAGATCGAACGCGTCGACCTGACCGTCAAGCGTGGAATCGCCGACCGGCGCGAGCCCGACCACCATCACGCCACCACTCGCCCGGTACCCGACCGTGAGCCGAACGGGGTCGATCCATGCCGAAGACGAAACGATTCCGATGTCGCCCTCACCCTGTGGGCTTCGGCCGACCATGATCAGGGTGCGAATGACCTCCTCGCGTGCGTCCTCCATGATTCGAAGGCTCCCGCGGCCGACGTCCAAGCCACCCCCGCTCATGCCCAGGTGCCGAACCTCCAGGCTCACCCCGTCGGCGACTTCGACCCGGGTGCCCGCATTGATGAAAAGCCGACTGGTCCCCAGGCTCTGGGCATGCCCGAGCCGAAGCGTTCCACCGCTCACGACGGTGTCGCCCCGCTGGGACCCCGCCCCGCGGAGATCGAGCACACCTGCGCCCACCTTGGCGAATCCAAACTCCCCTGCCAGAACCGATCGAATCTGGAGATCGACGGCCGCCGGCCCATCCTCGACGTCAAAGACGATGTCGGCCTCGAGTTCGACCGATGGCACCGACATCACCGCGGTGGTCGTCGCCGCCTGGGCGGTGACGCGGCGTTGCAGACCGACACCGCTTCCGGCGCTCCCTGAAAATATTCCCCCCCTGAAGGTCACCTCCGCCATACGACTGACCGACTCCCGCTGATGCAGCACCCCGCCGTTGATGAGGACCGGAGTCGAGGGCGTCACCCCGAAGGCGGCCTGCCCCGCCGAGACAGTTGCGCCGGCGTCGATGCGCAGCAGGCCGGTGCCGACGGCCGAGTCGGTCCCCTCGCCGGCGGCGATCACGAGGCTGCCGGCGGCGATCGTCGTTCCGCCTGCATGTCGGCTCCGGGCCGTGAGGGTGAGCGGACTCCCGCCCCGTTTGATGAATCCTCCGGGGCCGTCGAGGCGGCCCGAGTAGGTTCCCCCACCGTGACTGAGTTCAAGCATACCGCCGCCGAGCGTGTAATCCCGCGCACCGGACAGGGTCGCAATCTGCTTGCCGGTGTTGTCTTCGGCAAACGTGCCGCCCACGAGCGTGGTCAGCGACCGGGCCGGCAGGATGGTCGACTCTCCAGCGAGAAAAGGAGGCAACGGCCGCACGTTGTCGGCGGAGGCATCGGTCGTACGATACGGGGTGAAGTAGTCCGAATCGAACCCTTCGGCCCCGGTCACAAGCGGCGTGACGACCTGAGACGTCGTGAGTTGGTTGGTGTAGACGAGCGTGAGGTCTCCCGTCTCATCATGCCGCCAGCCGCTGGTGAGGAGGCCGCCGATGTCATCGTTCCCGCCGGCGAATTCGATCCGCTGGGCACCCGGCCTGATGAATCGGGAATAGTGAGCCATGGCCCAGCCCACCTTGGCGACCTGAAAAGTCTGCCTCGCATTGTCGAAGTAGATCAGGCCGTCCTTGTAGTTGTGTTCCCACGGCGTGGCGGCAAGCCAGTAACTCCAGGCCGCGACATTGGCCACTGTCAGGTCGAAATGCATGGTGCGTGCGACGGCCAACGCCGTCGTCATGCTCGTATCGTTGCCGGAGCCGGACAGCCCGGCCGAAGCATTGTCAAACAGAATGCAGTATTCCGTCTGCCACAGGTCCCACCCTGGATAGGCCGCCATCGCCGACGCAGCCTCCTGGCGCCGGGGCAACATGTTTGCATCATTGTCCGAGAAATAGCTGTGGTAGCTGAGCACGTTCCCCAGAAGGCCGCTCACGACGGAATTGCCGGCCAGCGTTGCCAGGTAGTTCTCCCCGCTGGAGAGCGACTGAATCTTGGCTGACTCCGGCCCGCGGATTCCGGTAGGGATTTCCCGGGATGCCAGTTCGCGTGCCAGCGGGAGGATGTACCTGCCGCGAATCGTTGCCGGTGACAGCCGACCATTTCCCTCCTGCCCCCCGCCACTCCAGTCATACTCCGGTTCGTTGACCGGACTGACATAGTCGAAGTCGACCCGCTGAGAGGGATCGGGGTGCTCGCTGAAGTGCTCGAGCACGTCGGCGACGTAGTCGGCAAAGACCTGTTCGGACCCGATCGGCAGATTGTTTCCGCTACTGGTCGGGTAGGGCCTACCGTTGGTCGTCATGCTGACCGGCGGCGAATAGACGACCATCATCGTCCGTTCAACGCCGCGAGCCAGTGCGTCGGCCAGGAGGTTCCGAGTCGCGACATTGCGATTCCAGTCATACACACCGGGTGAGACGAGGAAGCTCTCCTGCGTCCGAAGCCGCCACGGATAACTCTGCGAAGCGATTGCTGTGTCGGTCCCCGCCCCAAGGTGGAAATACCAGCCGCTCAGGCCGATCCCCGCCTCGCGATCGAACAGAGCATCGGCCATCAACTCCCGTCGCGCTGGCGCCCATGCGCCATAAGCCTGCCCGGTCCATGAGTCGTGGGCGGCAAAATGGTCAATCGTCTGAAAGGTTTCGGCGGCGTCAAACCGATCGACTCGCTGCCCGACCGCCCGCCCGCCGAGCAGCACAGCCCACAACGATGCCGCGACCCATGCGTGCAGAGACCAGGGGGTCGGCCCGACCGGCGACATCGCTCGAGTGTTCATAGCTCCAGCCCCAAGCCGACCGCCCCAGGCAACACCCCATGGCCGCGATGCCCGAAACTCACGACCTTTATGAACTGAGGACACCGAACCTGCCGCTGCTGGGCTGGCCAGACCACCGCAACAAAATCAGATCAAAGATTTCCTGCAGGTCAAGGCTTGCGTTCGGGGTTCAGCGCGTGTCGCCGAACGATGAAACGGTTTCGGCAACCCCCGGCCGATACCTGGCCAGCGGCTTTGGGCACCAACGTTGCCAAGCCGAGCCGTCAGGTGAGCGGCACTTCGAGGCCGTCGTAGGCGAGTTCCACGCCGGTCGGCAGCATCCGGCTCGTGGCTTCGTGGGGCAGCTCGTGGGAGAGGTGCACGAGCAGCGTCCGCTTCGGCCGCAGCCGTTCGACCACCGCCAGCGCCTCGGCGAGCGAAAAGTGGGTGGGGTGGGTCGTGTGCCGGAGGCAGTCGAGCACGAGCATGTCGAGGCCCTCGAGCAACGACCAGGTGGCATCCGGAATGCCGCTGGTGTCGGTGCAGTAGGCGACCTTGCCGAACCGGAACCCGAGCACGGCGAAGGGGCCATGCTCGAGCCGCAGCGGTACGATGCGAGCCCCGAGCAGGTCGAAGGGTTCGGTGCCGATCCGAGCGAAGCCGAGCTTGGGCACACCTCCGCCGGCCGGCGGCTTGTCGGAGAAGGCGTAGTCGAAGGCCGAGCGGATCCGCCGCTCGACCGCCTCTTCGCAGAGCACCTGCATCGGCCGGCCGGAGTGGAAGCAGAGCGGCCGCACGTCGTCGAGGCCGTAGACGTGATCGACGTGGTCGTGGGTGTAGAGCACGGCATCGACCCGGCCGATGTTTTCCCGCAGGAGCTGCGTCCGCAGGTCGGGCGTGGTGTCGATCAGCAGGTGCCCCTCGGGCAGCCCGACGATCGCACTCGTCCGCGTCCGCACGTCCTTGGGGCCGCCGTCGCGGCAGGTGTCGCAGCCGCAGCCCACCATCGGCACGCCCACGCTCGTGCCGGTGCCGAGAAACAACAGACGGCCGGTCACGTCTCGCCCCGGGTGCCACGGAAGCCGCCGCCCCTTGGCGGCCGGATCAACGACCTGAGGCGAGGCCGCGGCGTGTTCAGGGGCTGACGAGGAATCGGGGGCTGGCACGGGCATGGCCGGATTATGCCCGCAACAGCCCGTCTGCACGAGCGGGTCAATTGAATCGCGTGATCAGCCCATCAGGAGGCGCGGCGGCGTGCCATCCGTGCGGCCATGGCCACCGCAGCGGCGGTCAGAAATCCGCAGGTCGTCGGCTCGGGCACGAGCGTAAACGCGTTCACGCCCGCGGCATCGAAGGTGTTCCAGCCGGCGGAAGGCGATCCGGTGTACGAAGCCCCGAAGGTCTCCACCGACCGGAACGCAGTCTCGCTGACGTAGGTGGAGAAGAACGAGAATGAGTCACCGCTGTTGGCCGTGAGGCCGATGTCCGCGGCGGTGATGCCGAAGGTATACGACGCCTCGGTCTGCGTCGCGCTACCAGGCAACAGCCCGGCGGAGGTCTGAAAGGGAAAGCTTGCCGGATTCGAGAGGCTCCACAAACCGGCAAAGCCATTATTGAGAGCAATCGCGTAATCGGCCCCGAAGCCGCCGGCGAAGTTCAAGGTCGACCGATTCCCGCCATCTACGCCGGAAATCGCCCTTCGCAGACCATCGCCCGTGTCGGTGAACCCGGAGGTCGAGGTGGCGCCCCCTGTCACGCTGTCGATGTAGATCACGATCGCATTGTCGAAGTTGGACGAGCCCCGGGTGTACGTGAAGTTGATGGCCCCCAGGCTGTCATTCACGACCTGCAACGAACCGTTGCCGACAGCGCCCCCAAAGCTCGTGTTTTGGTTGCCCGCGAACGTCTCCGACACCGTCTGCCCACGGACTGAACTCGTCGCCACGGCCGCAGCGAGGATGGCGACGGAAACGATTGTCTTCATGGAGCGAACCCTTTCTCTAGGAGCGAGGATTGATCGAACCAACCAGCAACGAACGCGGCGGGACCATTGCCCACCCCCCTGGCGACAAGTTAGCCCCTCGGCACGAGACTGGCAAGCGAGTCCGGGGCGAACTTCTTCGGGTCGTGGGTGGCTGCCCGACCCCTGTCCAACCATCGCGGGGAACAGGAGCCGGCAGTCGAGCAGTCGCGCAAGCCGGGGACCACCTCTCCGGACTGTTGATCCCCCTCTTGCGCGGTGAGGCAAATTAACCCACCCCGGAGGCCTAAGTGGAGCGATTCGCTCCAGCACTGCGTGAGAGGTGGTGCGAATCGCTCCACTGGCACGGTGACGGCGAGCCATGCCGTCCCAGGGAAGACTGTGCCAAAACCCTGATTTCACAACGGCTTCCGACAACCTAACGGAGAAAAAAAGGGGCCGAAGCCTGAACGGTGCGAGATTTGCTGTCCACGTACGGCGGTAGGGGCGGGGGAGACGGGCTCTCCCGAACTCGGGAACTCTTGGGTGATTCAGGCCATGCCGCTCACAGACTTGCGTCCACGCCGTACGCTCAGCTCGCTCATATCCCCGAAGACCGCCAGCATCTTTGTAGCCGCCGGTCTTCTGCTCTCCACCAGTCACGTCAGAGCGACGATCGTCTCGGTGAATGCCGGTACGAACGGCACGACGGGCTGGACGTTTTCCAATACGTCGGGCAATGGCAGCGAAAATGGAAGCTTCACCGGCGCGGCCGGGAGCACGGCCATGGGGACATCCTGGGGTCTCTACGCGAATACTGGTCAAACAGCCAGCATGACCTATTCTTTCGCCTCGGCGTTGCAGACCGCGACGGGTTTGTCCACGCTGCCTGTCGGCGGCACTGTCGAGATTCAGTTGTCGCTGGGTTTCATAAACTTTGGAGGTACCGTTGGAATCTCTCTTCAGAATAGCAGTGGCACGAATCGATTTGAGACGTTCTACGTCGGCAATGATCCTACCGATGCATTCAAACTGATCGATGTTGGCGGTCAAGAAAACATCACGGGCGCAAATACGTCCTATGCCGCATCAAACTGGCCGAACAACACCGACTACCAAACCATCCTGTTCACCCAACTCGTGGGAAATACCTACTCCTTGGAGTTCGATGGGGTAAGCGTGACCAACACGAACCTGGATCTTGCGGCTTCGGACATTTCGCAGATCCGCTTCTTCAATTTCAACGCCGGGCCCGGTAGCGGCAACAACCAATACGCAAACAACCTGGTCGTCGTGCCCGAGCCCGGCTCGTTTGTGATCGTCGGTGCGGGGCTGACCCTGGCGTGCCTGCGGCGGCTGACTTCGAGGCGGCAAGCCGCCTGAGCGGCCGAGCGGGGCGTCCGATGCGGACCCAAAACGGGCTCTGGTAATTCCCGTCGGCATCGCGACAATCGCGGGCTTTGGAGGGAACGCCATGCCCGCTTCGGCCGCCACCGACGCCGCCTACTCGCTCGCCCGCGACCGCTACGCCGCTCTCGGCGTCGATACGGATCGCGCCCAGAAGGCCCTCGCCGCGATCCCGATCTCGCTCCACTGCTGGCAGGGCGACGACGTGCAGGGCTTCGAGTCGGCCGGTGACGCCCTCGGCGGCGGCCTGGCCGTCACGGGAAACTACCCGGGCCGAGCCCGCACGCCCGACGAACTCCGCTCGGATCTCGACCAGGCGCTCTCCCTGATCCCAGGCCGCCATCGGCTTAACCTCCACGCCTTCTATGGCGAGTTCGGCGGCAAGCGGGTCGACCGCGACGCGATCGAGCCGGCCCACTTCGCCGGCTGGATCGGCTGGGCCAAGGAACGGGGCGTGGGCCTCGACTTCAATCCCACCTGCTTCTCCCACCCCAAGGCCGCCGACGGCCTCACGCTCTCGAGCCCCGACGACGGCATCCGCAGCTTTTGGATCGAGCACTGCCGCCGCTGCCGGGAGATCGGGGCCGCGATGGGCACCGCCCTGGGCACGCCCTGCGTCACGAACGTCTGGATCCCGGACGGCTTCAAGGACACGCCCGCCGATCGGATGGCCCCGCGGCAACGGCTGGCCGCCGCCCTCGACGCCGTGTTCGAAAAGCCCTTCGCCAAGGAGCACCTGCTCGACGCCGTCGAGCCGAAGCTGTTCGGGATCGGCGCCGAGAGCTGCACCGTCGGCTCCCACGAGTTCTATCTCGGCTACGCGATCTCCCGGGGCACACTCCTCTGCCTCGACGCCGGCCACTACCACCCCACCGAGTCGATCGCCGACAAGATTTCGAGCGTGCTCCTCTACCTGCCCGAGATCCTGCTCCATGTGAGCCGCGGGGTCCGCTGGGACAGCGACCATGTGGTCACGCTCGGCGACGACCTGTTGGCGATCGCCCGCGAGATCATCGCCACCGGCGCCCCCGAACGGATCCACGTCGGGCTCGACTACTTCGACGCCAGCATCAATCGCGTAGCCGCCTGGGTGATCGGCGTCCGCAACATGCAAAAGGCACTGCTCGCCGGCCTGCTCGAGCCTCCAGCGATCCGGGCGGCGGAGGCGGCCGGCGACCTCACGGCCCGGCTGGCCCTCCAAGAAGAGGCCAAACTTCTGCCGGTGGGCGCGGTCTGGGATCGATTCTGCGAGACCCACGGCGTGCCCGTGGGCCACGGCTGGCTCGACGCGGTGCGAGCCTATGAACGCGACGTCACGGGGAAGCGGACATGACGGATCTCGTCCACGAGATCGAGGATCTCGAAGAGTCGGTCGGCTCGGAATACGAGCGGCGCCGGGTGCCGGAGAAGGCCCTCCGTGGGCCGGCCGCCTTCTGGGGCATGTACGCGGGTGAACACACGGCCGGCACCGAGTTCATGATCGGGCCGTTGTTCGTGGCCTGGGGCGCCGACGCCGCCAGCCTGATCTTTGGCCTCCTGATCGGCAACCTGCTGGCCGTGCTCACCTGGCGGTATCTCACCACCGTGATCGCCTGCAGCGAACGCCTCACGCTCTACTACAAGCTCGAGCGGATCGCTGGCCCCTGGCTCGTGAAGCTCTACAACCTGGCCAACGGCCTGCTCTTCTGCTTCCTGGCCGGAGCGATGATCACCGTCTCCGCCACAGCCGTGGGGCAGTTCTTCCCACCCGGCACGGTCACGATGCCGACCTTCACCGACACGATGCCAACCGGCCCCGCCTGGATCATCTCCTGCGTGGCGATCGGGGCGGTGATGACGCTGGTGGCGATGCTCGGCTACGGCGTGGTCGCCAGGGTGGGCCACTATGCGGCCCCCTGGATGTTCCTCGTGTTCGTGGCCTGCGGCCTGGTCACGCTCGGCCGGCTGGGGAGTTACGACCTTTGGGAACTCCTCACGCCTGCCACCGAGCCGGCCGACGGCAAAAAGATCAGCTTCCTCGGTGTCGTCTGCTTCTCCTGGTTCTGCAACGCGGCGATGCATCTGGGGATGAGCGACCTCTCCGTGCTCCGCTTCGCCCGCAAGCCCTCGGCGGGCTGGGCCCCAGCCGCGGGCATGTTCCTCGGCCACTACGTCGCCTGGATCTGCGCGGCGCTCCTGCTGATCTACTGGGTGCGGGTGCACGGCGTCGATCCGGCCCAGGGCAAGGATCCCGGCACGATGGTCAACGACGCCGTCGGCTGGGCCGGCCTGCTCTGCGTGGTGATCGCCGGCTGGACCACGGCCAACCCCACGATGTATCGGGCGGGCCTCGCCTTCCAGGGCATGATCCCGGCGATGCCCCGCAAGGCGGCCACGCTCCTGGCCGGGGCGGTCTGCATCGCCGCCGGCATCTTCCCCGCCTTCGCCATGAACCTGCTCTCGTTCGTGGGCCTCTACGGCACGGTGCTCGCGCCGGTCGGCGCGATCATCATCGTCGATCACTTCCTGGCCGATGCCGTCGGCATCCCCCGCGATCCTGCGGCCACGAGCGGCGGCACCTTCAACTGGATCGTGCTCGTCTCCTGGCTCGTGCCAGTCGCCGCAGCGCTCTGGCTGTACCAAGAAAAGGGTGTGTTTGCCTCCTACCTTCCGCTGCCGGCCGCGATCGCCTGCGGCCTCTTCTACATCGTCCTCTCCAAGGTGGCCGGCGGGAAACCGCAGCCGGCCGGTGCGCCATGAGCCACGACCACGCCTCCACAGAAACCAGCGGCCTGAAAGCCGTCGCCAGGTTCATCGGCCTGGCAGCCCTGGCCGGTACGATCGTGCCTCCGGCGCTCACGATGACCGGCCTGCTGGCCGACGGCCTGATGCAGAAACTGATGCTGGCCTCGGCCGTCGCCTGGTTCGTGGCGGCGCCCTTCTGGATGGACGTCGACTGACTTCCGCTTCAACGCTGCGGAATCGCGGAGATTTCCTCGGCGGCTTCGCTGATCACGTCGGGCCAGGGTGACTCGGGCAGACCCTCGAGCAGGCCCACCACGATCCGGGCGGTGAAGTCGGCGCCCTCGGTCGTGGTGTGGGTGCGGGCGTCGGCGAAGAAGGGCTCCACGCCGTCGGGGCCGAGTTGGTCGTAGGCCGCTGCCACCGCCTCGTAGAGGTCGAGCAGGGTCGCGTCTTCCTCGCCGGCAACCCTGCGGGCCCAGACCGGGTGGCCGTCATCGGGGCGGATGATCAGCCCGCCCTCGGGGTCCCACATCTTCCGCGGCACCTGGGTGCAGAGGTAGGGCGTGGCTCCCTGGGCACGGGTGTCGTTGACATACTGCCGCAGGTAGGCGCCGTAGGATCGCACGATCTCCCGCTTCTTGGTCAGCAGGTTGTCGATTTCCTCAACCTCGTCGCCGGTGCCGCGAATCGAGCCCCGGGCCCGCGAGTCGTCGTTGAGCGGGCCGCCGTCGTTGTGGCCGAACTGGATGATCACGAAATCGCCCGGCTTCATCATCGAGAGCGTCGTCTCCCAGCGGCCCTCGGTGATGAAGGTGCGGCTGCTGCGGCCGCCGATCGCATGGTTGACGAGGTTGATCCTGGCGGGATCCAGATACTTGCCGATCTCCTCCCCCCAGCCCCGCTGCCCCTTCGTGCCGCACTTGACCGTCGAATCACCGACGAGAAACAGCGTGGGGAGATCCGGGTCGGCCGGCGTGGCCATCCGGAAGCGGTTTGCATCTTCGACCGGCCGATCGTCCTCGGCCGCCACCGCCACGCTCCCGGCGATCGCCAGGACACAGGCCACGAGACCACGCACCATGCCTTCCCTCACTTTCCGGATGACTCTGAATTCTGCTCCGACGACGACTCTTGCTCCATCAGCGGCACCAATTGCACCGGCCCGAGCAGCCCCGACGGCGCGAGCGGCCAGTCGGCGGCAGCGAACGGCTTGTAGTGCACGTTCACGAAGTTGATCTCGTGGAAGTTCTTCCAGGCAACGCCCCGGGCGTCGAGATCGCGGATTCGATTGGCCGCCAGATTCGTGACGTCGATCGTGAGCCGGTTGCGGCCGGGCCGGGCCTCGCCCTGGAGCCGTGCCCGGAGCGGCAGGCTCCAGACGGTCTCGACCGGCCTGCCGTTGAGGGCCACCCGGGCCACCTCGCGGACGTCTCCCAGGTCGAGCAGCCAGTCGGCGGCCGGCACCTCAGCGGGCAGGTCAAACTCGAGCTCGTAGCGGGCCGTCCCGGCGAACCGCTCCCACTCGCCCCCTTCTTCGGTCCAGGAACCGAGCGTGTCGGTGGTGAAGGGCGGCGGCAGTTCCGGTCCGCCCGCAATCGCCGTGACGCTCCACTGGCCTCGGATCGGCAGTGGCTCACCGTCTGGCTGCATCCACGGCCACAGCTCGCCTTTGGCCTGGCGGTCGGCAAACGTCCGCACGAACAGCGACTCGCCTGGCTCGAGCTGCAGCCAGACCTCGGGCCCGGAGGCGAGGATCCGAACGGCCTCCACCCCTGCCCTGCCCGTCAGCGGATCGAGGATCACGGCCGACTCGAGCGACGTGGCCAGTCTCGCCCAGCCCGACCAGGCTCGCTCGCCGAGATTGGCGAGGAAGTAGAGATGCCCCGCGGCGGTTTTTCGCCGCACGAGGCCGATCCCCGCGGCAGCCAACGGCTCGGGCCGGCAGTTGGCCTCCTCCACCACGCCAGCAGCATCGGCCACCACGATTACTCGACCTGTTCCGACCGTAGCCACCGGCTGCCCCTGCGGCCCTTCGGACCAGGAAAGCCTGGCGAGCTGCTTCGCGAAGGCCGCCCGGCGCTCCTCCAGCCGCCCCAGCCCCGGCACATCCTCGGGCAGGCCACCGACGAAGATCACGCGGCCACCGGCGGCGGCGCGATCGAGCAATCGCTCGAGCGTCTCGGGTGGCATCAGATGGCAGGGTGGAACGACCACGGCTCGATACCGCGCGGCCTCCGTGAGCCACGCATCGGAACAGAAGTCGAACGATAGCCCACGATCGAGCAGGTCTTGGGCGAGTCTTCCGCTGGCCGCCTTGGTGAGCCAATCCTGGCCGTGCATCGAGAAGGCCCGCTGCCAGCCGTTTGGTGTGTGATAGAGATCGTGGATCGGCCAATAAAGAAGCAGATCGTTGTCGGGCTCCCCCGATTGTAGGAGCGACTGGCAGCGGGCGATGTAGCCATTCACCGCTGCGAGATCCTGCCAGAGCGGGTTCCGCGGGTTGGCCTGGGTCGACGCATAGAAGAGCCAGCCTGGCCAGGGAGCGTCGTCCGGCGAGTAGGCCGTGCCGTGATAGAAGATCTGATTGATCCCGGCCAGAAAGAGCTGGTCGATCTCCGGCTTCATCTGGGCGGGCGACTCGCAGAAATGCTCCCGCAGCCACGTGAAGGTCTCCGAAGAGGCCCGCGGGCGACGAGCCAGATGGGCGGCCGACGAGGCTAGGCGTGTGACCAGCGGCTGCGGCAGATTCTTGCTCACGCTGCTCTCGTCGCGGCGGAAGCCGGGAATGGCAAACTGGCTCGCACCAAAGACCTCCGTCTCCGGCACGTCGGCCGCCGCGTAGAGATCGATCAGGTTGGCAGGCGCCCCGTGGGCCTGCTCGCGGGCTTCGTAGCCCTGTTCATGACACCAGTCGATCCACACCTTGAGGTAGTCGAGGTGGAGCTCGGCCAGCGTCGCTCGATAGTCGGCCTTGACCCGCGCGACCGTGTCGGGATCGCCTCGGCCCTCGAGCGCCTCTCGCTGGGAATCGAGGTCGTAGCCATGCATCGCCCGAAACCGCTCCGGCACCTCCGCCGACCAGTTGGCCTGATACTCGAACGAGTCGTGAAACTGCCCGTGAATCGCTCCGCGGGGTAGCTCGCCGAGGGCCTGCGTGAAGGGTTTCAGGTAGCGGCTCGCGGCCGCCGGCGAAAACGGGTTGACCACGGGGCCCGCGCCGCCGGGCGCCGCCCGCTTCACCTTGAACCGGGTCGGCTGCGGGTCGAAGGAGCCGTCCTTCCCCGCGATCTTCAGTTCCGTGTCATCCGGCCCGACCTGCGGCCCGCCGAACGGCCAGCCCGTGCCCGTCGCCATGTCGACGCCGAGCCCGAGGCGGCCGGCCTCGCCGCAGGTGAACTCCAGCGCCGCCACGAACTCCGGCGACAGGAACTCAAGAAACCGCTCCTCGGCGCCCTTGGCCCCGTAGATCGGCGTAATCTCCACGCCGCCGAAGCCAGCCGCGGCGATCGCCCGGAGTTCCCGCCTGAGGTTTGCCTCATCGACGGCGCTGCCGAGCCACCACCACCGGGTCCACGGCTTGGACTCGCTGGAGATCGGCGGCCAGGCGGTGTCGGGCTCGCTCGACTGCGCGACCCCGCCGAACCAGGCCAGCATGACCAGCACCACGCCCCGAAAAAACAGTGTCGCCATCGATTCTCCCGCCTTGGGCCACGCTGCCAGAAGAAAAGCCCCGTCAGCCCGGGCAGCATAGCCGCCGGCACTTTCGAACGCCGAACGGCCGTCACGCGTCGTCGGACTGATCGAAGGCCAAGGTCGCCACGCACCAGCCGGGCTGCTGGTTCGTTTCCCGGCGATACTCGGCTGCCGCAGCGGTCGCGATCGCCTCGGCCCGATCGGCCGCGACCAACGCCACAACCTGCCCCGCAAATCCGCCGCCGGCCCGCCGCCCCCCGAATACCTCCGGCTGGGCGACCGTGACGGCCCAGAGCGAGTCGAGGGCGGGACAGACGACCTCGAAGTCGTCAATAAGCGACCGCTGGCTCGCGGTCATCAGCCGTCCGGCCTGGACCCAGTCGCCCCGTTCCACGGCGGCGACCAGCTCGAGGGTTCGCGCCTGTTCGCCCCGGACGTACACCGCCCGCTTGTGGAGTACCGTCGGCAGTTCGTCGTGCCACCGCCGCCAGAGTGTGTCGTCGACGTCGCGGAGCGACTGCTTGCCGAGCGCGCGGGCGGCCTCGAGGCATTCGGCGGTTCGGGCCGCGCGGTCGCGATCCACGTGGGCCGGCCGCAGGCCGCCATCGACCACGAGCACGGCCACCTCGCCGGAACCGAGCGAAAGTCGGCGGATCACGTCGCTGCGACCATCGACGAGCACCGCCTGCACGGCGGCAGCCGTGGTCACCGCCAGCCCGCGAGCGTCCTGCCAGGTGACCGGTTCCCCTGGGTCGATTGCCAGGCTCACGAGCAGTCCATCGCCGCCGCGGACGGGATCGCCCATGAGATCGACCCAGCCGGGAAGCCGGACCGAGGCGGCATCACGGCCGACATGCACCGAGGCGAGGTCACGGAACCGCGGCGCCGGCATCGCGTTCTCCTCCCTGACGGCCACGGCGGCAGCGCGGGCCGCCCGGCACAACTCGGCCGACCGTGATTCCGCTTCACCGTCGAGGCCAAACCTCTATCTTGCGCGAAACCACCACACGAACGCTAGCCGACCCGCTGTGCGTCCGGAGCGTGCACCGCATGCCCGCCCGACCCCCCGACGCGAGTCGGGGGACTCCGCGTGGCGGCGAATCCCGTCTGCCACACCGCCAGATCTGCCAGCTCGTTCCGCCCGCCGCGTATCCTGGCCGATCACCGCCGGCGGCTGAGCATCCCCCAGGCCGCGAGCCCCACGCCGATCATGATTCCGGGAGATGGCTCCGGCACATGAGCATGAGCAGTGCCGGACCGGATCGACTCCGGCCGGTTCGTGCCGCAGGCACACGTGGCTCGGGCTTTGGATTCAACGGGCATGCAGACTCCTCTCCGGGATGCGGGACCGCGAGATTCGGGCCATGATGTCGGAACTGCAGAACCGGCCTGCAGTCCCGAACTTCTTGATCAAGCTCATCGCCCGATGACGCACCGCGGCCGCGCCGGCACTGAGCGTTTCAAGTGAACGGGAGCACTGAGGGAAAGGAGTGCAAACGGCGTGCCAACCCCATCACGCCACGACCACCGCCGCATACTTCTCCCACGACGGAAGCGCGGCGACCATTTTTTCAAAGCGCATTTGCCTCACTTGGCTCGGAAAGCCTACGGGCAGCGACCGGACGGAGCGGCGGGCTCACACTGGGGCAAATCGCTCCACCACATCTATCTGGCAGATTCGCCTCCCGCCAACCAGACCCAGCCGCGACTCCCCGGCCTTACGCTGCCCCCGCCGCCCTGCTCAGGTTGCAACAACTTTTACGCTCAGTCGCAATCCACCCGCCCGGAGGAGCAATCGCTGCCGCCGATCGCATTTGCTACCTTCGAGGAGGGAGACTGTGTCATGAATACGTCCGACAATGGGTCGTGGAACGCCAGCACCGGAGGGGCTCGCCGAGCCCGGCCATCCCCCGCCTGCGGGCGGCTCGGCCGACTGGGGTTTACTCTCGTCGAACTCCTCGTCGTGATCGCGATCATCGCCACGCTGATCGGCCTCCTGCTGCCGGCGGTGCAGAGCGCCCGCGAGAGCGCCCGGCGGGTGCAGTGCCAAAACAATCTCCGTCAGCAGGGGCTGGCCCTGCAGAACTTCCACTCTGGCAAGGGGCGGTTCCCGCCGGGGTTCGGCATCTACCGGGAGTTTTGGACCGCGCACATCCTGCCGGGACTCGAGGAGCAGGCCCTCTACGACACGCTCGAATGGATCGATCCGGGCACCAACGATTGGTCGAACTTCAATCACCCCAACCGCCGGGCCTGCCAGACGGTGATCTCGGCCTACCGCTGCCCGAGCGCCGACATCCCCCTCGGCAAGGACAGCCAGGGGATCACGGGCCGCGTCCCGGCCAGCTATCGGGGCGTGGCCGGGGCGATGATCTCGTCGGACGACACGAGCACGATGATCGCCGGCTACAAAATGCCGACCTACTGGCCGCTCGAGGGTACGACGGACGATCGCTCGGGCGACCCCGACGATGCGAAGCGGTGGGTCCGGTCGTCCGACGGCATCCTGTTCGGCGGCAGCCGCATCAAGATGCGGCAGATCACCGACGGCACATCGAAGACGCTCATCGTCGGCGAAACCTACACCGACACGGATTACAACAAGGACAGCCAGGGCATGGATTATTGGGCGATCTTCGGCCCCCAGTTGGGCGCCGCCAAGAGTTGGGCGCCCGGCTACATCCGCGGATCGGAATACTCCGAGGGCGTGGGCTCGGCGGTGGTGCCAATCAACAGCCGGCTGAATCCTTTGATGCACGGCACGCTCATGGAAATAAGCTTTGGCAGCTATCATCCAGGCGGCGCTCACTTCGCCCGGGCCGACGGCTCGGTCGGCTGGATCGCCGAGTCGATCGACTTGGCAACCTACCGAGGCCTGGCGACCCGTGCCATGGGCGAAACGGCCGATTACTGACCTCGCGAACGGAGCCCCTCGCATGGAACGAACGCTGCCACGGTGCGGCCTGAGCGGAACAGTCCTCGCGGTCATGGCGGTGATCGCCGCCCAGCTCGGCTGCGGCTATGGCCAGCCGCGGATGGACTATTCCAAGGCCGGTCTCGTGGATGTATCTGGCACCGTCCGGCTTGACGGCGAGCCGCTGCCAGCGGCGATCGTCGTCTTCCAGGCCCCGGACGAAACCTTTTCCTACGCCCGGACGGATGCCACGGGCCGCTACAGACTCATGTTCGACTCGGTGATGGCTGGCGTCACCAAGGGGCAGAAGACCGTGCGGATTCGCACGCTTGGCTCGCTCGGCGAGGATGACCCCGATGCCAAGGGATCCGGCACGGAGCGCGTGCCCGAGTGCTACAACAAAAAAAGCGGGCTCACCGTCGAGGTGACAGGAAATTCAACCTCGACTGATTTCGACCTTCGCAGCGATTGCGGCGGATGACGCGTCGGGGCGAGTTCGCCCGCCGGTCCGCGGGAGCAATCCTGGGACTCCGGCCACCGCTCACGGCCTGGTGGGGCCCCGCGCGGAGAGTTCCAGATCGGCTCGCTGCGCTCCTCCCGCGACGTCGACCCGTAGACCCGACCGCTCGGCATCGGCATAGTCATCGGGCAGCGGCGTGAAGGAATCCCCAGTGATCGGGCCCCCCCCGGTCACTGTCGCCGTCGGCGGCGGACCGATCATCGGCGGAGGCGGAAGGGACCGCACCGCCAGCCGCGCCGGCCCGAGCGGAATCTCCCGCAGCTCGTAGCTGCCCGCGATCACCGGCGACGACAGCTGAGAACCGTTCGCAGCCTGCACCATCAGCATTCCGTTAGCCAGCGGCTCACCATCCACCAGCACACGACCGGCAAGCGTGCCGCCGCGGGAGCCACAGCCGGCCAGAATGACGCCGGTGAGAAGCAGGCTGGACATCAGCAGCAACGCGGGTCGACTCACGGTAAAGGCCCCAGGTCTTCTCCGCCCGCCACGGTGAGTGCCGCCGACCAGATCAGAGGGGCCACGCCGCCATCCACCGTGCGCACGCTGCCGTCACCGAGGCAGATATTCATGGCCGTGTGAGGCGTCTGCGCTACGAACGCGTTGCACTGCGACTTTCTCGGGTCGAGCGGCAGGGCGGGCGCGACCTGAAACATCGGCAGCGTCGAGGGCCGACCCTTGGCGTCGATCGGACCAAAAAAACCACCGATCGAAGGCTGCCAGCCATCGATCTGATCCCAGCGGGCCCAGAGGTTGCCACCGGATGGCGGACCGCACTGGGCATACTTCTCGGCGAACAGCACCGTCTTCGACAGGCCGTCGGTGACCTGCGCCAACTTCTTCCGCCCCTCCCAGCGGCCGCGGACCTCGTCGTTGCAGCAGGTGGCGTATTGAAAGGGAATCGAGGCATCGCGACCGAAGACCTGGAAGTTGCCGGCGTAGCTGGCCCCGGCCCAGCCCCAGGCATCGAGGACGCCCTCCAGAGTCGAGTCGGACGGACAGCGGAAGGTCGTGACCGGCAGCCGCTCGATGCCCGCAAACCGCACATCGTAGGTGCCTTGGGTGCGGGTGAAGCTACAGCCCTGAAAGCCCACCCCCTGATCGCCCGCCACGAGCGTCTGCTCGTAGAGCGACTCCTCTTCGAGGAAGGGCAGCAGATGGAAGAGCACGTTGCCAAACGCTCCCTTCCCGGCGCGGGTCCAGCCGAATTGCGGCGGGAGCCGGCCGGTCGCCGAGGTGAGATTCAGCGTGGCGAACCCGACCTGACGCAGGTGGTTGGAGCACTGGCTCCGCCGGGCGGCCTCCCGAGCGCTCTGCACCGCCGGCAACAGGATGCCGATCAGCGTGGCGATGATCGCGATCACCACGAGCAACTCGACCAAGGTGAACCCGCGGCGTTCGCGAACGGTGGTGCGTTCGTGCCAGAGGACGCGGCTTGGCCGTCGGCAGGTTGCCGGCTCGCTCATCTCCGCATCCTCCCGTGGGTATCGCGCCGCGGGCCCCGTCGGCCGGGCGGTGCAAGCGTCACCCCTCGTCCTCGCACGGACACTATCGGCGGTTCGCGACGATGGTCAAGGGCTCAGAACCGAACTGACCAGGTTCGGAACGTCTTATTTTAACGGTTTTTTCCCGCCGCCTTACGTTCCGATTCAAAGGCTGCTCAAACCTCGCACAATCGCAGCCGAAGGCTGGTCTCGTCGGCCGTCACCCGATTGCTGGACCGATATCATGGCTCCATCGTCACCCGGCTTGTTCAGGATGTCGCCCTGGTTTCCACGGAGATCTGACGGTATGCCCGCTGTCCTCCTCCTGGCATCGCTCTGGCTCGTGCTCACGGCCGGCCCGGCCACCGCGGCAGACAGGCCCCCGCTCGCCCAGGGCCTCTCCCCCGATGCCGCAGCCGGGATCATGACCATGCCACCCGGCTTCGAAGTGAAGCTGCTCGCGGCCGAGCCCGCGGTGCGGCAGCCGATCGCGATGGCCTTCGACGACCGCGGCCGACTCTGGGTGGCCGAGGCTTATTCGTACCCAGCCCGTCTGCCCGATGCGGAAGCCCGCGATCGGATCCTGATCTTCGAAGACACTGACGGTGACGACACGCTCGACACCCGGACGGTGTTTCACGACCGGCTCAATCTCGTCAGTGGCCTGGCCGTGGGTTTCGGCGGTGTCTGGGTCGGGGCGGCCCCATACCTGATGTTCATTCCCGACCGGGACGGCGACGACGTGCCCGACGGGGAGCCCGAGATTCTGCTCGACGGCTGGGGCCATCAAGACACCCACGAAACCCTCAACTCATTTACCTGGGGCCCTGACGGCTGGCTCTACGGCTGCCACGGCGTGTTCACGCACTCGGCCGTCGGACCGCCGACCGCGCCCGCCGAACAGCGGGTGAAGCTCAATGCCGGCGTCTGGCGTTTTCACCCGGTGGATCGTCGATTCGAGCTCTTCGCCGAGGGCACGAGCAATCCGTGGGGCGTCGACTTCAACGAGGTGGGTGATGCGTTCGCCACCGCCTGCGTGATCCCCCATCTCTACCACCTGTTCGCGGGCGGCCGCTACCAGCGGCAGGCCGGCCAGCATTTCAATCCCTGGACCTTCGACGACATCAAGACGATCGCCCGCCATCGTCACTGGGTGGGCAACCAGTGGAATCAGCCCGACCGCGATGCCTCCGACGCCGCGGGCGGCGGTCATGCCCATGCAGGCGCGCTCGTCTACCTCGGCGACGCCTGGCCCGAGGAGTATCGCGGCCGCCTGTTCATGAACAACATCCACGGCGCCCGAATCAACCAGGATCTGCTGACCGCCGCCGGCTCGGGCTACGTCGGCGACTTCGCGCCCGACTTCCTGTTCGCGAACGACGCCTGGTCGCAGTTCATCGCCCTGGCCTGTGGCCCCGACGGCCAAGTGGTGGTGATCGACTGGTATGACCGCAACCAATGCCACCATGGCGACGTGGCGGGTCACGACCGGGGCAACGGCCGGATCTTCAAGATTCGGTTCGCGGCCGCCGCCGGAACCGAATCCGCGGCTCCGATCGATCTGGCAACGCTGGCCGATGCGGCCCTCGTCGACCTGCTCGCCTGCCCCAACGAGTGGCAGGCCCGCCACGCACGTCGCCTCCTGCAGGAACGCGCCGCCGCCGGCCAGCTCGCGGCCGACGTCCCGGAGACACTCGCCGCCCGGCTCGACGACACCTCGGCCACATCCCGCCGGCTGCGACACCTCTGGGCCTTGCATGCCGTCGGCGGCCTCGATGCAAACCGACTCGAGAGACTCTGCCACGACGCCGATCCGCAGATCCGGAAGTGGGCCGTACGGCTGGGTGCCGACAGGACTCCGTCTCCGTCCGCCTGGCCGCAGACGCTCGCCCGGCTGGCCCGTGACGACGCTTCCCCGGTGGTCCGCCTCGCCGTGGCTTCGGCGGCCCAACGGCTTCCGCCGGCCGATCGCTGGGAGATCGTCGCTAGCCTGACGAGCCATGCCGAGGATACCGCCGATCACAACCTCCCGCTCATGATCTGGTATGCGGCCGAGCCGCTCGTGCCGCTCGATCCGGTCCGGGCGATCGAGTTGGCGGCCAGTTCGCGGATCGGCGTGGTGGCGGGGTTCATCGCCCGCCGCGCGGCCTTCGATGACATGGGCCTGGAGGCCCTGGTCGCCCACCTGGTGAAGGCCGACCCGACCGCTCGGCATCAGCTGTTGGCGGAGCTCCTGGTCGCGGTCTCGGCCCGCGGTCCGACGCCGATGCCGGCGGCCTGGCGGGCCGGCTACACCACGCTGGCAGCCGACGCGGATCCGGCCAACCAACGAATCATTCGGCTTGCGGGCGTGCGATTCGGCGACACCCGCGTGCTCCCGGCGCTTCGCGAGACTCTGGCCGACCCGACGGCTCCGGTGGCCGCGCGGATCGAAGCCCGTGACGCGCTCGTGGCGATCAAGGATTCGGAGACGCCCGTCGTGTTGCGGCAACTCCTGGGCGACGCAGCCCTGCAGACCGCGGCCGTCGAGGCACTCGCCGCCTTCCCCGACGACGCCACGCCGGGAGCGATTCTGTCGGCCTACTCCAAGCTGGCTCCCGGAGCGCGACCGGCCGCGGTAGCCACGCTCACAGCGCGGCCAGCCTGGGCACTGACGCTCGTGGAAGCCGTCGCCGCCGGCACGATTCCCCGCAGCGACATCTCTGCCTTCACGCTCCAGCGACTGGCGGGGTCGAGCGACGCACACTTGCTCGGGCAGCTGGCCGAGATCTGGGGCAGCGTGCGGCCCACCCCGTCCGAGAAGCAGGCCGCCTTCGACCGCTGGCGGGGCAGCCTGTCGGCCGAGCACCTCGCCGCCGCTGACCTGTCGCAGGGCCGACTCGTCTACACGAAGACCTGCGGCTCATGCCACGAGTTGCATGGCGAGGGCGGCCGGATCGGTCCCGGGCTCACGGGAAGCAACCGCGGCGACCTCGAATACCTCCTCGCCAACCTCCTCGACCCGAGCGGCATCGTGGGCCGCGACTACCAAGCCACGCTCGTCGTGACGACCAACGGCCGTTCGGTGATCGGCATCGTAGCCGACGAGACGCCCGCCAGCCTCACGCTGCAGACGCCGACCGAGCGGATCACGATCCCCGTCGCCGAGATCGAGGAGCGGGTGCTCTCGCCGCTCTCGCTGATGCCGGAGAACCAGCTCGACACCCTCTCGGAGGCCGAGGCTCGCGACCTGATCGCATACCTGCGACACCCCGAGCAGGTGCCGCTGCCTCAGTAGCTCCCGCCCGGGATCGCCTGGCCATCGTTGCGGTCGACGAGGCTCTGGAAGACGGCCGGGTCGATGTCGAAGGCGAGCCCGCGAACCGAACCGTCGCAGAGAGCGGCGCTGAAGGTGGCCGCGTGGACGGAGCCGAAGGAGTTGGAGCCCTTCTGGCCCAGGCCACGGGCGTCCTTGACCGGCGGCAGCGGGCTGCCATCAGCATGGTTGCTCCAGCGGACGATGTCGCGGCCCATGCCCATCAGCGCTGCTTCGTTGTCACCGCCGTCGTTGCCCGTGGCGTAGTTGTCGGGATCCATGTGCTTCTCGGCCACGAGAAGCGTCTTGCTCGTGCCATCGGTGAGTTGGGAAATCTTGACGGCGCTGCCCGCATGGACGACGCCGTCGGTCAGGCCGGCCAGGCGGGAGAAGTGGCTGCGGGCTGTGGTCGAGGTGCCGACAGCCACCGAGGCGGGGCCGCCGTTGACGTCGCCGGCAGCATGACCGGACCAGGGCGGTGCGATCGGCTCGCCCACCTGGTTGTAGACACTGCCGCCGTTGGCGGCGTAATCGGAGCGGCCCACTGACGTCGGCATCACGGCATTGGCCATGCTCCACGACTGCGTCCAGGGATACGGCGAGGCCGACCGCCGGGAGGGACAGTAGAAAGTCGACGAGGCGGCAGCGAGCCGGTCGCGGGCCGCCTGCTTCTTCGCAGCCTCGGGCTGGCCGGCGCCGAGGTTGTGCAGCGATGTCTCCTCGAGAAACGGTAGGATCGAGTAGATCCACCCACCCGGCTGCCGTGAGCCAAAGCCAAGGTCGGGGTCGCCTGTCCAGGCCAGGCCCCAGCCGCCGCTGGGAAGCGTTTTCTTCACGCTCTCGTGCAACAGCCAGCCTGTGCCGGCCTGGCGGAGATGGTTTTGGCACTGCACGCGGCGGCCGCTCTCACGAGCGCTCTGAACGGCGGGCAAAAGCAGACCGATCAGCGTGGCGATGATCGCGATCACGACCAGAAGTTCGACGAGGGTGAAACCATGGAGAGGGCGATGTCGCGATGGCGTGGCGTGAGGCAGGCTGCTCATAGGTGGGCTCGCAGGAATGACGGTGGGACTCTGGCAGGCGGGACCAGACCACGCTCGGGCAGTCATGGCAGCGATACCGCACCGCTCGCGGTACGGACGCTGGGCGTAGGATCGTCCCCACCCACCGGGTTGGTCAACGTTCCGGTCGCACGGTTCCTTTATGAACGGGCGAATCTTTACGACTCCGGGCAATTCCTTTACGCCAGCGAGGCGACGAGGTGACCAAAACCCGCGTCTCTATGCTCGCTTGCGAAATTCTCACACGGCTCGCGGCTTGCATTGCTTGATGCATTTCCCGAAATGTCGGGGAGCGAGGGCGAGTAGAATGCGATTTCCGCAGGAGTCGCGAGGGATGTCATGCGATTCGGGTTCTCGCATTCGCCGCCCCGCTTCGAATTGATCCAGCACGGAGTCGCGCCGATGAACGCCCGCCCCAGCCCTGCCTTCACCCACTCGTCCGATGCTCGCGCTTCGCGGCCAAGGCTGCGAGTTTGCAGGATTCCGCTGATCGTGAGCGGGATTTTGCTGGCGATGGCGGCAGGGTCGACCGGAAGCGCCGCCGAAATCGCCTGGACCAACCTTGCCCAAGGCAAGATGGGCTGGGGCCAGACGGTGGGCCCAGGCGACGGCACACCCGGAGCCCCAAACAACTGGACGAGCACGCCCGATTTCCCCGGCGAGTTCGACGATGTGATCTTCGACAACCGGGCCAACACGGACGGCATCTGGATCGGCGGCCCCGGGTACGGCGACCTCGGCTACCGGATCGTCCATTCGATGAGCTTCCGGGAATCGAACGTCAAGCGAATCCTGGCCTGGTCGGCCGAATCGGCGCTCACGAGTTCCCGCCGGCTCGACATCGTCAATGGTCTGATCGTGGAGGCCGATTCGGGTCCGGTCCAGATGGGCGATGCAGTCAACACGTCGACCGGCATCCTCCGGATCGGCGTGGGCCTGGACACGTTCATCCGGAACGACTCGCCCCTGCCGCTGACCTTCGGCTCACTTGCCAACACCGGCAGCTTCGGCAGCATCTACGGGCAGGCCTTGACCGCCGGCTACGCCGACCAGCCCGGGGCATCGGTCAGGCTTATCCCGCTCGAGGGCAACGGCACCGGCGGAATGGTGTTCAACGTCAACATTCAGGATGGCAGCACCAACAACAGCGGCTCGCGGCCGCTGGGTGTGCAGGTGAACGTGCCCAACGCCACGGTCACCTTCAACGTGCCCAACGAATACACCGGCCCGACGGTGATCGACGCCGGCACGCTCGCCATTCGCACCGTAGACCGACAGGGTGAGTCGGTGTTCGGCTCGATCGACACCTCGACCAGGGTCACGGTGAATCCGGCCGGCAGGCTCGACGTGACGGGCGTGACCGGCGGGCTCACGGTCGCGCCGAGCCAGATCATGGGCGGCCTCGGCACGGTCGCGGGCTCGCTGATCGTGGGGCCGTCGGGTGTACTCGCGCCGAGTCCCGGCAGTTTCACCGTCACGGGTGACGTCGCCTGGAGCCCCTACTCCGGCCAGGTCTTCAAGCTCGCCGACGGTTCGGCGGCCGGCGGCTGGGGCGTGCTCGAGATCGGCGGTAGCCTGAGCATCTCGGCCGATCAGTTCGGTCCCGTGCTCCTTGACCTCGAAACGCTCTCCGCCACCTCGCCCGACACTCCGGGCCTTGCGACCGGCTTCAATCCGGCCCAGGCCTACACCTGGGAGTTTGCCCGGGCCGCAGGCGGGATCACCGGCTTCTCGGCCGATGCGTTTCAGATCAACACCTCCCCCACGGTCGCATCCGCCGGCTTCGCCAACGAGATCCAGGGAGGAAGCTTCTCGGTCACCCAGACGGGCACCAGCCTGAACCTCGTCTTCACGCCGGCCGGCGGCCCGCCCACCGACATCGTGATCAACGTGGCGAGTGGATCGGTCACCCAGGCCCAGGCGGGCTATCCCTCGATTCCCTCAGCCACCTCGGTCACCAAGACCGGCGCGGGGAAGGTCGTGTTCGACGCCGCCAATGCCTATGCCGGTCCGACCACGATCTCGGCCGGCACGCTGGAAGTCACGAATGCCGACGGGCTCGCCGCGACCGCCGTCACCGTCGACTCCGGCGCCACGCTCGCGGTCGGCTCTGGCATCTCGATGCGGTCGCCCTCGGTGATCGTAGACGGGGGCACGCTGGCCGCCGCAACGCTCGCCGTCAGTTCCACGAGCGGGATCGCATCGCTGGCGATCAACGCCGGCACAATCTCCGGCGCTCCGTCCGTCACGGTCGATGGCGGAGGGCAATTGGCCCTCGCCGACGATGCCCGCGTGACGGTGGCAGTCGGCAGCCTGGCGGTGGCGCAGACGAGCGGCGGCGGCCGGCTCGATCTCGGCGCCGGCCAAGTATCCATCGCCGCCGGCGGCATCTCGGCGGCCGACCTCCGGGCCGACATCATCGCCGGCCGCAACAACGGCGGCTGGAACGGCAATACCGGCATCATGTCGAGCACGGCCGCCGCAGCGGGCGGAGGACGGGCCGTGGGCTACGTGGTGGCAGGCGATGGCTCGGCCCGCGTGTCGTTCGCGGCGCCCGGCGACATCGACCTGAGCGGGGCGGTCAACGTCTTCGACCTCGTGGGGATCAACTCCTCGGGCACCTACGGCAGCGGGGTGGCCGCCGATTGGAACGACGGCGACATGAACTACGACGGCGTCACCAACGTGTTCGACCTCGTCGCGATCAACGGCGGCGGTGCGTACAATCAAGGCAACTATTTCCCGGCGGCACCTACCGCGACCGGGAGCCTCTCGGCCGTGCCGGAGCCGACCGCGGTGCTCGGCTGGGCTCTCTTCGGGCTGGGAGCCGGAAGCCTGGTTCGCCGCCGGCGCCCCGCGGGGTGAGCGGCCTGACAGCAGCTTGCCGACGACCGTCATCACTCGAGGGATCGAGCAGCATGATTCCCTCCGCCGTCCCGCTGCCGTGTCGCGGCCGATCCACCCGACTCGTCGGCAGTCTGGCATTCGGTTTTCTGACCGGCGTCATGACCGGCCTCGCCAGCCCCGCTGCCCGGGGCCAGTCCCCGTTCGACTGGACGACGGCCGCGATGCTCTCCCCCGGCATCCTCCACGCCGACCTCACGCTCACCGCCCCCGACCCGCTCCAGGTGAACTGTCTTCGGATCGACACACTCGCCCCCGGGCTCTCCTTCTTTACGACACCGCGGGCCTCTTCCTGGCAGCCCGGGGTTCGCGAAACAATCCTCCAAACGACCCCGAATTTCATCACGAATTCACGGGGCACGTCGCATCCGCTGGTCGCCGCCGTCAATGCAAACCTCTACGTGGCCAATGGCTCGGTGGCCGATCTCACGGGCTTCGCCGTGTCGGATGGCGTGCTCGTCTCGCCCGGAGTCGCCGAAGGCGTGGGCCGGGCGTCGTTCTCGGTCACGGCCGATGGCGTGCCGTCGATCCTCGACACGATCAACGTCACGACGGCCGGTGACTCCTGGACCGCCGTCTCCGGCATCTATCAGTGCCTGGCGGCCGGCAGCCCACGGCTCTCCGGCACCGATCGGCAGCCCCGCACGGGAGTCGGCGTTTCGCAGGACACCCGCTACGTCTACCTGATGACGATCGACGGCCGCTCGACCGCGTCGGTGGGGGCCACAAACCGGGAGGTGGGCGAGTGGCTCGCCTCCTTCGGGGCCTGGGATGGCATCTACCTGGACGGGGGCGGCTCCACCACGATGGCCTGGTGGAATCCCACGGCATCCGGGGTGAACAAGACCCAGATCCTCAACACGCCTTCCGATGGCAGCCCTCGGGCGGTGGGCAACAACCTGGGTGTCTTCTATCAGACGCCGGTGTACACGCCGGGCGAACTCTGGTGGGCGGGCGACGGTGTCCGGGGAGGCTCGGGCAGTTGGACTTCCGCCGGAATCACTTGGCGGGACGGCGCGATCTACGGCCCCGACGTGGCCTGGAATTCGGAACCGGCCCTCGGCACGACGGCGATCTTCGCCGGCCCTGCGGGCACGGTGGTGCCCGCCGATGGGGTCACCGTGGAATCGATCGACGTCCGCACGACCGGGTACCGACTGGGAGCGACCGCGACCGCTTCCGATCTCAGCCTCGTCGGCGCGCCGTCGCTCACCGTCGCCGACGGGGCGACGCTGCTCGTCACCGCCCGCTTGGCCGGCAACGCGCCCGAACTCATCGGCGGCGGGGGCCCGGCCGCTTCCCTGATCGTGCTCCGGCCCGTCGGCGGTGGCTCGACGCTGACGGGCACCGCCCGCCTCGCAGGCAATCTCACGGTCGAACTCGGGAGCACCGCGGCGCTCGGCACGGCCTCGGTGGAAGTGGCCTCGGGCAGCGGACTCGACCTGAAGGCCGATCAAGGGGTGTTTGCCAACGACATTGCCGTCGCGGGCGCGGGGAGCACCGGACTCGGCGGAGCCATCCGGTTCTCCAACACCGGCACGTTGGCCGGCACGCTCGCGATCGCCGCCGACACCACGATCCGGGCCGGCGGACTCTTCTCGGTCACAGCCACGCTCGCGGGCGACCTCATCGGACCGGGCGAGGTCACGGTGACGGGCATCGGCTCGAGCCGGACGGTGCTCGCGGGCCGGGCCCGCCACACCGGCGGCACGCGGATCGCAGCGGGGACGCTCGCGATCGCCACCGGCGGGGAACTTGGTGGCCGGATCACAGTGGCCGGCAATGGCCGGTTACTCCTGCCCGCGGCACGGCCGGTCACCGTCGACGCCGCATCGCTCTCGATCGTCCTGGGCGCCGGCGGCGGCCTCGTCGATCTGGGCAGCGGCCGGGTGGAAGTGGCCGCCGGAGGGATGTCGCTCGCCGCGTTGTTCGAGGCACTCTTTGCAGGCCGCGGCACCGGTTCGTGGCTCGGCGCCTCGGGCATCACCTCCTCGGTGGCGGCGGCTTCGGCAGGCACCCGCACCCTCGGCTATCTCGCCGCGTCCGATGGGTCGCTGACCGTCGCCTTCGCCTCTGCCGGCGACACGAATCTCAGCGGCCAGGTCGATGCCTTCGACCTCGTGGGCATCGTCTCCGGCGGTCGTTACGGCTCGCCGCAGGCGGCCTTCTGGAGCGAGGGGGATTTCAACTACGACGGCGTGTGCAACGTCCTCGACCTGATCGCCGTGCAAGCGGCGGGCACGTACGGCACCGGCTCCTATCTGCCGACCGGCGCGGCCGTCGCGGCCGCGGTGCCCGAGCCCGCTGGCGGCTGGGCGGTAACTGCAGTGGTCGTCGCGCTTTGGTGGTGGCGGCAGCAGCGTCAGACCTGTGCTTTCCACCTGCTGGCCTTCGCCGGCCTCTCGGCCATGACCACGGCCGCCGCGGAGTCGGTCGCCGTGCATGTCGCCCTCGAAGGCAACGATGCCTGGACGGGAACCGCCGTCACCCACGCGGCGGGCACCGACCGCGGCCCGCTCGCCACGCTGGCCGCCGCCCGGGATCGCGTGAGGACGATGCTCGCCTCCGAGTCGCCGCCCGCCGACATTCGGGTCGTGATCCACGGGGGCACGCATCAACTCGCGGAGCCGCTCGCGCTGGCTGCCGCCGACAGCGGCACGACCCGCACCCGCGTGACCTGGGAGTCGGCCCCGAGCGAACGGGTCGTGCTCACCGGTGGTCGACGAGTGGGCGGCTTCAAGCCCGTCCGCGGCGCCGGGGTCGTCGCCCGGATCCCCGAGGCGGCCCGGCCCCACGTCCTCGAGGCCGACCTGAAGGCAGCCGGTGTCGCCGATGCCGGCACCTTCGCCGGCAGCGACCAACGTCTCGAGGTGTTCGTGAACGACGTCTGCCAGCCGATCGCCCGCTGGCCGAACGACGGCTTTGCCACGATCGGTGAACTGCTCGGCGACCGGCCGATGACCGACGGCGGACTGCCGGGCAACTCCGTCGGGAAGTTCACTGCCGACATCGACCGGCTGCCGGCCTGGCTGCACGAGCCCGACGGCTGGCTGTTCGGCTACTTCTTCTGGGACTGGTCCGATTCCCGACAGCGCATCAAGGCCGTCGATCCGGCCGCTCGCTCGATCGAACTCGAGGAGCCGCACACGACCTACCGGAGCGGCCAGCGGTTCTACGGCTTCAACATGCTCTGCGAACTCGACCACCCCGGCGAATGGTGCGTCGATCGGGAGCACGGCGTCCTCTACCTCTGGCCGCCGGAAGGGTTCACGGGCGAGGCGACCGTGACGCTTCTCGACCATGTCCTGGTCTGCGACGGTGTCTCGCGGGTGACCTTCCGCGGCTTCGTGCTCGAAGGCAGCCGGGGCACGCTCGTGACGATCACCGGCGGCGAAGCCGTGACGATCGGCGGCTGCCGGCTGCGGAACGCAGGCGGCTGGGGCGTGGACGTGCAGGGAGGCAGCGGGCATGCCGTGCTCGGCAGCGACCTGCACGATCTCGGGGCGGGCGGCGTGCGGCTCGTTGGCGGCGACCGCCCGCGGCTCATACCCGCCGGCCACCGCGCTGAGAACAACCACATCCATCACTACGCCCGGCTCCAGCGGACCTACCGCCCCGCCGTCGAGATCCAGGGCGTCGGCAACCGCGCCGCCCACAACCTGATCCACGACGCGCCGCACAACGGCATCCTGCTCGGGGGCAACGACCACGAAATCGAACTCAACCACATCCGCGACGTCTGCCAGGAGACGGGTGACGTGGGAGCCTTCTACATGGGCCGCGACTGGTCGATGCGGGGCACGGTGATCCGCCACAACCGGTTCGAGGACATCGTGGCCCCTGGTCGGCTCGGGGCGATGGGGGTCTATCTCGACGACTGCGCCAGCGGCATCACGATCGTCGGCAACTTCTTCCGCAACGCCGGCCGGTCGGCCTTCATCGGCGGCGGCCGCGACAACCTCGTCGAGAACAACCTGTTCGTCAACGGAGAGCCGGCCGTCGAGGTGGACGCTCGCGGGATCGGCTGGTTCGCCCCCACGGTCGTTCCCGGCGGCTATATGCGACAGAAGCTCGATGAGATGCCCTGGCAGAGCCCCACCTGGACCAATCGGTATCCGGAGATCGCGCGGCTCCTGGAGGAGGCTCCGCAGATGCCCCGCAACGTCGTCGTCCGCCGCAACGTGAGCACGGGCGGCACCTGGGCGACGATCGAGCCGGCGGCCGGGGCCAGTGTGACCTTCGAACACAACCTGATCGACGCCGACCCCCGGTTCGTCGACGCCGCCGCCGGCGACTACCGGCTGGCCGACGACTCCCCGGCCTGGGAGATCGGCTTCCGGCGGATTCCTCTGGAGCGGATCGGGCTCGAAGACGGCCGCTGGCGGGCCGAAATCCCGGTCAAATAGGGGGCTCCCGCAACGTTTGCTGGCCCGATTCGTTCCATGTGGTAGCCTCTCCGTCCAGGGGAGAGCGACGTCTCTCAGGGGTTGCATCTCGAGGAGTTTCACCATGGCGACGAATCGGCGTTCCGATCGTAGAAACCACACGGCTGCCCGCACCGCTCAACTCGGCCTCGAAGGGCTCGAGGCCCGCATGGTGCTCAGCGGCATGCCGATCGACCTCGTTGGCCTCGCACAGTCGGTCCTCACACGATTGTCTGACGGTCGGTTGCCAGGGGCCGATGCCGGCGACGTGGTGACCGACGTCGAGGCCACTGGCTTCTCCGTCGTACTTCCCTCGGCCGTGCCCAACGGGCTGCCGGTGCGGGCGTTGATCATGGCGGTCGGGGCCGACAATCGTCCTGCCTCGTTCAGCGGGGAGGTGTACCTGTCGAGCAGCGACGAAGCGGCTGTTCTGCCGGAATCGGTCTCGTTCTCGCGGGGCCGGGCCTTTGTCAGCGTCACGTTCAACACGACCGGCGAACAAACCCTCACCGCCAGCACCGTCGGCATCGCCCCGATCACCGGATCCGACACGACCCGGGTCGCCGCACCGATCGTGGCGACGCAGTTGGTGATGCGCATACCCGAATCGACCAGGGTCGATTCACCGGTCAAGGTGATGCTGATGGCCCTCGACGCCAATGGCCGCAGCGTGCCGAACTTCAGCGGCGACGTCTCGCTCACGAGTAGCGACGAGGCTGCGACCCTCCCAACGACAGTCACCTTCGAGCGGGGCCGGGCCGTGGCGACGGTGACGTTTGGCACCCCTGGCGAGCAGACGCTGACGGCCACGGCGGGCGACCTCACGGCCGAAGCGGCGACCACCGTCGCGGCGCAACCCGTCGTCGCCGACTTCCGGATCGAACTGCGGCCCGACGTGGTGGCCGGTCAAACGACTCGAGTCGCGGTCGTCGCCATCGACGCCGACGGGGAGGCGATCCGAGAGTTCAGCGGATCCGCCACGCTCGCCTCGAGCGATCCGGAAGCCAGGCTGCCCGAGACGGTGCAATTCCGCCGCGGTCGAGCCTATTTCGAAGTGGCATTCGCCACGCTTGGCGCGCAGCACGTGACCGTGACGACCGGCGACATCGAGGCGACCGCGACGACCACCGTGAAGGCGGCTCCGACCGTTGCCGCCATCGACGTCTGGCTGCCCCGGCAGGTGATCGCTGGCCTGCCGATGCTCGCGCAACTCGTGGCCGTGGACGCCGATGGCCGCATGGTTCGAGGCTTCATGGGCAGCCTCGCCGTGTCGAGCAGCGACGCCGAGGCAACGCTCCCGAGTACTGTTGATTTCGTCAACGGCATCGCTCTGCTCCGCGTGACTTTCGCCACGGCCGGCGAGCAGACGCTCTCCGTTGGGAACGCGGATTCGGATGTGAGCGGTTCAGGCACGACCACCGTCCGGGCCATGCGGTTGCCGAGTCTGCCGTCGTGGGGCCCCCGCTGAGTCAGGTCCGGCCGCTGCGATGGCGATCGACGAGCAATTGAAGGTGGCGTATCGGGCCGCTGCCTACTTCGTCGCAGCCAGTGAGGGCTGCCAGGAGTTCGTGATCCGCTGCGAGGAGCGGTCGGCCGCAGTCGACCGCCTCCTCGAGCGGCACGGCCTCCGCGACTGGGCCTTCGTCACTGCCTGCAACCCGCGATCGCAGATCCTGCCCGCGGCCGAGAATGCCGGCCGGATGGACCGGCTCCGCGCGGCCATTCGAGACCTGGGCCACCCCTGCCTACCCGGCTCGGGCGAGGACTCCGGCGGCCAGTGGCCCGCCGAACCGAGCCTGCTCGTGCTCGGCATCGCCGAGACAGACGCCATCCAACTCGCAGCCGAGTACGACCAGCACGCCATTCTCGTCGGTCGGCTCGGCGAACCGGCCCGGCTCGTCTGGAACCGCGATTAGAAGCCTGTCGATGCCGCCGGCGTAGCGGACGCAGGGCGGCAGGCGTCGCTTCGCCGAGTGGACAACGGGCCTCGCTTCCACGCGGAGTCCCCCGACTCGCGTCGGGGGCTTGGATCAACGCCCGGCTGTGCCGCATACAAGCCCCGGATGCCAATCCGGGGACACCGAGACCGGCCACGATTGCCGCGGAGTAGCCGATTCCGCAGCGACCGCGCCGTCCCCACTGCCGTGGGGCAGGCGGATCGCCCCGCGGGAGCGGCCTGTGCCTTGCATACCGAGTTGCGAATCCGTGCCGGTCAGGAATACTGGAGGCGGCGGGGTTGGATTCTGGTCGGGAGCATGAGTCACATGACCGTTGTTCGCTTCGT
Organism: uncultured Candidatus Kuenenia sp.; assembly: GCA_964453165.1. GTDB lineage: Bacteria > Planctomycetota > Planctomycetia > Pirellulales > UBA1268 > QWPN01. Next base: position 14,482 of record CAYVNX010000006.1, on the reverse strand, counting down.
CCGCGGGATCATCCTGGGCACCGTCGTCGTGGTGGCGGCCGGGTTCGACGGCTTGGCCCGCGCCCAGCAGATTCCCGAGACCGACCGCCCGGCCGGCGGCGGCCACGAGCCTTCGGCCGCTTCCCGCTGGGTCGAGGTCATGCTCGAGACGGCGGCCCGCGACGTCGAGCGGCTGGGGGCCAGGCCCACGATTCTGTCGCGGCAGATGGTGATCCCTGTCACGGCGATGTTCGACGCCTGGGCGGCCTATGACGACCGGGCGGTCGGCACCCTCACGGGCGACACCCTGCGGCGGCCGGCCACGGAGCGGACCCGGGAGAACAAGGAGAAGGCGATTGCCCATGCGATGTACCGGGCCTGCCTCGATCAATACCCGCACTTCGCCGCCGATCTCACGGCCGCGATGCGGCAGATGGGCTACGACCCGGCCGACGATTCCGAGGATCTCGCCACCCCGGTGGGCATCGGCAATCACGTCGCCCGCCTGCTCGTGACGTATCGGTATGGCGACGGTGCCAACCAACTCGGTGACGAGCCCGGCGGGAATGGGAAACCATATTCCGATTACACGATGTATCGCGTGGTCAATCCGCCCGAGACGATTCATGATCCCGACCGCTGGCAGTTGATCCCGTTTGACGATGGTCACGGGGGCACGATCGTGCCCGACTTCCTCACGCCCCATTGGTATCGGGTCTGGCCGTTCGGACTCGAGCGGTCGGACCAGTTCCGGCCCGGTCCGCCGCCCCTGGTCGGGTCGCCGGAACTCGCCCGCGAGGTGGAGGAATGCATCGCCTTCAACGGCAGTCTCACCCCCGAGCAGAAGGCGATCGTGGAGTTCATGCGGGACGGCCCGCGGTCGACCGGCCAGTCGGGCCACTGGCTGAGGTTCGCACTCGTCGTCTCCCGACGGGACCGCAACGACCTCGACCGCGACGTCAAGCTGTTCTTCGCAGTCGGCACCTGCGCCTTCGACACCTTCATCGCCGCCTGGGACTCCAAGCGGTTCTACGACAGTTCGCGTCCCTGGACGCTCATCCACCATCTCTACCGGGGCAAGCCAATCCGGGGCTGGATGGGCCCGGGCCAGGGCGTCGCCACGATCCAGGGCGAGAACTGGATCCCCTATTCGCCTGCCACCTTCATCACGCCCCCCTTCCCCGGCTACGTCTCGGGCCACAGCTGTGTCAGCGGCGGCTGCAGCCGGATCCTCGCCCTGTTCACCGGCAGCGACACGTGTGGCTTCGTCGAGCCGCGACAGGCGGGCGAACTCACCGAACAGGGCTTCACCTGCCAGGAGATGCAGCAACTCGACGGCCGGCCGCTCGCCGAGATACTGGACGACCCGCACACCACCTGCGAGGTGCTCCTGCCGCTCCCCACGTTCACGGCCGCCGCGGAGATGGCCGGCATTTCCCGGGTGATGGGGGGCTACCACATCCAGGCCGACAACGTCGCCGGCCTCGAACTCGGCCGCAAAGTGGCCGACCACCTCTGGCCCGAGTTGCAGGCCTACTTCGACGGCACGTCGCCGCTGCCCCATCGGGCCCGCTGGATCCGCTCCGGGGAAGCCGCGTCGACGGCCCAGCCCTGAGCCCGACGGTCACCTCACTGGCTCGGAAGTGGTGCGACGGCGTGGTACCGTCCTGGCTCGGGTGCCGAGACCACCGTTTCGGTGCCGTTCGGCCACACGACCGTGAGCGACTTCACGGCCGTGCCCGGCGCGAGCCCGAAGTGCTTCTGCGCCGGGTGCTGGCAGAGGAACGAATCCCCTGACACCACGACCTGACGGCGGACGCCCCGATCGGTCTCGAGGAGCACGGTAGCCCCGAGCGGTGAGACCCCGGCCGCGCCGGAGAGCGTGACCCCGATCCAGCCCCGCTCGGCCGCCTCGGGAAGGCTGTTTTTGTAGAGCATCAGCGACGTCCAGGCCTTCTCGTCGCTCGCCGGCGCGAGCAGATCCTCCGGCTGCCTCGCGATCACGAGGTCGACGCGGCCGTCGAGATCGAGGTCGGTGGCGATCGCCTGGCGGCTGTCGTAGTCGAAGCCGACGTCGAGCATATAGCCGAGGTCCTGGAAACCCTGGCCCGCCTGGTTCACCAAGAGCGAATTCACCTGGAAGCCGTCCCAGGAAATCTGAGCCCGGTTTGGGATCGCGTCGAGGTACGACTTCATGTCGTCGCCCTGAACACCGGGCAAGAGATAGATGTCGTGGCACCAGAAGTTGCTGCAGTAATCCTCGGTGCTCTTTCCCGAGACGTGGCCGTTGGCCACATAGATGTCGTCGTCGCCGTCGTTGTCGAAGTCGAACGACACCGACCCCCACGACCAGCCGGTCCGGGCCACGGCGTCCTTGTAGGCCGGCTCGGCGAACCGACCGTCGGCCTGGCCGAGGTACATCCGGTTGCCGTAGCCCATCACCGCCCGCATCTGGTTGGCGTCGTCGTAGCCGGCGGGGAAGGCCTGCATCCGCTCCAGCCTTCGAGACGTGGTCGAACTCATCCCGGTCACGAAGAAGTCGAGCCGGCCGTCGTGATCGTAGTCGGCGAAGGTGTGCGACATCCCGAAGGTGCGGGGCGCGTCGAGCCCGGTCTCGGTGATGTCCTGAAAGTGGCCGCGGCCGTCGTTGAGGTAGAGATCGGTGCCGCAGAAGTCGGAGACGACGACCAGATCCTGATCGCCATCGCCGTCGAGATCCACGAACGAGGCGGAATAGGTGCGGCGATATTGCTTCGGGGCCAGCCCGGCCGCTTCGGTGCCATCGCGGAAGCCGCCCTTGCCATCGTTGACCAAGAGGAGGTTGCCGTAGCCGTCGTTGGCGTCCCAATACCGCTCGGGCATCGAGTCCTGCGGCGTGCGGTATTGGCTCACGTAGAGGTCGAGATCGCCGTCGCGGTCGATGTCTCCGGCCGTGATCGCCGAGACGTTCTTGAACAGGCCCTTCATCGGAATCTCGTGGGGCTCGGGCTCGAACGGAGGCTCCCCGGGAACCGCGTTCGGCCGGCCACGATGCCACTCCAGCCGCTTCCGCACGGCGTTGTCGCAGATCCAGTCGACAATGCCGTCGCCATCGACGTCGGCGACGAGCCCGACCCGGCTCACCCGGGCCTCGGCCTCCCGCGGCAGAAACGGCCCCGCCTTGAAGGACCGCCCGGCCTCGTTCCAGAGGATCGTGTCGCTGCCGGCCTGGAGCAGGTCGGGGTATTGGTCGCCGTCGAGGTCATGGGCGTAGGTCGCGCCGTAGTCGATCTCGATCGGCTTGTTCTGCTCGAGCAACAGCGGCGCCAGCCGCACCCGCAGCCACTGGGTGAACGACGGCGGGGCCGATCGCCGCCGCACCTTCGCGTCGAGCACCTCGACCGCGTCGGGCACGAATCCATCACCGGCTTCCCGCCACCGCACCCGCACGGTGGCCTTCACCTCGAGCCGATCCCGGCCGTCGCCCCGGCTGCCCTGGATGGTGAACCGGGTATCGGAGATCCGTCGGCCGTCGGCGTCGATCTCGAACCGCTCCTGGTGCCAGTCGGAGTGGGTGATCCGGTAGCCGGCCGTCCGGAGTTCCTCCAGGGTCGCCCGCCAGCCGGCCGCATCGACGATCGGACCACCGGCCTGGTAGCGGGTCTCTTCGATGTCCAGATCGTAGCTGACGACCTCGTCCGCCTTACCCCAGCGAAGCGACTGGAGCCCCACGTCGGCCAGCACGTCGAACCTCGTATCGGGATCGGCCGCGTTCATCCGATCCCAGAACGGCACGAGCCCCTTGCTCTCGAGCGTGCGGGCCTGCCGCTCGAGCGGAAAGGCCTCCGCTTCATGCTGCTCGATCCGGTTCAGCAGATTCCGCACGAGCGGCGGCGGATCGGACGCCGGAACGGCAGGCGGAACCACCCACAGCAACGCCACACAAGCGACCGCGCGGCCACCGCCGCCGGCTGACAACCTTCGCATGATCTCCTCCCCCGACACCCGAAAAACCCAGCCGTGGGCTCCACAAACGAACGAGTATCCTAGCAATGGACAAGGCCCGCTGCAGAGGGCCTCTTGATGCTACCCGGCCCGTTCGGGTCAGTTCGGGATTTCCGTGGTGGGAGGAGTTGCCCGTGACAATCGAGCGGCGTAGGAAACCGAGCCTCCGTCATCTCATGATTGCCTCGTCGTCTTGCCCTCGCATTGGGATCGCCTGGCTGGCAACCTCGGCGGTGATCCTGGCAGGCCTGGCCCCGACGGTCGCCGCCGAGCGGGGCGGAAACGGGCTCGCCGACGCCCCATCGCCCTACCTTCGCGACCATGCCGATGATCCGGTGGACTGGCAGCCATGGGGACCGGAGGCGTTCGACGCGGCACGTCGCCGCGGCCAACCGGTCTTCCTCTCGATCGGCTTCTCGAGCTGCCACTGGTGCCATGTGATGGCTCGGGAATCGTTCCGAGATCCTGAGACGGCCGCCTACCTCAACGAGCATTTCGTCTGCATCAAGGTCGATCGCGACGAGCGGCCTGACGTCGATCAGATCTACATGACCTTCGTGCAGGCGACGACGGGCCGCGGGGGCTGGCCGCTTTCGGTCTGGCTGACGCCCGACGGGGAGCCGTTCGCCGGCGGCACCTACTTCGCCGCCGCCGACCGGCCCGGTCGGCCCGGGTTCCGCACGGTGCTCGCGGAGGTGGTCGAAGCCTGGATCACCGACCGCGCGGGGGTCGTGGCGAGCGGACGGGAGACGCGGGCGGCGCTCACGAATCTCGTCGCTGCTCCCGTGGCCACCGCCGAGTCCGACTCGGCCAGGGTGCAGGCCCGCGCCCTCGAGACCCTGCGGGCCGAGTTCGATCCCCGCCACGGGGGCTTCGGCGGTCCGCCCAAGTTTCCTCGCCCCGCTGCGATCGAGTTTCTCTTGTATGCCGCTGCCGCCCCGCCGGACGACGGCGGTGACCGAGCACCCCACGCGATGGCCGTGGCCACGCTCCAGGCTATGGCGGCCGGCGGCATTCGCGATCAGCTTGGTGGCGGCTTCCATCGCTACGCGACCGACGCCGCCTGGCGGGAGCCGCACTTTGAGCAGCTTCTGGTCGATCAGGCCCAGTTGGCAATGACGTACCTGCGAGCCTTCCAGGCCACAAACGACGCCGCCTTCGCTGCCACGGCCCGCGGCCTGCTCGACGCCGCCCTGCGGGACCTCGCGGCGCCGGATGGCGGATTCCACGCCGCGATCGACGCGGACAGCCTGCCGAACCCGACCGCGACCGAGCCTGAGGAAGGAGCCTTCTACCGCTGGACTCGCGACCAGATCGAGCAGGGGCTCGGGCCCGAGCGGGCCGCCCGCTTCTGCCATCGCTACGGCCCCGAGGCCAACGGAGCGATTCGGGGAAGCGTGCTCTTCGAGCGGCATTCCATTGACGAGACCGCCGCCGCCTTCGGCCTGTCGGTGGCAGAAGCAGCCGCCGAACTTGAACACTCCCGCCGGCGGCTCTTGGCGGCCCGCGACGATCGGCCCCGCCCCGCCGTCGACGCGACGCTGATCACCGCTTCGAACGGATTGATGATCTCGGCCCTCACCCGCGGCTACCAGCTGCTCGGCGACCCGGCCTATCTCGAAGCCGCCGATGCAGCCGCCGATCGGATGCATCGCGATCTCGTCAGTCCCGACGGCAGCCTCGGCCATGCCCGTCAGGGCGACGGCCCACTCCGCGGGGGCTTCGCCGACGACTACGCGTTTCTGATCCGCGGGCTTCTCGACCTCTACGAAGCCTCGTTCGACCCCGATCGGCTCGTGCAGGCGGTGGCCCTGCAAGACCGGCAGGATGCGATCTTCTGGGACGACGAGGCCGGCGGCTACTTTGCCGCACCGGCCGGCGACCCCCTGCTGATCGTGCGGCCCAAGCCAGATCGCGACGAGGCGGTGCCCTCGGCCAACGCGGTGTCGCTGGCCAACCTTCGCCGGCTGGCCGTGATCCTCGATGAGCCCGCCCGATTCGCGCGGGCCGAGCGGCTCGTGGCCGCGCTCCGCGGCCGGATCGAACAGACCCCGACCGCGGTGCTCTCCCTGCTCGTGGAGCGCGACCGACTCGCGCTCCCAGCGACCCACGTCGTGATCGCCGGCCGTCGCTCCACCCCTGACACGGTGGCGCTCGTGGAGGCCGTCTGGAAGAGCCGAGCCACGAACTGGATCCTGCTCCTCGCCGACGGCGACGAACGGCTCGCCCAACTCTCGCCCCTCGCCCGGCTCGTGCCCCAGGCGGGAGCCGCAGGCAAGTCCGGCCCGGAGCAGTCCGCGAAGGCCTTCGTCTGCACCGGCGAAACCTGCCACCCGCCCACGAGCGACCCGGCCGAGGTCAGACGCCTGCTCAATCCGGCGGCCGCGCGACTGCCTGAGTGAAACCTTCAGGCATCGTCGGGGCCGAGACCCGGCAGCGGGCCGGTGCTGTCGCCGAAGGAGTCGATCGCCAGGCCCATCCGCCGGGCCAGCGCGAGGTGCAGGTCGCAGAGCGGCCGGTCGCCCTCGAAGGCGAGATGCCGGCCGCCGGCCAGCGTGCCGCCACCACCGCCGGCCACGAGGATCGGCAGATTGTCGGGGCTGTGGGAGTTGCCGTCGGACATGCTCGAGCCGCAGAGCAGCATCGTCGAGTCGAGGAGCGTGCCCTCCCCCTCGGGAATCGCGGCCAATCGCGCGACGAACCCGGCGAACTGCTCGACATGCCAGCGGGTGATCCGCCGGTATTGCTCCAGCTTCTCGGGCTTGCCCTCATGGTGCGACATCTCGTGATGGCCACCCTGGACGCCGTCGAGGAATGAGAAGTTTCGCCCCGACACGTCGTTGGCGAACATGAACGAGGCCACCCGCGTCGAGTCGGTGCGGAAGGCGAGCACGAGCATGTCGAGCATCAGCCCGACGTGGTCGCAGGGCTCGCGGGGAATGCCGGCCGGAGGCGTCACGCCCAGCGCCGCCGGATCGGGCGGTGGACGGTCATCCTGGGCGGCGTGGTCGAGCCGCTGCTCCACGGCCCGGACCGAATCGAGGAATTCGTCGAACTTCGGCCGGTCGTCGCGGGAGAGCTTCCGTCGGACGTCGCGGGCATCGGCGAGCACGTGATCGAGCAGGTTGCCCCGCAGCTGGCGGCCGCGGGCATCGAGCGAGACGCTGCCGCCGAACAGCCGCTCCCAGACCATCCGCGGATCGAGTTCGCGGGTGAGCGGCCGGGCGGCCGACTCCCAGGAGATGTGGCCGCCGTAGATCCGCGTGAAGCCGACGTTGCTATCGACCCCCGACACGATCGGCTCGGTGCTCAGTTCGAGCGACGGCAGCGGCGTCTGGCCCGCCAGCGACCGGGCGATCAGCTGATCCACCGAGACCCCGCCGCTCGACAGCTCGGCCCCGGTCGTCTTCGCCACCGGCATCCCGGTCAGGAAATTCGCCGTCTTCGCATAGTGGCCGTCGCCCTGCCGTGAGTTCGGCTTGTCGAGGCCGGAGATCACGAGCACCTGCTCGCGGACGGCTGCAAGCGGTTCGAGCGAGTAGGGCAATGCGAAGTCGGAACCGGTCGCCTCGGGCACCCAATCCTTCATGGAGGCGCCGTTGGGAAAGTAGAGGAAGGCGCACCGCCGCGGCGCGGCCCCGCCGATCGCCGCCGCCGCCCTGCCCGGCCAGGAGGCCATGAACGGCAGCGCGAGCGCGAGGCCCGTCCCCCGGAGAAACCGGCGGCGGGAGAGCTCGATGCCTGGGGCGGGTGATCGGAATCGCATGCTCGTGAACCTCCGCTGGGGGCCAGCCAGCCCCGGCTCAGTCTTCCATTTTATGGTATCGGTGCCGGAAGGGGTGGCTGAGCACGATTTCCTCGACGAGCAGGCCGGCCCGGTAGTCGGCAGCGGCCAGTCGCTCGGCCGTCCGCTTCACCACGCACTGGTCGAATTCGTCGAGCTGGCGGCCGAGCGCGAAGCCGAGCAGCTTGCGGGAAACGTGCCGTATGAACTCCTCGCGACGATCCAGCAACCGGGCCTTGAGCTCCTCCGGGCCGGCAAAGCTCGCGCCCGAGGGGAGCGTGCCCGAGGCGTCGATCGGCTGGCCGGCGTCGGTGGTCCGCCAGCGGCCGAGCGGGTCGTAGTTTTCGAGGCCGAAGCCGAGCGGATCCATCCGGTCATGGCAGGTCGCGCAGGACGGATTCGAGCGGTGCGCCTCGAGCCGCTGCCGGAGCGTTTGGTTTTCCTCGCCCTCGTGGGGCTCCGGCAGCGGCGGCACGCCCGGCGGTGGCGGCGGCACCCGCCCGCCGAGCAACTGACCGAGTACCCATTGGCCGCGGAGCACCGGACTCGTCCGGCGGGGATACGACGTGGTCGCAAGCACCGCCGCCGTCGTCAGCACGCCGCCACGGCGGCCGTCGGCGAGCGGGACCACGCCCCAGCCGTCGGCTCCCACCTGCTCCGGCTCAGGCAGGCCATAGTGGACGGCCAGCCGGGCGTTGAGCGGGGTCACATCGGCCGCGATCAATTCGAGGAGGCTCGCATCGGTGGCGAACACTCGGTGCACGACGCGGATCGTCTCCTCGCGAAAGTCGGAAACGAGCGGGTCGTCGACTTCGGGAAACAGGCTCCGGTCGGCCGCCACCCGCTGGGCGAAGCCGCCGAGCTCGAGCCATTGCAGGCCGAACGCCTCGGCCAGGCTTCGGCTCCGCGGGTCGCGGAGCATCCGCCGCACCTGCTCCCTGAGCACGTCGTCGTCGGTGAGCCGGCCCTCGTCCGCCAGCCGCAGGAGTTCGTCGTCGGGCAGTGACGCCCAGAGAAACACCGCCAGCCGCGTGGCGAGCTGCCGCGGCGCGAGCGGTTCGACGCCCCCGGCCTGGACGGTCTCCACGAGGTAGAGAAAGTTCGGCGAGACGAGCACCGCCTTGCAGGCCTGCCGCAGACCGTCGAGCGGCCGAGCCTCAGGGAGCGCGGCCGTCTCCTCGGCGAGGGCTACGAGCCGATCGAGTTCCTCGTCGGTCACCCGCCGTCGCCAGGCGGCCGTGGCGAAGCTCGCGAGCCGGTCGCGGACGTTCGCCGCGGTCGGTTCGAAGCCCACGCCCACCCACCGCTCCCAACCCGCCCGCTCGGGTGCATCGGCCGGTGGCATCGCGTCGGCCAGCACCGTCTCCACGACATCGTCGGCGGCGGCGAGATACCGCTCCAGGTGAATCGGTGAGAGAAACAGCGTGTCGCCGGTGGTGTCGAACCCCTCGCCGCCAGCGCCATCCGGCGGCAGATTCCGGGCCGGATCGAGGTCGACCCCGACGAGCGCGGCGATCATGCCCTCGTATTCGGCGTGGGTCAGCCGCCGGCTCATCACCTGGCCGCGATACCAGCTCTGAGTCTCGTCGCTGGCGAGCTCTTCGCAGAGATTGCGGCCCGGCCGGCCATCGAGCCAGCGGTGGAGTAGGCCCTTCTCCGGATCGGAGAGCCCGGGGCTGCCGGGAGGCGGCATCTCGTTGAGCCGCACCCGGGCCGCCACCCGATCCCAGGTCATGCCCTGCTCGGCCGGCTGCTCGACCGCCATCACCGCCGCCAGATCGAAGTCGCCCTCCGACTCCGCACCCGAATGACACGCCAGGCACTTCGCCTCGAACAGCGGCCGCACCTTGTCGGCGAAGGTCTCCTGCCAACGGGCGATCTCGGCAGCATCCTCGTCGGCCGCGACGGCCGTCGGCCCCGACGCCGCCAGAAGAACACCGACCAGGATTCGTCCGCGCTGCATCACGATCCGCGCTCCTCTCACGAACCCGCATTCTACCCTGCAACCCGCGGCAGGCCTCGGGTGCCGCAGGTGGTGAAAGTGCCGCTGATCGGGCTATCCTATTGGGATGCGCGGAGTCTCGACGGCGTGCCGGCCGAGAACGCCGGGATCGAGGTTTTCATGCAGACACCGCTCGACTTCCTGAACACCTTGCGGATCGATCTGCGGGCGTCGGGCATTCGCTTCGCGATCACGAGCGGGATGGCGTGCGTTCACTACGGACTGCAGCAAACCACCAAGGACTCGGATTGGATTGTGCCTCCGGATCAGGCGGAGGGAGTCCGGAGCCTGTTCATTCGCCATGAAGCCTCGCTACCTCCATGGGTGGTCCGATACCGCTCTATTTTCGGGGCCCCGCTCGAAGCCGAGTGGTTCGCGGGAGGCTGGACGTCACATCTATCGGTCCGTACGGAGGGGGGCGGACCTGACCATCACGTCGATTTCTTCGGTCGCCCGCCGCGTGTGAAACACTGGACCGCGGACGCTGCTGATCCCGACTTCGCCGACCGGGATACCGTAGCGCGAATGAAAAAAACCGACCGGGACAGAGACTGGCCGATCGTCGGTGGCCTTGCATCGCAGTCTTTTGCCCGCAACGAGTCCCAGGCGGTGCTCCACCTCCAGGCCGTTGAGCCGCTGCGGAGGGCTTGGGCCACCCTACCATTCGCCGCGCGTGAACCAGCGTGCGCTGCTAGACCGCTGCTTGCGGCCATCGACCGGACTGCCGATAACGACCGCCTCGAGTTTCTCGTGCGGGCGGAACGCATCGTTTGGGAATCGGTCAACCGCGGCCGCTACGGCCTCTACCAGACTGCCTGGAAGGCATTTTATCGCCGGTGGCAGCAGGCCGAGGATTGCCCGTGGCCGAGATCGATGCCATTTGCCGACCAGCACGCATTCGTGGTGGAAGCCGCCCGCAGGCATGAGCTTCCTCCAGCACCGCTCACAGCGCCCGCCCGTGTTGCCGTGTATGAAGCCGGCCTGGCCCGCGCCGCAGTGCTTGCGAATCTGGAGCCGAGCGAGATCGCGACCCTCGCGCCGCCCATCGAGGAGATGCTGCCATGAGCGATGCACCCCATCACAACGAGGCTCCTCCGGCCGAATACCCCGAGTGGTATTACGAACTGCTGGCACGGACGATGGGCGAAGAGGCGGCTGCCTGGGCCCGGTTGCCTCGCGACCGTCGCGAGGCCGAGTTGACCGCCTTGCACCGCGCCTTCGACACGCCGGACGACCTTTCGACGTGGCCGGCCGAACTCGACGGCGGTGTCGATCGCCCTTGAGCCGCCCGATCGCGCCCTGAGCACGCCCGCTGGCGATCTGCGCTGTGGCCGGCGTCGCGAGGGAGACCCCGTGACCGCGACCGTGGCGACCATGGGGAGAATCCCCCAGATCACGCTTCCGGCTTTCCTCGAGCCGCTTCACGCCCGCGGCAGGGCTCGGGTGGCGCCGGTGGTGATCCCGCCGTCCACGAGCAGGGTCTGGCCGGTGATGTAGCGGCTGGCCTCGGAGGCCAGGAACACGACCGCGCCGTCGAGATCCGCCGGGATGCCCGGCCGCCGAAGCGGAATCCGATCGACGAGATACGCGAGCCACTCCTCGTCTCGATAGAGCACGTCGTTCTGCGCCGTGCGAAACCAGCCGGGCGCGAGGCAATTGACCGTGATCCCGTGCGGACCGAATTCGTCGGCCAGGCTCATCGTCAACTGCTTCACGCCGCCGCGGCTGGCAGTGTAGGGAGCCAGGCCCGCGTAGCCGAACACGCTCGTCACGCTGCCGATGTTGATGATCCGGCCCGAGCCGCGGGCGACCATGCCGCGGGCGATCGCTTGGGCCATGAAGAAGGTGCCGCGGAGGTTCGTGTCGAGGACGGTGTTCCAGTCGTCCCAGGTGACTTCGAGCGCGGGCTTGCGGACGTTGCAGCCGGCGTTGTTGACGAGGATGTCCGGGGGGCCCTTGGCGGCGATCGCCGCCGCCGCGGCGGCTCGGATGCTGGCTTCGTCCCGCAGGTCGAGCGGCACGGCCACGGGCCGCCGGCCGAGGGCTTCCAGTTCGGCGACGGTGTCGGCCAGCGACCCGACGGCTCGGGCCGTCACCACCAGATCGGCGCCCGCCCGGGCCAGCGCGAGGGCCATCTGACGGCCGAGCCCGCGGCTGGCGCCCGTGACGAGCGCGGTGCGGCCGGTGAGATCGAAGAGCGAATCAGCAGGCTGAGACATCGGGTTCCTCAGATCCAGAAGTGAAACGGGGCCACGGGCGTCAGGGTTCGAGCACGACCTTGACAAGCCCCGGCTCGCGGCGCCGCAGCCGCTCAAACCACTCGGGCCCCTCGGCCAACGGCGCGACGCGGCTGCCAAAGCCCGAGAGGTTGACCACGCCGGTCGCCGCCAGGCGAATCGCCTCGGGATAGCAGCCGGCCGAAGCGCACGAGCCCTGAATCGCGATCTGTCGCGTCACCACCTGCTGGAGCGGCAGCTCGATCCGAGGCGAGACGTTGCCCACGAGCACGACGCGGCCGCCGCGGCAGGCGGCCGCGATCGCCGTCTGGACCGACGCCGTCGTGCCGACCGCCTCGATCACGAGATCGGCACCGTCGGCGTTGGCCGATGCCGCTGCCGCCCATGCGGCCGCCCGCTGGCCCGCACTCCGATCGTCTCCTCCTTCCGTCGCAGCAAACGTCTCGGTCGCCCCCTGCCGCGCGGCGGTCGCCAGCCGCGCCGGATCGACGTCGATCGCCGCAATCCGCGGCACACCCCGAGCCCGCAAGGCCGCGATCGACGCCAGGCCAATCATGCCGCAGCCGACGACGACAGCCGACCGGGTGTCGGGGCCGGCCCCGCCCAGGCCGGCGGCGTGCAGGGCGATCGTGAGCGGCTCGAGCAGGGCGGCCGATACGAAATCGAGTTGATCGGGCAGTCGGTACACGCCCCGCCGCGGCACCACGACAGACTCGGCAAAGCAGCCATGCCGCCGATACGTGCCGCAGGAGACGCCGAGCACCTCGCGGCTACCACAGAGGTTCTCCCGACCCGTCCGGCAGAACTCGCAGTGGCCGCAGAACACGGTCGAGTCGAGAGCCACCCGTTCGCCGGGCCCGAGGTCGGTGACGCCGGCCCCCACGGCCTCGACCGTGCCGGCCGCCTCGTGCCCCAACACCAAGGGCGGAATCCGGCGGCCGGTCTCACCGGTGTAACCGTGGACATCGCTGCCGCAGATGCCGCAGGCGGCGACGCGGATCCGCACCTCGCCCGGCCCGGGATCGGGCCGCGGCAGATCGACGAGTTCGAGCACACCCGGAGCCGTGAGAAGCAACGCCTGCATTCCGAGTAGCATACGCCAAGGAACAAGGGACGCAGGATGGGCAACGGGTATCTCGCGCTGGTGGCGCTGGGCGGCGTGGCGGCCGTGATCGTGGCCGTGACCTGGCTGCGAATCCATCCGTTCGTGGCCCTCTTGACCGCGGCGATCGGCACCGGGCTCGCCGCCGGGATGGCGCCGGCCGACGTGATCGCCGCGGTGACCTCCGGGATGGGCAACACGCTCGGCTTCGTCGCCGTCGTCGTGGGCCTCGGCTCGATGTTCGGGATGATGCTCGAAGAGTCGGGGGGCGCGGAGCGACTCGCCGCGGCACTGGTGAAGGTCTGCGGCGAAGCCCACACGGGCCTGGCGCTGGGCGTCGTCGGCTTCCTGGTCTGCATCCCCGTCTTTCTCGACGTGGGCATCGTGATGCTCCTGCCGCTGGCGGTGGCTGCGGCCCGCCGAACCGGCCAGCCCGTCACCGCCTACGCCTTTCCGATGCTCGCGGGGATGGCGGTCACCCATGCCTTCGTGCCGCCCACGCCCGGCCCGACCGCGGTCGCGCAGCTGCTCTCGGCCGACCTCGGCCAGGTGATCGCGCTGGGCATCCTCACCGGCCTGCCCACGCTGGCGGTAGCCGCCTGGTTCTCGCGACGGTTCCTCGTGCCGCTTGCGGCGGGCAACCCTCCCCTGACCAAGCCGAACGACCGCCATGCGGACGCTCCGGGTTCGCTGGTGATCCAGCCGCAACTCCGCGAGCCAGGCGTGGGCCTGGTCCTCGGACTCTTGCTCCTACCGATTCTCCTGATCGTGGGCGACACGGTCGCCCGGGCGGCGCTGGGCGCGGAGTCACCCCTGGCCCGCTGGCTGCCGCTCGTCGGCCATCCCTTCACGGCGCTTCTGATCGCAACGCTCGCCAGCTTCTATTGCCTCGGCCTCCGGCTCGGCATGCCGGCCGGCCGAATCCAACAGATCGCTGAGCGGGCTCTCGAGCCGGCGGGCGTGATCCTGCTCGTCACGGGAGCGGGCGGCGTCTTCAAGCAGGTGCTCGTCGATTCGGGCGTGGGCAAGGTGGTCGCCGCCTCGCTGGCGGAACTTCCGCTTTCGACGATCGTGGTCGCCTGGCTGGTGGCCGCGGTGATCCGGGTGCTCCAAGGCTCGGCGACGGTGGCGATGATCACGGCGGCCGGGCTCGTGGCGCCGCTCATCGAGTCGGCCGGACAGCCCGAGCCGTTCGCGGCGCTCGTCACCCTCGCAATCGCCGCCGGGGCGACGATCGCCTCCCACGTCAACGACTCCGGCTTCTGGATCGTGACCCGCTTTCTCGGCCTCTCCACGGCCGAGTCGCTCCGCACCTGGACCGTGCTCGAAACGGTGATCGGCGTGGCCGGCCTCGCCTTCATCCTGATCGCCCAGTGGGCGATCAGCCTCGTGGG
>CAYVNX010000005.1:0-62560 GCA_964453165.1 uncultured Candidatus Kuenenia sp. | reverse complement strand
GACGAACCTGCGTTGAGGGGCCGGTGTTCGACGCCGCGACGATCGCCTGGTGAACGCCTGGTGAACGCCTGGTGAACGCCTGGTGAACGCCTCGTAAGCGCCTGCCTCAGGCCTTGGTGGCCTTGCGGCTCTTGGTCGCCGCGGCTGAATCGCCCTTGCTCGCCGCCAAGACGCGGGCCGAGAGCCGCGACTTGATGCGGGCGGCGCGGTTGCGGTGGATCGTGCCGGCGGACGCCGCCTGGTCGGCGGTCCGGGAGGCGCCGCGGAACTGCTCCCGAGCCAGATCGACGTCACCGGTCGAAATCGCCTCCAGGACCTTGCGGATCGACGACTTGATCTCCGTCTTGACGGCCCGATTGCGATCGCGGTTGCGGAGGTTCTGACGGTGACGCTTCTTGGCACTGGCCGAGTGGGGCATGGGAATCCTCGATGGAACGAACGTGTGCGGGAGGGAGCACCATTTCGCAGGCTCCCCAGAGGAGGGGGCTACGGCTCCGACACTCCGTTATCGCTCGCGGAACGGAGTTTGTCCAGCCGCTGGGCCACATCCCGGTATCCGAAGTCCAGGCTGGCCACGGCTGAGAGATGCTTCAGGGCCGCGTCGACGTCCTTGAGGGCCGCCGCCAGGACGCCGGCCCGGTAGAGCGCCCGCTTGCGGAGTTCCGCCTCCCGGTCGGAGAGCGTCTCGACCGCCACCTCGTAATTCTGCATCGCGAGTTGGTACTGCTTGATGCTCTGGAAGCACTCGCCCAGTTCGAGCGCGATTGCGCCCTTCCGGCGGGTGTCCTGGATCGCTTCCTGGAAAGAGCGGATCGCCTCGGGGAACTTCCCTGCGGCCTTGAGCCGGAGGGCAAGTTCGTACTTCCAGGTGAGGTTCTCCGGGTAGCGGCTCGTGCGAGCGGCGAAGACCTCGATTTCCTGCCGGAGCTGCGCCGTCTTGAGTTTCTCGATGGTGGCCCGGTTCTCGGGGGAGTCGTCGGCGGCGAGCCGCTTCTCAGCAATCAGGATTTGGCCGCGGGCCCAGCGAAGTTGGCGGTCTTCGATGTGTTCCCGCACCTTGATGTCGTTGCCCGATGCGGCGAGCGCCTTGGCCAGCACCTTCTCCGCCTCGTCGGCACTGGCTTCTCGCTCCACCAGATCGGCGAGTTCGAGGTAGGCGTCGATGTCGGCGGGGTTGTCGCGGATCTTCTGCTCGAGCGCCGCGCGGGGGCTCGCCCCCTTGGCGGTCGGCGAGTCCCCGGCCGGCGCGGTGGCCTTCATCATGCCGGGCCGGCCGGCCATGCCCTGGCCGGCGGCGAACGTCTTGTCGACCGAGAGTTCGGCGAACGCCTATTCGGCTTCCTCGCCCAATCCCTTGATTTTCGCGATCCGCCGCCAGCACTCGATGGCCTGATCGAAGTTGCCCTGGCTCGCCGCGAACTTGGCGCATTGCCGGTTCACTTCGGCGTCGGCGGGGGCGGCATCGAGCGCGGCCCGGAGGTAGACCGCCTGGCAGTCGAAGAACATCAGATTGCCGCAGGCTTCCGCCATCGACAGGAGGCAGCCGTAGTCGGCCGGATTGCCCTTGAGGATGTCGACGCCCTGGGCGAGCAGTTCCCGCCACTTCGCCCCGGCCGCCAGTCGCTTGAGCCCCGCCCGGCTTCCGGCCGAGAACAGCGAGGTCAGGCCGCCGGCCTTCTTGGTGCCAAATTTCTTGCGGAGGGCGGCCAGAAAGGCCTGGAGGAAGACGACGTTGCCCGGGTCTCCGCTGACGCAGATCGAGAACATGTCGATCGCGTACTGCGGGTTGGCCGCGTTGGCCATGCCCGTCCGGTAGCACTTGATCAGCCGTGAGCGGTCGCCGTCGGAGAGCGCAGCCCACGATGGCGACAGGGTGGGGTCGGCCTGGGCCGGGGTTGCCGCGGTAGACTCGTTCGCCATGTCCGATCCAGAATGCCCTTCACACGACGTCGAGTCGGCCAGATTTCCGGCTGCCGGCGGCCGCCCCGCTTCGACGTCCGCAGTGTAGGTTTCGGCCGGATCCACCACAAACCCGCCTTCCCATTCGCGCGGCTCCGGCCATGCCCTCCAGCCCCGATTCCACTCCAAAACCTCATTCCGTGTTGTTTCTCGGGGCCGGCCCCGGGGCTCCCGATCTCCTGACGGTTCGCGCAGCCTCGGCCCTCGCCGCGGCGGAGGTCGTGGTCCATGACCGGTTGGTCTCACCCGAGGTGCTCTCGCTGATTCCGGCCACCGCCGAGCGGATCTGCGTGGATCGGCGGGACCTGTCCGATGCAGATCCAGGACGGACCACCGGCGAACTCCTCGCCGAGTTGGCCGCGGCCGGCCGTCGGGTGGTGCGACTCAAGGGCGGGGATCCGACCGTCTTCGCCCGGCTCGAGGAGGAACTCGAACCGCTCGAACGAGCGGGGGTGCAGGTGGAACTGGTGCCCGGCATCACCGCGGCGCTCGCGGCCGCTGCGGCCCTCGGCAGACCGCTCACCAGCCGGGGCAAGGCCTCGAGTCTCACGCTCATCACCGGCCACGAGGCCCGGGGCAAGGACGGGCCGATCGACTTTCAGTCGCTCGCCCACCTGCCCGGGACGTTGGCGGTCTACATGGGTGTGGAGCAGGTGGCCGAGTGGTCGCGGCAGCTGCTCGCGGCGGGCCGTCCCGGCAGCACACCGGTGGCCGTGGTGAGCCGTTGCTCGTGGCCCGATCAACAGCTCGCAACCTGCACGCTCGCCGAGTGCGCGGCCGCGGCCGAGCGGGAGGGCTGGCAGCCTCCCGCGATGCTCCTGGTCGGCCCCGTCCTGCGGACGGCGCAGGGCGGTCGGCTGCACGGCCGCCGCGTGATCCTGACCAGGCCCGAAGGTCAGGAGGGCGAGTTGGTTCGGCTCCTCGAGGCCGCTGGGGCCGAGTGTCTTTCCGTGCCGGTGATCCGGATCGCGGAGCCGCCTTCCTGGGCTCCGCTCGATGCGGCGATCGGGCGGCTCGACACCTACGATTGGATCGTGTTCGCCAGCAGCAACGGGGTGCGTTCGTTCGTCCACCGGCTGGCAGCGGCCAAGAAAGACGGGCGAGCCCTGGGCACGGCACGGCTCGCGGCGATCGGACCGGCGACGCGGGAAGCCCTGGAGGCGTCCGGTTTCGTCTGCGATCGTATGCCGGAGCAATTCAGTTCCGAAGGTCTGGTGGCGGCCTTCGCCAGCCTGCCGCCCGGCGGCCGCTTTCTACTGGTGCGAGCCGAGGCGGGCCGCGATCTGCTCCGACGGAGCCTGGAGTCTGCCGGGCAGCATGTGGACGAAGTGGCCGCCTACCAGTCGTTGCCGGTGTCGCACCTGAGGTCGGCGACGGAAGCGGCGGTCGCCCGCGACGGCGACGTTTGGATCACCGTGACCAGTGGCCGGATCGTCGAGGCGGCGACGCGGCTCTTTGGCGACCGGTTGCGGCGGTGGCGGATCGCGAGCCTGAGTCCGGTCACCACCGAGACGCTCCGGCGATTCGGGCTGGAACCTGCCGCCGAGGCAGTTGAAGCGACGGCCGCGGGCCTGGCACGGGCGATCATCGACGCCGGCTGAGCCGCTCGTCTCGTGCTGACTGCCGAAACGCTTGCCAGCCTTGCCCCCGTTGCCTGATACGCACGGGTTGAAAGGCAGCGTGGGCGAGTCTGCGGGCCAGGGGGGCGGGTTTCGGTCTGGCTGAACCGCCGGGCGGCGGTGGGTCGATATCCATTCAGGCTGAAACCTGGGGGAACGGGCATGCAATCAGCGGATACGCGGGCCACGATCGTCGTTTGTGCCACGGTGTCGGGGACGGCCGGAGGCCGGCGGAGCGAGTGGCCGCGCCTCGACCGTTCGCCGGTGCCGGTCACCTGGATCGCGTCCTGGGACACGCTGGCCGATTGGGCGGCGACGGGCCGAATGCCGGCGGCCGTCGCTCTCGATCTCCCCGCGGCCTCGATCGACGCTCGCCAGCGGGTGCGGACGCTTCTGGCGCGTGGTCGCGAGGCGGTGCCGCAACTCGACACGGTGGCCATCCACGCGCCAATCGATCGGAGTCATCGCGATCTGCTCGTGGACGAAGGCGTCAGGGCCGTCGTCGTCGATCGGCTCGCGGACGAGAGCCGCGGCTCACGGAGGCCGGCACCCAAAGGCTGGCGGTGCCGCAACACGGCCTGGGGGCTCTGGGAGGTCGAGGCCGCTCAGGCCGAACCGCGGGGCTGGCTCGCATGGCTGGGCCGAGGCCTGCCTCGGCTGAGGGCGTCGTCGCTCCGCACGATCGCGACCGAAGGTCTGATGAGCGGCAGTGGCGGCAGACTGTGCATGCATCCCCGCCTCGAACGCCGGCTCGCCTGGGCCGAGCGGCATGTCGATCGCGGCACGGCCACGGCCGAAACGGTCCGCGGGCTCGTGGCCCGGCTCGCCGGCGAGGAGCGGCAGCCGCTGGCCGGATCGGTCCTGCGGGCGGCGTGAGCGCCGCGGCGGGTCAGCCCGCAGCAGCCGAGCCAGTCTTCGACCGGCTTGCAGGGGGCATGATCGACCAGCTCAGGTAGGCCACGACCAGCCCGCCGAGCAGGAACGCCACGTCGAAAAACATGCTCACCCGTCCGAACGGAAACCCCGCGATCAGATCGGCGAGAAACAGGATCACGATCAGCCCGGATGCGACCAGCCCCGTGATGGCGAGCGGCTTCGACACGAAATCTCCGGCTTCTCGAGGAAGGATGACAAACAAACCTTTTCCTTACCATAATTGCTCCGCCGCCGGGAGCCACCTCGGATCTTCGACGGAATCCCGGCCCGTGCATCCCGGGGGTGTGTTCAGCCCCGGCTCGCCCTGCCGGTTCGGAGGAGTGATCGGGTGATGTCCGAAACCACCGTCAGCCGGTCCGCGGTCTACACCGGCTCGTTCGACCCGATCACCCTCGGTCACCTCGACGTGATCACCAGGGCGAGTCGGATCTTCGAGCGGATCGTGGTGGGGGTGGGCATCAACCCCGATAAGCATCCGCTGTTCACGCTCGAGGAGCGGGTGCGGCTGGTGCGGGAGTCGCTCGACGGCCTCGGCAATGTGCGGGTGGAACTCTTCAGCGGGCTGTCGGTGGCCTTCGTGCGTGAACAGGGAGCGAGGGTTCTGCTTCGCGGGGTGCGGTCGCTGACCGACATCGAGGCGGAGTTCACGATGACGCTCGCGAACCGAAAACTCGATCCGGACGTCGAGACCGTGTTTCTGATGGCCGACGCCGCCTACTCCCACATTTCGTCGTCGCTGCTCAAGCAGATCACGCCCCTGGCCGACGACGAGGCCCTGCTCAAGTTCGTGCCGCTTCCTGTGCTCGCCGCCCTGCGCGGAAAGTTTGCGGCGGGCTGAGGGCGGGATTCAGTTCGGCGCCGGTTCGGCGCCCTCGAAGTGCTGCCGCAGGTAGCGGGCCCGCTCGATGTTGCGGTCCTTCGTGTCGAGTTCGACCCCCCGGATCTTTTGCAGGTGGGCCGGCTGGGTGCGGACGAGCAGCGAGTTGATGTCGGCGATGTTGACGTCGCCGATCAGGCCCAGGAGCACCCCCATGCGCACGCGGGAGAGGAGCTGCATCGTCTCCTCGGCTGTGATCGTCTGAGCGGTGCGGAGGATGCCGAAGGCGCGGCTTACCTGGTCGTGGACGTTCTGCTGGGTCTCCCGCACCAGGAACTCGCGGGCCCGCCGCTCGTAATCGATCAGGACCGGGACGACGTCGCCGACCTGCTCGACGAGTTCCTCCTCGGTGCGGCCGAGCGTGGTCTGGTTGGAGATCTGGTAGAAGTCGCCCATCGCCTGGGAGCCTTCGCCGTACAGGCCGCGGACAGCCAGCGAGATCTTGTGGAGGCTGCGGAAAACCTTGTCGATCTGACGCGTGATTACGAGCGCCGGCAGGTGGAGCATCACGCTCACCCGGATGCCGGTGCCCACGTTGGTGGGGCAGGCCGTGAGGTAGCCCCAGCGTTCGTGGAACGCGTAGGGCACGACCCGGCCGATCTCGTCGTCCACCACCCGGATCTGATCCCACACGCCCCGCAGGTCGAGTCCGCTATGCATGCACTGAATCCGGAGGTGGTCTTCCTCGTTGATCATCAGGCTGACCTGCTCGCGGCCGTCGATCGCCACGCCCCGGGCTCCCTGGGCCTCGGCGTGCTCGCGGCTGATCAGCTGCCGCTCCACGAGCAACTGGCGGTCAATCTCCTCGAGGTGCCCGACGTCGATGTATTCCAGGCTCTTGCCCACGGGCGCCGTCGCAATCCGTTCCCGGAGAAACCGGTCGATCTCCACGCGATCCTGCTCGGAGGCGCGGCTGACGAATGGATAGTGGGCGAGATTGCGGGCGAGCCGCACCCGGCTGCTCATCACGATGTCGGACTCGGGGCCGGTGCCCTTGAGCCATTCGCCGGTCACATGTGTCAGGGATTCGATGTTCATCGGGTCGTTGGGATCCGGAGCGTTCAAGCGGGAGAGACGGCCAGCCAGCGGTCTTCGATCCGACGAATCTCGTCGCGGATCTCGCGGGCTTGTTCATAGTCTTCGCAGGTGATCGCCTCCTGCATCGAGCGGCGGAGACCGATCACGGCCGTGAGTTCCTCGGTCGCCTCCGGCAGCGGGCCGCCGGCCCGATCCGGCCGCCGGCCGGTGTGCCGGGTGCTGCCGTGAATGTTCGAGATCAGCGGTTCGAGTTCCTTCTCGAAGTGGACATAGTCGTGCGGACAGCCGAGCCGGCCCTGGTTGCGAAACTCGAAGAAGGTGATGCCGCACATGTCGCAGGCCTTCTTGTCGAGCACCGCCAACTCGTCGGCGGTCTGGCCGACCGTGAGTGGCCCGCTCAGGCCCGTTCCCGGGCCGCCTTCGTCGGTCCCGCCGCCGGATTCCGACTGGCTGAGGTAGGCGCGGGCGTGGTCCTCACAGAGGTGGAGTTCCCGCACCTCACCCGTCTCGAGTTCGGTGATGTGAAAGACCGCCTGCTTGTCACACTGCTGACACTTCATGGCACGCTCCGGGGGCACCTCATGCCGAATCATAGCGGTTGCCTGGCCTGCGGTCGCGGGCAGTCGGTTGCGGCCGGGACCGGGGCCGCGGGCCCGGGGTGGACTGCGGCCGGTTGTTCACCCCCCGCCGCCACGGGTAGTCTCCGGAGGCTATGCGGCCCGTGCCGTTCGTCCCCTGGTGAACCGCAGCTTCCATGTCCCACCTGCCGGATCGGTCCCGATTTGCCGCCCTGGCCGCCGAAAGCCGGCTCGTGCCGGTCTACCGCAGGCTGTTCGCCGACGCCCTCACGCCCCTCTCCGCGTTTGCTCGGCTCGACGCCGGCGAGGCCGCCTGTCTGTTCGAAAGCGTGGTGGGCGGCGAGCGGGTGGGCCGCTACAGCTTCCTGGGTGCCGATCCCTTTCTTCGCCTCGAGGCCCGCGGCCGGAAGGTGCGGGTGATCACCAGCCAGGGCGTCGAGGAGTGCGAGTCTGACGATCCGCTGGCGGAACTCGAGCGGCGGGTGGCCGAATACCGCCCCGCGCGGCTGCCGGAACTGCCCCCGTTCACCTCTGGCGCCGTCGGCTATGCGGCCTACGACTCCGTCCGCTACGTCGAGCGGCTGCCCGATCCACCGCCGGACGACCTCGGCCTGCCCGATCTCGACTTCGCCTTCTACGACCGGCTCGTCGTGTTCGACAACGCCACCAAGGCGATCGACGTGGTGGTGCTCGCGCGGATCGAGGATCCGACGGAGGCCGGCATCGCTGCGGCCTATACGGCGGCCTGCCGCCGGATCGACGAGACGATCGACCGGCTTGCGGCCCCGAGCGACTGGCCGCCGCCGGCCGACATCGGTCCGCGGCACGAGCCCCGCTGTCTGGCCGACGGCTCGGCCCGCTCGGCCTTCGGCCGGGAGGAGTTTCTCGCCGCGGTCGAGCGGGCGAGCGAATACATCCGGGCCGGCGACGTGTTCCAGGTGGTGCTCAGCCGGCGGCTCGACGTGCCCTTCGCGGGCCCGGCTCTCGAGATCTACCGCACGCTGCGGGTGGTGAATCCCAGCCCGTTCATGTTCTATCTCCGGTCGCCCGCCTGCACCCTCGTGGGCAGCTCACCCGAGATCATGGTGCGGTGCGTCGACCGCGAGGTGACCGTGCGGCCGCTCGCCGGCACCCGGCGTCGGGGGGCGACGCCCGACGAGGATCGGGCCCTGGCCGAGGATCTGCTCGCCGATCCCAAGGAGCGGGCCGAACACGTGATGCTCATCGATCTCGGCCGCAACGATGTGGGACGGGTGAGCGAGATCGGTTCGGTCGTGCTCTCCGACGTGATGACGATCGAGCGGTATAGCCATGTGATGCACCTCACGAGCAACGTCACCGGGCGGCTCCGGCCGGAACTCACCGCCTTCGAGGCCCTGCGGGCCTGTCTGCCGGCCGGCACGGTCTCAGGGGCGCCCAAGATTCGTGCGATGCAGATCATCGACGAACTGGAGCCGGTCCGCCGCGGCCCCTATGCCGGGGCGGTGGGCTACATCGACTTCGCCGGCTCGATGGACACCTGCATCGCCCTGCGGACGATCGTGGTCAAGGACGGCCGGGCGTTCGTCCAATCCGGGGCCGGCATCGTGGCCGATAGCGTGCCGGAGAAGGAGTTCGAGGAGACGCTCAACAAGGCCCGGGGACTGCTCGTGTCGATCGAGATGACGGCCGATCGGCTCGCGGGCGGATCCGATTCCATACAGGCCGACGCATGACCCACCCGGAGCATCCCCAGGGGCTGGCTCGGGCATGATTCGTTGCGACCGGGTGAGCGTGGAACTGGCGGGGCAGTTGGTGATCGCACCGCTCACGCTGCACGCGCGGGGGGGAGAGGCCTGGGCGATCGTCGGCCCCAGCGGCGCTGGGAAGAGCACGCTCGTGGCCGCGATCGCGACGGCGGTGCCGCTGCATGGCGGCGATGTGCTCGTGCAGGGCCGCTCGGTGCGGCGGGAGGGCGAGGCCGTGCGGCGGCTGATCGGCTACGCTCCCGATGCGCTGCCCGACTGGCCCGGGCTGCGGGCCCGGGAATTCCTCGAGCTCTTCGCTGCCGCGGCCGGGCTACGGCAGGAGGCGGCGACGCAGGCCGTGGCCAAGTCGCTGGCCATGGCGAGGCTCGACCCGGCGGGCCGAGCGCCGCTCGGCACGCTCGCAGCCGGCCATGCCAAGCACCTGCTGATCGCTCGGGCGCTGCTCCACGATCCGGAGGTGTTGCTGTTCGACGATCCCTTCTCGGGCCTCGACTCCTTCCAGACCCGGGCGGTCGAACAGCTGATCGGAGACACCTGCCTCATGGGCAAGACGGTGCTGGCCGCGGTGGACGACGGTCGCGTGCCCGCCTGCTTCACGCATCTGGCGGTGCTGCGGGAAGGACGGCTCGTGGCCGAGGGCCGAAATGATCCGGCCGCGTTCGCCGAGGGTCGGCGGTGGCGATTCGCGATCCGATCGCCAGGCCACGCAGCCGCGGCGACGACGGCCGTGAAGCCGCTGGTGTCTGAGGCCGAGTTGATCGACGACGACACACTGGTGGTTGCGATCGACCCGGCCGTCATCGGTCCGCACTCCCTCGTCGCCGCCGTCGTGCGCGCCGGATTTCCGGTGGAGGCCGCCGGCTACGAGCCCCCCTGGCAGGCGCAGGTGTGACCGTCGGCTCGGTGTCAGGCCGCGTCGCCCCAGGCGCGGCGGACCTCGCCGAGCCCCTCGACACAGAGGTCGTAGTCGTGGGCCAGCCGCTGGAGGAGGGCCCGCTCCTCGGCCGCGTCATCGGGCTCGAGGGTGCTCGCTATCCAGTAGGCCCGCCGGCCGGCCTCTTTGTAGCCGCTGAGCGGGTCGGTGGGCCCCGGCCGACCCGTTCCCGCGACCGCCTCGGGATAGAGGCCGCTCCAGAACAGCGTCACATCGCCGATGTGCCGGTATTCCTCAATCGCATCGGTGGCGACGGGATGTCGCTCGACCGCGAGCAGCATCCGCGCGACGTCGGCCGACGCCGCGGCGACTCCGGGCTGCACCGCGAGGCGTTCGTTCCGCAGAAAGCGGACGAGCAGATGCGACACGTATTCCACCAGCGGCGGATCGACCACGCCGAGCCGTGCGTGAAACGCATACTCGGTGAGGCCGCGGAAGAATCGATCGACGTCCGAGGGATCCCGGGCGGAGAACATCATGGGCTCGCTCCTCCGTGCGGGCCGCCGCCGCGGCCTGCCTCATGTCCGCCCGGCGAAGGGCGGGAATGGTGCGGACCATCACAGGTCGCTCACGGCAAGCCGCGCACGACCTCTCACCTGATTGGATCGTAGCAAACCGCCGAAAGCCCCTGCAATGCGCGTTCCATCCGGCATGACTGCGGTCGTCCGCGGCGAGGGACAGACCACACGCTATGGCTCCACAGCCTTTCTTCTGGGGGGTGATCAAACGTGTACGGGCGTATATATAGTACTATCACATTGCGTCACATCCCCGTCTGTCGCGACTCGGTACTGGCTGCCATGGCCACTGCGACACCGACCCTCAAGTTCACGTGCGAGCAATACGACCTGATGGTCGAGGCTGGCGTGTTTCGTCGCCAGCCGGCCGCTGACACGCCAGACGCTGCTGCGATCGCCCAGGAGATTGTCGCTCAGCGGGCGGCGGCGACGAGTTCAGCGACGAATCGCTCGACGGCGGCGGTAAGCGCGGCCGGGCCGTGGGCCGCCTGCTCGGCGACGAGCCGCACGAGGGCCGAGCCCACGATCGCGCCGTCGGCGACCTCGCAGACGGCCTTCACCTGGTCGGGGCCGGAAATCCCGAAGCCCACCAGGATCGGCACGTCGGTCTGCGTCCGCAGCCACTTCACCCGGTCGATCAGTCCGGGCGGCAGTTCGGTACGGGCGCCGGTCACACCCGCCACCGACACGCAGTAGAGAAAGCCGGTCGACTTGGACGCGATCGCCGCCGCACGCTCCGGCGGCGTGGTGGGAGTGACGAGCCGCACGAGCGCGAGGCCGGTTGAGCGGCAGGCTTGGTCGAGATCGTCTGACTCTTCCACCGGAAGGTCGGGCACGACGAAGCCGGCCAGCCCCGCCGCGACGGCATCGGCCACGAACCGGTCGATGCCGCGGCGGAAGACGAGCGAGTAGCTCGCCATCGCGAGCATCGGCATCGAGATTCGGCCGGCCGCCTCGCGGGCCGCGCCGAAGACTTTTTCGAGCGTGATCCCCGAGCCGAGGGCCCGCGTGTAGGAAGCCTGGATCACCGGTCCGTCGGCGATTGGATCGCTGTAGGGCACACCGAGTTCGCAGAGCGAGGCCCCGGCCCGATCGACCGCTTCGAGCACCGCCACGGTGGTGGCGGGATCGGGATCGCCCGCGGTCACGAACGGGGCGACCGCCTTGCGGCCGGCGGCCCGGTTGGCGGCGAACATCGCCTCGAGTGCGGCGATCGGTCTGGTGGCGGTGGATAGTGTCATCGGGAACCATCCTCGGAGAGCCCGCGGAGCCGGGCGATTTCAGCGGCGTCTTTGTCGCCCCGGCCGGAGAGGCAGACCACGATGATCTCGTCGGCCGACCGGCGGGCCGCTTCGCGGGCCGCCCACGCCAGAGCATGGGATGTTTCCAGGGCCGGCAGGATCCCCTCGCGGCGGGCCACGAGGTCGAAGGCGTCGAGGGCCTCGGCATCGGTGACGCTCGAATATTCGACCCGGCCCAGGTCCCGCCAATACGAATGCTCGGGACCGACGCCGGGATAGTCGAGGCCGGCCGAGACCGAATGCACGTCGGCGGTTTGGCCGTCGGCGTCTTGGAGCACGTAGCTCAGGCTGCCGTGGAGGATGCCGGGCGAGCCGAAGGAGAGGCTCGCTGCGTGGTGGCCGGGATCGGCCGACCGCCCTCCGGCTTCGATGCCCACCAGCCGCACCTCGCCGTGATCGACGAATGGATAGAACATGCCGGCGGCGTTGCTACCGCCGCCGACGCAGGCCACCACGGTGTCGGGCAGCCGGCCGAGCTTCTCGCGGCACTGCTCGATCGTCTCGCGGCCGATCACCGACTGGAAGTCGCGGACGATCCGCGGGAAGGGATGGGGCCCCACGACCGAGCCGATGATGTAGTGGGTGGTCTCGACCGAGGCCATCCAGTCGCGCATCGCCTCGTTGATCGCGTCGCGGAGTGTACGGGAGCCGCTCTCGACCGGCCGCACCTCCGCCCCCATCAGCCGCATCGCCCGCACGTTGGGCGCCTGGCGGCGAACGTCTTCGGCCCCCATGTAGACGACGCACTCCAGGCCGAACCGGGCACAGGCTGTGGCGGTGGCCACGCCGTGTTGGCCGGCGCCGGTCTCGGCGATGATCCGCCGCTTGCCCATCCGGATCGCGAGCAACCCTTGGCCGAGCGTGTTGTTGATCTTGTGGGCACCGGTGTGGTCCAGATCCTCACGCTTGAACCAGATCTGCGCCCCACCGGCATGCTTCGTGAGCTGCTCGGCGAAGTAGAGGGGGTTGGGCCGGCCTACGAACGTGGAGAGCAGGCCGTCGAGTTCGGCGGCGAATGCCGGGTCGGCCATCGCCGCGTCATACTCTCGCTCGAGCTGGTCGAGGGCCGCGGAAAGCGTCTCGGGCACATAGCGGCCCCCGAACCGGCCGAACCGGCCGAGGGCGTCGGGAACCTGAGAGACGGCAGGGGATGCGGTAGCCATAGGTTGCTCGGTGGGAGGAGCGGAACACGAGCCGACGGGCTCGCCTTCAGTGTAGCCACCTGCTCGGGTGACGCCGGGGGAGGTGCCGGCGGAGCCAGTTGGAGTACGATTCCGGCCATGCCGGAGCTGCCTGAAGTCGAGACGATGTGCCGCGGTCTGGCGGGAATCGTCGGCCGGCGGATCGAGCAGGCGGAGTTTCCGCGGGGGCGGGTGCGGCCGCTGCTCGTCGAGCCAAACCGGCCCGTGGTCGCACGGCGGTTGGCCGGGGCCGAGATCCTGGCAGTTGGCCGGCGGGGCAAGCGGGTGGTGATCGAACTTGCCGCCGCGGGGTCGACGGCACAGGGCTCCGATCGCCGCCACTGGCTCGTGATCGAGCCGCGGATGACCGGGCTGATGCTCGTCGTCGAGCCGCCGTCGGCCGAACATGTGCGGCTGGTCGTGGACCTGGCGGGTTCGGCCCACCCGGGGCGGTTTCTGTTCTGGGATCGCCGCGGCCTGGGCACGATTCGGCTGCTCGACGATCGCGGCCTCGAGGCCGCCTGCGGCGTCGCCAAACTCGGACCCGACGGGCTCGGCATCACGGGCGACGACCTGGCCAGTCGGCTCGGCCGCTCGCAGCGGGCCGTGAAGGCCGCTCTCCTGGATCAGCGAGCCGTGGCGGGCATCGGCAACATCTATGCCTGCGAGATTCTATTTCGATCAGGGATCGATCCCCGCCTGCCCTGTCGGCGGCTGGGGCGGGAGTCATGGGAGCGGGTGGCCGCCGAGGCCCGCGGGGTGCTCGCCGAGGCTGTTCAGCTCGAGGGGTCGAGCATCGGCGACGAGACCTACCGCACGGCCGACTCCCGGCCGGGCCGCGCCCAGACGCTGCACAGGGTCTACGGCCGCGCGGGTGAGCCCTGCCGCACGTGCGGCGCGGTGATCGAGCGGATCGTGCTGGCTCAGCGGGCGACCTTCTTCTGCCGCCAGTGCCAACGCCGCCGGTGAGCCGGCCCTGCCGGTGGTGTGGTTCACCGCTGCGGCGTATTCTTGAGTTGCGGATTCGGCCGATTGCCGGCTTCGAGTTGCCCCGAGGAGACCTTCGTATGCTGCCCCTTCACGGATCGCTCTCCCGCCGGCAGGTGCTCGCCGGAGTGGCCGGTGGCCTGGGGCTCGTGGCTTCGCGGGGGCTCGCCGCCGTGAGCATTCCGCCCGCTTCGACGCCCGAGTCGCTTGCGGGCATGCTCCATGCCTCGCTCACGCCGGCCCAGCGGGAGGCGATCTGCTTTCCGTGGGACTACGCTCACCCGAAGTTCGGTCTGCTGCGAACCAGGGTGGGGGCCAACTGGAATGCCACCGAGCCCGAGGTGGCCAGCGACTTCTACACTGCCGACCAGCAGGAACTCGTGCGGGCGATCTTCGATCGGCTGATCGAGCCCGAGTGGCATGCCCGGTTTGCGCGGCAGATGGAGGACGACTGCGGCGGCTTCGGCCACGGCCATTCGGTGGCCCTGATCGGCGAGCCGGGCAGCGGGACGTTTCAGTTTCTCATGACCGGCCGCCACATGACGCTCCGCTGCGACGGCGACTCGGCCGACCACGTCGCCTTCGGCGGGCCGATCTTCTATGGCCACGACGCCGGCGGTGGCGACGAGGAAAAGGATCATCCGGGCAACGTCTTCTGGCCGCAGGCCCTGGCCGCCAACCGCGTGTTCGAGATGCTTGACGGCCGGCAACGGGGGGAGGCGCTCCTGGCCCGGCTGCCGGCGGAAAACGCCATCGGCTTCCGCGGCCGGCGGGAGCCGATTCCCGGCATTCCGGTTTCGGAACTCTCGCCCGACCAGCGGGAGGAGCTCGAGCAGGTGCTGGCGATCCTGCTTGAACCCTACCGCACGACCGACCGCGAGGAGGTTCGCGGCTGCCTCGCCCGGCAGGGCGGGCTCGATGACTGCCGGCTGGCCTTCTATTCCACCGGAGACATCGGAGGCGACCAGGTCTGGGACAACTGGCGGCTGGAAGGCCCGTCGTTCGTCTGGCACTTCCGCGGCGCTCCGCATGTGCATGTCTGGGTGAACGTGGCCGACTCGCCCGACCTGCCGCTCAACTCCTGAGAGATTGCCCGCGACGCTCGTGAGCACCGACTGCTGCATCATCGGCGGAGGCATCATCGGCCTGTCGATCGCCCGAGAACTCGCCGGCCGGGGTCGGCGGGTGACAGTGATCAGCCGCGATCGCCGGCGGAGCACGGCGTCGTGGGCTGCGTCGGGCATCTTTCCGCCGGCGCCCGAGCCGGCCGAGGCGGCCGATGAGCCGAACGCCGCCCTCACGGCCCTCAGCGACCGGCTGCACTGGAAATGGTGCCGGGAACTCGCGGCGGAAACGGGCATCGACAACGGACTCGTTCGCTGCGGTGGAATGTACGTCGCTCGGCCCGGGCAGCCGCTGGCGACGCTTCAGGCCGAGGTGGAAGCCTGGCGGTCGCGGGCCGTGGCGGCGGAGTGGCTCGACGGGCCGGCGGTCGCCAAGGCCGAACCCGCGCTCACTGCGGCCGTGGCGGCCGGTCGCCTGGCGGGTGGCATGCTCCTGCCGACCGAGGCGCGGATTCGACCCTCTCGGCATCTCGCCGCGCTCGAACGATCGTGCCGGATTCGCGGCGTGGAGATCCGCGAGGCCACGGCCGTCACGGAAGTCGAGTTGACCGACGACGCCGTACGCGGGTTGAGACTCGCGACGCCCCGCGGTGCCGAGGTCATCCGGCCTGGGTGCACGGTGCTGGCCGCGGGCGCCTGGTCGGGCGGACTGGCAGAGCAGTTGGGTTTTTCGCTCGACACCCGTCCGATCCGCGGCCAGATCGCGCTGCTCCGATTTCCCCGGCAATGGCTAGGCCGCGTGGTCAATCGGGGACTCGACTACCTCGTGCCGCGGGAAGACGGGCATGTGCTCGTGGGATCGACGCTCGAAGATGCCGGCTTCGACGCGACGACGACGCCGGTTGCGATCGACGGACTGCTCGGCATGGCCGCGGACCTGCTCGGCGATCTTGCCTCGGCCGAGGTGGAAGAGACCTGGGCAGGCCTCAGGCCCGGCTCGCCCGACGGACTGCCCACGCTGGGCCCCGTGCCCGGCATGCGGAACGCCTTCGTGGCCACCGGTCACTATCGCGCCGGCATCCATCAATCGACCGGCACCGCCCTGATTCTGGCCGACCTGATCGAAGGCCGGGATCCGCCGTTACCGTTGGCGGCCTTCGCGGTCGACCGGCAGTTTGCGTCAGGCTGCCAGCGGTGAGAGTCGGCCGTGGATTGCTTCCACGTCGTTGGCCGTGACATGGCCATCCGGTCGGGCGGTCGCGATCACGGCCGCGAGTTCCGCGAGCCGCACGATGGCCGCCGGTACTCCGCCGGAGATCTCGTGAATCGCCGCCACGGCATCTGGGCCGAGGGTCGCATGGGGCGGCAGGCTGGCCTCGGCCAGGCCCCGGGTGTCGGACTGGGATCCGGGAAGGAGCGTCGCCCGAATCCGGACGGCCTGCTGGAGGCGGGTGTCACGGGCCACGAGCGTGAACAGCCGGCCCTGACCGGCCAGCACGAGCGCCGCCTCGGGCCGTCGCGTCCGCACCCGCACGAGCAGGTTGGCCAGGCAGGTTTCGCTCGCGAGATGGGCGTCGTCCACGATCAGCGTCGTCGGCAGTTCGTGGGGGTTTGCATCGAGCCAGGCCTCGAGCGGCCTGACGGCGGCCATCGCCGGGCGATCCTCGATCAGGGCATCGATGACGGTCGACTTCCCCACACCGGCCGGGCCCACCAGGAGCGTGATGCCGCCACCGGCTTCCGAGCCACAGGCCACCTTGGCGAGGGCTGCGAACTGCGGTTCGGTCAGGCGGGGGAGACGAGCCGACATCATGCTGCGGCCTCCTCATGCGGCGGCCGGTTCGGAGCGAACGTCACCACTTCGCCCAAGGGTTCCACGCCGACCGCCGCCAGAGCCGTCGCCCAGGCCGGCGCGGCCTCGCGGTCGGCTCGCCGCACGAGGATCGCTGCGTCGCAGCCGAGGCTGGCCACGACCAAGCGACTCCGGCGAACCGGCCCCGGCGGAAACCAGACTCCGGCATCGACCAACACGATCCGTTTGTCGTGGAGTTGGCCGCCGCCGAGAACGCCGTCCGCGCAACTCGCGAGATCGGTCGCATCGCAGACCGTCACGTCGCGGCCGCGGTTCCGGAGGACCGTCGCCAGGCAGGTGACGAGTGTGGTGCGGCCCTCGCCCGACTCGCCGCCGGTGATCGCGATCACCCGATGTCCAGCCAGCCGGGCTGCTTCGATCTCGTCAGCGAGCGCCTGCCACTGGGCCGGAGCCGTCTCCAGGAGACGGAGGGCGAGCGGATCGAGGATCGGTGCGGAGTCCGGCGGGTGGGCATCGGCGGCCCGTGACTGAGGAGCCGGCACCGGCACTGGCTCAGGCTCGCGCGGCGGCTTGGGCTCGGCCTGGGATCGCCAGCGATCCACAAAGGCCTGGTCGAGTGGGTCGAGCGTCATCGCAGCACGGCCTCCGCGCCGGCCGTGAGGGCCCGGTCGGCCAACCGCTCCTCGGCCTGCTGCCGCGCCAGCCGCTGGGCGTCGTTCCAGGTCGCAAGCGACCAGACCGTGAATGCGCACGCAACGAGGGCGGCGACGGACGCCCAGGGGAACGCCGCCTTGGGTGTGACGCGAATCGTGCGGGGGAGGAGGGGCGACGATCCGACGGCAGCGTGAGCCTCACCGGCAGAATCGGAAAGGTCGACTGGCGTTGGCAGGGCCGCGGCGTGCTCGGCTGGCGCGGGGCTGACCGGGAACACCGACGGTGCCATGAGCACCGGCCCCAGATCTGGAATAGTCGCCAACAGCCGCATCGCGTCCGCCCCCCTGTACCCCGTTCCCATCGTCGTGCGGCCAAGGGCCGCTTGAACGCGTGTGCCCGCAGGGTGCGAGGTCTGACTGAGGGGCAGGGTGGCGGCCAACCTCGTCCTCCAGGCGGCAGAGTATGCCCGTCCCGCAGGGTCGCCTATGATGCCTGGGATTCCAGTGACCGCGTTCGTGTGGCCCTGGACGTTCACGGCCCTTCGTCGCCCGATCCGTTGACAGGAGCGTTGATGCCCACGTCGATTGCCCGCCGCACCGAACTCCTCCGTTCCGCCCTCGCCAACCGGATTCTGATGCTCGACGGAGCGATGGGCACGATGGTCCACGCCCTCGGGCTCGACGAACGAGGCTTCCGGGGGGAGCGGTTTGCCGACCACCACCGCGACCTCAAGAACTGCATCGATGTGCTCGTGCTCTCGCAGCCCGACGCGATCCGCGACATCCATGCGGCCTACTACGCGGCCGGCAGCGATATCGTGGAGACCTGCACGTTCGGAACGACCAGCGTGGCCCTGGCCGACTTCGGCCTCCAGCAGCACACGCGGGAGTTGAACCTCGCCGCGGCCCGGCTGGCCCGTGAGGCGGCCGATGCCGCCGAGGCGAAGGATCCTTCCCGGCCGCGGTTCGTCGCGGGCTCGATCGGCCCAACCAACAAGCAGCTCTCGATCGCGGGAAACGTGGCCGACCCTGGCCATCGCGATGTCACCTTCGACGAGATGGTGGCCGCCTACCGCGAGCAGATCGAGGCGCTCGTCGAAGGGGGCGTGGACGTGCTCCTGGCCGAGACGGCCTTCGACACACTCGTCCTCAAGAGCTGCCTCTTCGCGATCGAGCAGGTCTTCGTCGACACGGGCGTGCGGCTGCCGGTCATGGCATCGTTCACGGTCTTCGAAGGGGGCCGAACACTCTCCGCCCAGACCGTCGAGGCCTGCTGGACCAGCCTCGAACACTTCGACCTCTTGAGCGTGGGCATCAACTGTGCCCTCGGGCCGGAGAAGTTGCGGACGCACATGGCCGACCTGGCGGCGATCGCTCCGATCCCGGTGAGCGTCTACCCCAACGCAGGCCTGCCCAACGCGCTCGGCGGCTTCGACGAGACACCCGAGATGATGGCGAGCGTGCTGGAGGAGTTCGCCCAGGCCGGCTGGCTCAACATCGTGGGCGGCTGCTGCGGCACCACTCCGGCCCACATCAAGGCGATCGCCGAGGTGATGGCGAAATACCCGCCGCGGAAGCCGAGCCCGCCCCCCCGCCGCAGCCGCTACTCGGGTCTGGAGATGTACGAGATCCGGCCCGAGACGAGCTTCACGATCGTGGGCGAGCGGACGAACGTGACCGGCTCGCGGGCCTTCGCCCGCCTGATCAAGGAAGAGCGGTATGAGGAAGCCCTCGGCGTCGCCCGCCAGCAGGTCGAGAACGGTGCCAACATCATCGACATCAACGTCGATGAGGGGATGCTCGACGGCGTGCAGGTGATGACCAAGTTCCTCACGCTGCTCTCCAGCGAGCCGGAGGTGGCGAAGGTCCCGATCATGATCGACTCCTCGCGGTTCGAGGTGCTCGAGGCGGGGCTGAAGTGCGTCCAGGGCAAGGGGATCGTCAATTCGATCAGTCTCAAGGAAGGGGAAGAGGCCTTCCTGCGGCAGGCCCGCACGATCCGCCGCTACGGGGCGGCCGTGGTGGTGATGGCGTTCGACGAGGAGGGGCAGGCCACCGACGTCGAGCGGCGGGTGGCGATCTGCCAGCGGGCCTACCGGCTCCTGACGGAGGAAGCCGGCTTTCCTCCCGAAGACATCATCTTTGACCCCAATATTCTCACGGTCGCCACCGGGATCGAGGAGCACAACTCCTACGCCAAGAACTTCATCGAGGCCACCCGGCGGATCAAGCAGGCGATGCCGGCCGTCCAGGTTTCCGGCGGCGTCTCCAACATCTCGTTCTCCTTCCGGGGCAACGACGCCGTCCGCGAGGCGATGCACGCCTGCTTTCTCTACCACGCCATCCGGGCGGGGATGGGGATGGGGATCGTCAATGCCGGCCAGCTGGCCGTGTACGAGGAGATCGAGCCGGAACTCAAGACCCGAATCGAAGACGTGCTCTTCGACCGCCGGCCCGATGCCACCGAGCGGCTCGTCGAATTCGCCGAGACGGTCAAGGGTCGGGATCCGGCCGAGGTGGCCGCCGCCGACACCTGGCGAAGCCGACCCGTGGAAGAGCGGGTGGCCCATGCCCTGATCAAGGGCATCGCTGACTTCGTCGAGGAAGACATGGAGGCGGCCCGACAGGAATACGCCACGAGCCTCGAGATCATCGAAGGGCCGCTGATGCGGGGCATGCAGACGGTCGGCGACCTGTTTGGCGAAGGCAAGATGTTTCTTCCACAGGTCGTGAAGAGCGCCCGCGTGATGAAGCGGGCGGTCAACCACCTACTGCCCTACATGGAGGCGGAAAAGGCAGCGGCGGGCGACGCGGCCACCTCCCGCGGCAGGGTGCTGATGGCGACGGTCAAGGGCGACGTCCACGACATCGGCAAGAACATCGTGGGCGTGGTGCTTGGCTGCAACGGCTACGAGGTGATCGACCTCGGGGTGATGGTGCCCTGCAACAAGATTCTCGAGGAGGCGATCCGGCACGAGGCCGACGTGGTCGGACTTTCCGGGCTGATCACGCCGAGCCTCGAGGAAATGGTGCAGGTGGCCCAGGAGTTCGAGCACGAGAAGCTGAAGATGCCGATCCTGATCGGCGGCGCCACCACGTCCGCCCGGCACACCGCCGTCAAGATCGCTCCCAAATATTCGGGGGCGGTGGTCCACGTGACCGATGCCTCCCGGGCGGCCGGCGTGGTCGAGAAGTTGATCAGTCCGGCGCTTCGCGAAGATTTCATGAAGGCCAATCGGGCTGCCCAGGCCCGCGACGTCGAGAACTTCAAGGCTCGGCAGCAGACCACGCTCGTCTCTTACACCACGGCCTGCGACCGCCGCTGGACCACCGACTGGGCCACCGCTCCGATCGACGTTCCCGAGTTTGTCGGCCCGCGAAGCCTCGACAAGGTCCCGCTCGAGGAGCTGATTCCGTTCATCGACTGGTCGCCCTTCTTCATGTCGTGGGAGCTCAAGGGCAAGTATCCCGCGATCTTCCAGGATCCTGTCGTGGGGGAGGAGGCCCGGAAGCTCCACCGCGACGCGCTCGCGATGCTCGACGAGGTCGTGCGGACCGACGCGCTCGTGGCGCGGGGTGTGTATGGATTCTTCCCGGCCAACTCCATGGGCGACGACATCGTGCTCTACACCGACGAGACCCGCACAGCTGAACTCGGGCGGGTGCACACGCTCCGCCAGCAGTGGGAGCGGAAGGGACAGGATGTGTTCCACGCCCTGGCCGATTTCGTCGCACCCGTCGGCAGCGGTCGAGCCGACTACCTCGGGGCCTTCGCCTGCACGGCCGGCCACGGCTGCGACGAGCTCTGCCGCCGCTACGACCGCGAGCACGACGACTACTCCTCGATCATGGCCAAGGCGGTGGCCGACCGGCTGGCCGAGGCCTTCGCCGAATGGCTCCATGCCAAGGTGCGACGGGACTGGGGCTACGGCCGAACGGAGCAGCTCTCGACCGATGATCTGATCGAGGAGAAGTATCGAGGAATCCGGCCGGCACCGGGCTATCCCGCCTGCCCGGACCACACGGAAAAGCGGACACTTTTCTCCCTGCTCGACGTCGAGCGGGCGGCGGGGATGACGCTTACGGAGAGTTGCGCGATGATGCCGGCGGCGAGCGTGAGCGGGCTCTATTTCGCCCACCCCGACAGCCGATACTTCGCCGTGGACCGGATCACGCGGGACCAGGTGGAGGCCTACGCCGCCCGCAAGGGAATGCCGGTCGCCGAGATCGAGCGGTGGCTCGCCCCGAACCTCGGCTACGACGCGTGAGTCGGCCGCGACGGCTTGATCACGGCTCGCGGCCACGTGCCATCCTGCGGGAAACGACCATGCCCGATCCTGGCGACCCGCCGAAGAGGCCGCGAACCCGGCGGATCATCGTCGACGCTGGCCCGCTGGAAGCCGCTCCGACGGCGACCCCGCTGCTCGTCGATCGGTTTCTCGACCACATCCGGCACGAGCGGGGACTCTCGGCCAACACCCAGGCCGCCTACCGCCGCGATCTCAGGGATTTCGCCGAGTGGCTCGCCGGCCGGCCCGCCGCCACGCTGACGGTACGGGATCTGGGCGACTATCTGGCCTGGCTCGCCACGCGGGGACTTGCCCGGGCCAGCATCGCCCGGCAGGCGGCCACCCTGCGAACCTTCTACGCGTTTCTCCAGCTCGAGGGCGTGGTGACCGAAAGCCAGGCGGAGTTGCTCGCCCCGGGACGGCCCGACGACGTGATCCCCGGCACGCTTTCTCCCGGTCAGGTCGATCGGCTGCTCGAAGCGCCCGACGCTCGCACGCTGACGGGCCTCCGCGATCGGGCCGTGCTGGAACTGCTCTACGCCACCGGCTGCCGGGCCTCCGAGGTGTCGGGAATGCGGCTGGCCGACGTGCATCTCCAGGAGAAGTTCTGCACCTGCCGGGGCAAGGGCAACAAGGAGCGGGTGGTGCCGCTCGGCCGCCGGGCCGTGGCGGCCCTCAGCCGTTGGTTCGACGAGGTTCGGGGACGGTTTGCGGCCCGCGCGGGCGGCCAGACCGCCTGGGCCGTGCTCTCGGCCCGCGGCAACCGCCTGTCGCGGATGCGGATCTGGGAGATCGTGCAGGAGCACGCCACCGCCGCCGGCATCCCGCCCGGTATCGGGCCGCACACCCTGCGGCATTCTTTTGCAACGCATCTCGTCGCCGGCGGCGTCGACCTCAGGCACGTCCAGGAGATGCTCGGCCACGCCAGCATCGCCACCACCCAGCGGTACACCCACGTCGACGCCGGCCGCCTCAAGGCCGTCCATGAGCGGTTTCATCCTCGCCGATGAGCGGCAGCGCAATCCCGCGTTGGCTCAGCCTGAATCCACGGGCTCGTGTTGCAGGCGACCCGTGTTGGCTTGGGCAAATCCCACCGGCTTGGGTGCCAGCCGACCCGTGCTATTTGGCGGCTGGGGCGAATTTGATCTTTTGAATCAGCGGGATCACTTCGTCCCCCTGAAGGATGCCCGAGGCGGCGGTGATGGCACTGACGACATAGTCGTATTTCAGGCCGGGGTCGCAGTTGAGCTCGAGTTCGGCATCCTCGGCCTTGGCCGGGTCGTTGCCGAACGTGTCGAGGATGCCGGCCTGGAGGGTCGCCACAAGCGCGTCGACCGCCACCTGCCGGGCCTGCCGGGCGGCCGCGAGGCCGCCTGGATCGGCCTTGGCGTTCGCCAGGGCGGCCTCGATGGCGGCGTCGGTACCGGCCAGGGCCTCGAGTAATTCCGGTCCGAGCATGGTCCGCTCGCCGAGCCGCACGCCGGCGAGCCGCCCCTCCGGGGTGGCCGTCATCCGCACCTGCAGCGGCGGCAGCGGAATGTCGTCGGCAGCGCCCGCCGCGGCGCCGAGCGGCATCTTGATGTTGAAGTCACCCTCCACGACCACCGTCTTGAGCGTGAGCATGAAAAAGGTGAGCAGCTGAAACACGACGTCGATCATCGGCGTCATGTTGATGTCGATCTTGTTCACGAGGTGGGAGCGACGTTTGGCCATCGGTCATCGGCCTCCGGAGGGGATCACGGGCCCTTGTATTCGGCCCGGAGCACGAACTTCTCGAACCCCTTCGCCTGGCAGTCGCGGATGATCTGCTGCACGTCGCCGGTCCGTGAGCGGCCGTCAGCCCGCACCACGACGGTCGCATCGGCCGGTGCCTTGTCTGCGGCGATCATCACCGACTTCTCGTTCTCCAGGTAATCGCCCAACGACTCGAGCGGCACCGGCTCGCCGTTGTAGATCACCCGTCCGTCGTTCATCAGTTGGAGCGTGAGCGGTTCGAGGTCGGAATTTTCCACCGGCTTGGCTACCTGGCTGGTGGGCAGCTGGATCCGCTGGTCCTGTTCCGCTTCGGTGAAGTTGAGCGTGAACATGAAGAACGTGATCAACTGAAACGTCACGTCGATCATCGGCGTCATGTCGATGTCGGTCGCCGCCGCGGTTCGCCGCTGTCTGGCCATGGTCGGCTCCGTCACCCGGAAGGGCTGACGCTCACTTCTTGCCCATGCCCTGGAATCGGCCCATCAGCCGGCCGGTCTCGTCGTTCGCCTCGGCGTTGATCTCCTCGAGCCAGTTGCGGAACATCTGGAAGAAGAGGATCGCGGGGATCGCGATCCAGAGACCGATCAGCGTGGTGACGAGCGCCGTCGAGATACCGCCGGCGAGCTGGTCGGGTTTGGGAGCGATCCCTGGATTGTCGGCGATCTTCTTGAAGCTGCTCACCATGCCGGTCACGGTGCCGAGCAGGCCGAGCATCGGTGCCAGGGCGCCGATCAGCGAGATGTAGCTGATCTTGTGCTCCAGTTTCATCTGCTCCTCCCCCTGGGCCTCTTCCATCGCCGCAGCCGCGGCCGGATAGCCCGCCTGGAGCTTGCCCATCCCGGCGGCCAGGACGTGGCCCAGATAGGAGTCATCGTTCCGGGCGAGTTCGTACGCCGGTTGGTACTCCTTGGCCTCGAGGTGTTTCTCGAACTGCTCGGTGAGGGCAGGGGGGAGCAGCACCGCCGAACGGATCTGGAGAAAGCACATCACGAGCAGGGCCACGAGGATGAACGAGAGCAGGAGAAAGACGGGGCCGAACACCCAGCCGCAGGCGTTGGCGATGTAGACAAGCAGGGAACTGTCGTTGGTGCCGGCCTCCTCGCCGTCAGTGGAGAGATCCGTGTCGTCTTGGGCCACGGCGACCGCCGGTTGGACGGAGATCGCCAGCAAGGTGCCTCCCACGAGAACCGAGGCGATGAGCAACACCCGGAACAGGCCCGCTGCGAAATCCTGCAAACGGGGGCCGCGGCGGCAGTCGACTGCATGTCCGGTTGCTGCGTGCATCGAATCCTCTCCTCGACGGGTGGGCCTGAATCTCTCGGCCGCGCAGGATTCCGCGACCGGAACCGTAAGCGTACCCTGCTGCCGGGGCCAGCCGGAAGGCCGGCCGATGACGGACGGGTTCAGCCGGCGGGTCGGGCTGCCTTCGCAGTCCAGGGGCTGTCGGGGAACGATTCGGTGAGCACCGCTCGGGCGGCCCGAGCCCGCTCAGGCTGGTTGGCTGATTCCCAGAGTTCCACGAGGTTGGCCAGAGCCTCGGCCCGGGCTGCGGGCACTCGGTCATAGACGAGATCGACGGTTAGGAAGGAGATCAGCGCGTCGTCGGCCCGGCCGCCGGCCCGCTGGCAAACGCCGAGGGCCGTGAAGGCGGCCGCGAGCAGGTCTTCGTCGGCCGGGTCGGCCCCTTCGATCAACCTGCGGACGGTCGCCGCTCCCTCGTCGGGCTTGCCCACCACGGCGAGGCAGCGGGCCAGGCCGAGTGACGCCTGCTGCTGCTGTTCGCCGATGGCGGGATCAGAGTCATCGGCTGGAATCCCGATCGCCGTCTCGAACTGGCGGAGGGCTTCGGCCGGCTTGCCCGCGGCAGCGAGCATCCGCCCCTGGGCGGCCGCCGCCCGCACACGCAGGGCCGGCGGGCCACTGGCGAGTTCACGATACGCGGCCGCAGCCTCGTCGAGTCGACCGAGACGGGTGAACGCATCTCCCAGTGTCTCCCAGGCGGCATAGGCATGGTGGCTGCGGGGATTCCTTTCGAGAAACGATGCCAGCGCCGCTGCTGCCTCGTTCGAGCCGGCGGCTCTGGCCGCGGCGACGAGTTTGAGGTAGCCGTGCTCGTCACGGATGCGCCGGTCGGCGTCGGCCAGGTCCGCGGTTGCCACTCCTGCGAGTACCTCCTCGGCCCCCTTCGGCTTCCCCTCTGCGAGCAACCGGCGAGCCTCCGCGAACGTGTCGGGTTCACCGTCGAAGGCCACCGCCTGGTATTCCGTCACGCTGAGCTTTTGCCCGCCATCCTCCGTCTCGATCTCGATCGCATCGGGGCCGAGGCTGAACACCGTGCCGGTGATCTCCTCGCCATCGGCGAGGGTGACCCGGTCGGCCGCTCGCGACGCTGGCGCCGCAGCCTGGATGAGGATCGCCGCGAGGACGGAAAACAGCCTGATGAAACGAGTTGCGCGGGGCATGGTAGGTCACGGACAGATCGGAGGAAAACCACGACGAGACGCCGGCGGGATCGGCGTTCCCGGCGCGGTGGCGGTGAGTCACTGCTGGGTGATCGACTCCTGTAACCGCGTGAAACGGTCGGCGAACGCCTCGCCGCCAAGATCGGGATGCAGCTTGCGGGTCATGGAGATCACGGTCTCCGCGGTGCTCAGCCGCTTCTGCTTGGCCTCCAGGGTCGCGCCCGGCAGTCGGGCCCGGCCGATCAGGCATTCCGCCAGATGGAGCCGGGCCTCGAAAAATGTCGACCGGGCAGTCGCCGAACGGGCGTCGGTGCCGGAGATGCCCTGCCGTTCCAGTCGGTTGGCAATCTGAGCCCAGCCCCAGATGCCGGCGGACTTTTCCCCCACGACGGCCTCGTGGAAAAGGCGATCTGCGGCGGCCGTATCGCCAGCCTTTGCGGTCGCTTCCGCAGCGGCTTGGAGCACCTCGGCAGCCAGCACCTGCACCTCGAGCGAGTTTTGCCGGCTCGGCTCAGCCAAGAGCCACGTAACCTGCTCGCGGGCGGCGTCGGCGTCGCCGAGGCGACGGAGGAGGTTCGCCAACTGAAGCCGGATCGATGGTTCGAAGCGAGCGACATCGGGATCGTCTCGCTTCTCGAGCAGTCTCCCATAGGCCGCTGCGGCCTTGCGGAGATAGCCCTCGGCCGCGGCCGGAGCGACGATCGCGCCGGTGCCCCGGCCGGAACCGAGGGCCAGGTAGGTCGTGGCCACCCAGATCTGCGAAGAGGTCTTGCGGTCGCGGTCGGCCACGGCGTCGAGAAAGGCCGTGAAGCCCTGGAGAATCTTCCCGGCCCGGTCACGACTCGCGGCCTTCCCCTGAGTCGCCTCGCCGGCGAGCACTTCCAGTTGCATCTGAAGGTCGCGGCCCATCGCGAGGTACATGCCGGCCAATTTCGCCGACGCCTGGTCTCCGGTGCCGGCTGCCTCTTCAAGCCGCTTCATCGCGGCCTGGGCCCGGGTGAAGTCATCGGTCTGAATGAACACCTGGAGCGAAAGGGTGAGTGCCGACTCGGCCAGTGAGCCCGACGCGAGCACGGGCTTCGAGCCACCCGCGAGCGTCCATGGGCCGTAGACAGGATGGTCCAGCAGGGAGGCCGCTCCGGCCGCGTCGCCAGCATCGATCGCGATCTGGGTGCGGGCCACCGCGGCCGTGGCAGCCAGGGTTCCCAGGGGAGGCGCTGGCAGTGCGCCGGGGCCGTCGCACGTCGCCAGGCCCTCGTCGAGTGCCTGCGTGGCGGTCGCCCGCCACGACTCGAGTTGCTCGTCGGTAGGCCGCTCCGGCGGTGCCAGCCGCCGGGCCTGCTGCACTTCCCGCCACAGGGCCGTCCCGCCGCGGAAGAGGATTTCCGCTCGGCGGGGTGCCGCGGCCGCGGTGTCGGCCAGAATTCCCGCGATCATGCCGGGGTCGTGGGCGGCACTGCCGGCCGCGATCGCGACCGCCGCCGCATCGGCCGTCTCGGCCTCTTCGGGCCAGGTTCTCAGCATCAGGCCTGCGAGTTCGACCGACTGTTGCCGGGCCGCGTCAGCCTCGTCCCCGCTTGCCTTCTGCGCCAGTTGCTGCCAGGCCGCCAGCGCGACCCGGGCCGCCTGGCGGCTGCCCTTGGCGTTGGGATACTGCTCGGCCAGAAATCGCCCGAGCCGAGCGCTCTGCTCGAACTCGTGTCGTTCGTAGAGGAGGTAGGCGAGCAGCGACCGGGCTTCGTTCACCGCGTCGATCGAGACCCCGGCGGGCAGTTCGGGCGTAGTCTCGAGCGGATCGCCGGCTCCTGCCAGCGTGAGCGCCTGCCGCAGGCCCGCCACCGCCGCGTCGCGAGCCGCCGCTGCTTCGGTCCGGGCCGCCTCGGCCTTGGCTGGCTCGCTTGCCGCCTTCGCCTCGGCCGCGCTCGCCTGCATCAGGCCCATGGACTGCCGGGCCTGATCGAAGGCCGCGGCGAAGGTCTGTTCGCCCTCGGCCACGGTCGTGCCGAGTTTCCCCGCCAGGCTCCGGGCCTCGGCCGCGAAGTCGGCGTTGGCTCGGGCCACCTCGGTGGCGAGCTTGCGGGCATCGGCGTGGAGCCG
This sequence comes from uncultured Candidatus Kuenenia sp., assembly GCA_964453165.1. Classification (GTDB taxonomy): domain Bacteria; phylum Planctomycetota; class Planctomycetia; order Pirellulales; family UBA1268; genus QWPN01. Next base: position 34,751 of record CAYVNX010000005.1, on the reverse strand, counting down.
CGTCCGTTCGTTCTTCGTGAGTGGGTCGCTTGCTGCCAGCGATTCGGCGCGGGCGTCGAGGATCACAGCGGCCCGGTATTTGAGTCCCAACCAGTCGGCGTCGAGCCGCCCACCCTTCAGGCGACTGACATCGCTCAAGGCAAACTCCCGATCGACCGGCTGAAACGCCTCGTAGTTCTTCTCAGCGAGCAAACACTCGAGCGTGATGTTGACCGCCTTGGCCCTGAGGCCCACCGCAAACGCCGAATCGGAATCGAGTGCGGTCAGCGGGGTGAGCTCCTCGATGGCCTGTTTCCAGCGGCCCAGGAGCGCGTCGTTGCGGCCCTGGTAGCAGCGAGCCAGGAGGCCACCGCCCATCGTGGGATACTTGTCGGCGATGGCCTTGTAGAGGCCGGTTGATTCCTCGAGGAATGCCTTCCACTCTTTCGAGTCTGGTTCGTAAGCCTCGGCCTTCTTGAACACCGCGTCGGCCACCAACAGCCGAGTCTGGAGGAGCTTGCCCTGGAGCGTCTCCCGCTCGGTGGCCAGACCCTCGAGCAGCCGGGCCTGCTGCTGCCGCTCCCGGGGCGTCAGCCGCTTCGGCTTGGGTTTGGCCGGGGATTTGAGTTTCGGGCGGCCGGGTTTGTCGCCCGATTCGGCGGCGGGAGGTGGCCCATTCTCAGCGGCGTCACCTTTGATCGCTTCGATCCGGTCATTCACATCCCGGAGGACTTTGATCACGGCGTCTTCAGCGTTGGTGACGCTGGTGACCGGTTCGCCTGGTTTGACCGTGCCCTTGAGCGCGGCGATCCCCGCGTCGAAGAACCGCACGGCCTCTTCCCGCAGTGCCTGGCCGTCGGCCCCCGGCCGGCGTGCCTGCTCCGACTTGGCACGGCCCCGCTCCACCAGAAGCGTGCCCTTCTGGGTAAAGGCGGCGATGGCCTGCCGATCGTCTGGGGTTCCCGATGCCAGAAATTCGTCGAGGGCGGCCTGCGCCTCGTCGAGGAGGGTCGCCCGTTTGCCGCCGTCGGCCTCCCGGCGGCTGAGCGCCACGAGGGCCGCGGAACGCCGGAAGGGCAACTCCCGCTTGAGTTCTGGGGCCGCGGACGGGTCGGCGGCCACCCGATCCACGATCAAAAGCGTGACGTCGGGCAACCCGCGAGTCTCGACGGCGTCGAGCAGCCGGCGGGTGGCGCTGGTGGCGGCCGTGTCCGGCGCCGCCCCGGCCACCGATGCCACCGCCAGGAGGGTGACCACGCTGCAGGTCAGGAAACAGGCCACGCGGAAAGACCCCTCGGAACCAGCACACCTCTCGATGGCATCCAAGTAGTTGTAGCACCGGCTCGGAGGCGGCAAAAGCCGGATCGCGGCACGGATCACATCAGCCCGTGCGTTCGCGGGCCGCGCGGGTTGAGTGTGCGGAAGCGGCGAGCCACGGAGGCAGGCAGCCGGCCGGTGGCAGCTTGACCACCCGGGCCGAGCGGATGCCCGGGCAGGCCAGCACTGCTTCGAGCGCCTTGGCTGAGGGCTCCTGGTCGAGGTTGAGCACGCCGATCGCATCGCCACCGGGAGCCGATCGCCCGACCGTCATCTGGGCAATGTTGATTCCCAGTTCCCCGAAGGTCGAGCCGACCCGGCCGATGATCCCGGGCACGTCCTGATGGGTGAAGACCAGCAGAATTCCGTCGAGGTAGGCCTCGAGGCGATGGCCCTCGAGCTGGACGAGCCGGGGCATCGAGTGGCCGAACAGCGTGCCGGCCGCCCGATGCACCTGATCTCCCGAGACGAGATCGACCGCCACGACCGAACTGAACGCACCCGGGTCGGTGCGGCTCTGCTCCACGAGTTCGATCCCGCGATCACGGAGCAGGACTTCGGCGTTGACGATGTTGACGTCTTCGGTGACGCCCTCGAGGAGTCCCGCTGCGAAGGCTGCCGTCACGAGTTTCGTGTTCCGGCCGGCGATCTCGCCGCGGTAGGCGATCGAGCACGACCGCGGGTGGCCTGAGTCGAGCTGCGACACCAGCAGGCCGAGCCGCCAGGCCAGGTCGAGAAAGCCTCGCACGCTCTCGAGCGTAACGGGATCGATCGGCGAAGCATTGACGGAATGGCGGATGGCTCCGGTGGTCAGGAAGTCGACGAGCAGCCCCACGCCCTCGACGGCCACCTGCGACTGGGCCTCCTCGGTGCTCGCCCCAAGGTGCGGTGTGACGAGCACGCCCGGCATGCCGAAAAGCGGGCTGTCGGTGCAGGGCTCCTGCTCGAAGACGTCGAGGGCCACGCCGCCGATCACGCCCCGCTCGAGGCCCGCCACGAGGGCCTTCTCGTCGTAGATTCCGCCGCGGGCGCAGTTGATCAGCCGCACGCCGGGCTTGAGCAGGTCGAGTTCCGCCATGCCGACCAGGTGCCGGGTTTCATCGGTCAGCGGCGTGTGGACCGTGAGGTAGTCGACATGGGGCAGCATCGACCGCACGTCGTCGTAGAGTTCGATGCCCAGTTCCGCCGCCCGATCGGGCGAGAGGAAGGGATCGAAGCCGAGCACTCTCATCTCGAAGGCGCGGGCCCGCTCCGCCACCGCCTGGCCGATCCGGCCGAGGCCTACGATGCCGATCGACTTGCCGGCGAGTTGGGCCCCCATGAACTTGTTGCGATCCCAGACGTGGGAGCGGAGGCTGGCGTCGGCCGCTGCCACGTTCCGCGACAGGCCGAGGAGCAGGGCGAAGGCGTGCTCGGCCGTGCTCACGGTGTTGCCAGCCGGCGTGTTCATCACCACGATGCCCTGCCGGGTCGCCGCGTCCTTGTCGATGTTGTCGGTGCCCACGCCGGCCCGCACGATGGCCCTGAGCCGGGTGTTGCCCGCCAGCGAAGCCGCGTTGATCTTCACCCCGCTGCGGCAGATGGCCCCGTCGTGGCGGGCCAAGGCCTCGCGGAGAGGCTCGTCCTTCAGGCCGGTCGCCACCTCGTAGGTGATGCCTTGCTTGGCGGCGGCGTCGAGCAGAGCGAGTCCGTCGGAACTCAGCTTGTCGAGGACGATGATCGAGGGCATCGAAGTGAAGGCTCCGGGGGAGACCGATCGCGGTGGCGTGCGGTTCAGCCGTCGGCTCGGGAGACCGCCTGAGACTCCATGAAGGCCAGCATGTGGTCCCGCAGGGCCTCCACACCGGCCACGGGCATCGCGTTGTAAATACTCGCCCGGATTCCGCCGACCGACCGATGCCCCTTGAGATCGACGAGCCCCTGCGCGGTGGCCTGGGCTGTGAACTCCTTTTCGAGGTCCTCGGACGGCAGTCGGAAGGTGACGTTCATGTCGGAGCGGCATTCAGGCCGGGAGTGACCGGCATAGAAGCCGCCGGAGGAATCGAGCACATCGTAGAGCAGTTTCGCCTTGGCCGCATTGTGGATGGCCATGCCCTCCAGGCCGCCCATCGTGTCCCGAATCCAGCGGCAGACGAGGCCGAGGATATATACCGCGAACACCGGCGGCGTGTTGGGCCGCGAACCGGCTTCCACGAAGGTGCGGTAGTCGAGCATCTTGGGGAGCGTGTCGTTCGACCGCTCGAGCAGATCCTTGCGGATGATCGCGACCGTCACCCCGGCGATGCCGGCATTCTTCTGGGCGCAGGCGTAGATCAGCCCGTACCGAGCCACATCGACCGGCCGGGAGAGAAAATCGCTGGAGCAGTCGCAGACCAGCGGGGCGTCGCCCAGGTCGGGAAGCTGCTTCCACTGCACGCCCTGAATCGTCTCGTTGCTCGTGATGTGGATGTACGCGGGCCGGTCAGAAAGTGAAATCTCGCTCGCCGGCGGAAGTCCGTCGTAGTTCGTGGCCTTGCCGTCCCAGGCGACGTGCACGGCTCCTTCTCGGCGGGCTTCCTTGGCGGCCGTCACGCCCCACGTGCCGGTGAGCACATAGTCGGCCTTCTCGCTCCGACCTCGGAGGAGATTCATCGGCACCATTGAGAATTGCAGGCTCGCGCCTCCCTGCAGAAACACGATCTCGTGGTCGGCTCCCACGCCGAGCAGTTCGCGGAGGCTGGCGATCGTCTCGTCGAGAATCCGGTCGAAGGCCGGACTCCGGTGGCTGATTTCGAGGACCGACATTCCGACCCCTGGCAGGGCCAGCATCTCGTCCCGGGCCTGTTCCAGCACCGGCAGGGGCAAAACGGCCGGGCCGGGAGAGAAATTGAAGACGCGTGAGGGCATCGTGTGGGCACCGGGAAGCGGAAAACCGCTGGCAGAATAGGGGTCTGCGGGAGGACGGTCAACGGCCCGGCATTCCCGGCGGCACCGGCGGGAGCGCCACCGCGCCAGGAGCCGGCGGGAACGGCGTCGGTGGCGGGAGCGCGGCCGTGCGCACCGCCGAAGCCTGGGCCGAGTTGAGCGCCGCGACGCGGGCAGCCACGACCGGCTGCTGGGGATCCACCGCCAACGCTCGTGAGTAATCGATCAGCGCCTGCGAAGGATCGCCGGCAGCCTCACGGAGCTGTCCGAGCGCCACGAGCGCCCGGGGGTTGGCCGGATCGAGGGCCAGAGCATCGAGCAGCTGGTTTTCGGCCTCCCGAACGTCCCCGTGTTCCTCGGCAAGCCGTGCGAGTTCGATATGGGGCTGGGGGTTGCCCGGCCGAGTCGTCGCCCACTGCTGGAGTCCGGCAACCGCCTCATCGGAACGGTTCTCCTCCACGAGCAGCACGGCGAGGGCCCGTTGGCAGGCCACGTGGTCGGGATTCCGCGCGAGGCAGAGGTGGTAGTACTGCTCGGCCACCTGCCGGTCGGCGTCGCTGCCGAACACCTTGGCCTGCTGATGGTAAGTGGCCCCGAGATTGTAGAAGCAGTCAGGGTTGCCCGGCTGGCGGGCAAGAGCCTGCTGGAAGTGGTTCACCGCCCCGAGATAGTTACCCTGCTGGTAGAGCTGCACGCCCTGGGACGAGTCGTTGCGGCCCATGCCGCCGCAGCCCACGGTGACCGACAGCAGCAGACAGAGGACGACAGGAAAACGCACGCGGGAGGGCTCCGCTCGGCAGCCACTCCGTTGCGGCCATCCGCTCCGGGCCGCCACGGGGGCCGAGGAAGGTATCGAACCCACCGCAGCCGAGGCAACCCCGATGCCACCGCGGCTTTTCGGGTGAATCAGGCGGGCTCGCGGCGGTAGCCGAGGGCCTTCACGACGGCGAGCACCTCGCTGCAGGTTGGAAACATCCGGCCGCTCGTTCGCTTGTAGTGATCGAGCGCCTGCATGAACTCGACCTCTTCCGGAAGGTAGTCCCGCTCGCAGGTCGTCGGGTCGATGTGGCGGCGGCGGGCGTGGCGGGTACTGCCGGCCCGGCTGGCGGTGGCGGAGCGACGGTTGATCCGGGGGGCGGTCGTGAGCGTGGCGGACATGGTCGTGGGGTTCTCCGGGGGATCGCTGCGGCTGCCGGCCGGCGCCGCGTGGAAGACTCTGCCGGAAGCATGACCGCTGCGGACGGGGCAAGACGTGCCGGCAGGCGAAACCTGGACGAAAAACCGGGTCGGCCGGCCGGTGCGACCGGCGCGACCGCTACTTCCGGTCGAAGAACTTTTTGAGAGCGTCGGCCGCCGCGTCGCGGGACGAGTCGCTCTTCTTGGCCGCGGCGGCGGCAGCCGGCAGCGTGCCCGGCTTGTCCTTGAGGGCCTTGAGTTCGGCGAGCGTGGTGCCACTGGAGCTTCCGCTCGCCGCATCTGAGCCGCTCGAAGCATTCGAGGAGTCGGCGGACTCGGGCGTCGAGGTCACCATGCCACCGATGAACGAGCCGTCCGTCGATTCGGACGCGGCAGCCGGCAGGGTGCGGGTGGTGTCTGACGTGCCGGCGTCATCGTCCATCAGCCACCGGGAGACATCGTCGTCGGCACCCGCCGCCTTCGGCGTCACTGGGGCCGTGCACGAAACCTGGAGTTCCAGGGAGCCCACACGGATCAGGTCGCCGTCGGCGAGTTTCGTTTTCGCCTCGATCTTCTGCCCGTTGACGAAGGTGCCGTTGCGGCTGCCGAGATCCTGCACCCAGACATCCGCCGGGCCAACGATCACGGCGCAGTGCCGGCGGCTCACTTCCTCGCTCAAAGGACGGACATCGCACTCCTCGGACCGGCCGATCAGGAGTTTGTTCCGCTTGATCGCGATGCTACGTCCGGCGCTCTTGCCTGTCGCGACAATGAGTTTCGTAACCATGCCCATGCCCTGATCGCGTGCGGATCGGCCACTGCGGCGAGCAATCGGAATCCGGCGGAACCGGATCGCGACCCATCTCAATCGTACCAGAACCTTCGGCCGTCAAAACAGCGGTGCGAATCGTGGCCGTTCTCGTCCGAGCGGACGCCTTCATCGCCGGGCAAGCCAGGCTTCGCTGCGGTACCGGCCAATTGTGGCCGCACATTCGTCAGCGCGGGCAGCGAGAAATCCGTCATCCCGCCAGTCCACCGCTCCAGCGACCCGACGAGCGATCCGCTCGAGCCAGCCGGCGACCAACGGACGGAGCGGGCCCACCGCGCCGTTCGCCAGGTCGCGCAGGCCCGGGTGCCGGCCGGACTCGCCCGGGGCGGTGGGCCGTTCGAGCAGCAGGCTGCCATGCTGGAGCACGGCCGCCTGAAGCCTGCGCTGGGCGCTCCCCAGGATCTTGTGACCGTCCGGCAGGCCGGCCCGTGCCACTACCAGATCGCCCCGAGCTCGGCGATCGAAACAGAGAAACCGCGACTCGTCGCCGGCCCGCGGATCCCGGCCCGGATGCTGCTGGGCCGCGATGCCCCGAGCCCGAAGCAATTCCGCCATGGACTCGTGAAACACGTCGTAGAGCTGCTGCGGATCACCGCCCCAGGGGTGGCTGCGGGGCACGGCCACGGCATAGGTCAGGTCGCTGCCGTGGACGATGGCTCCGCCGCCGCTGGGCCGGCGAACGAGTGGCAGACCGGCAATCGCGGCGCAGCCGCGGGCGTCGGCCAGTCGTTGGAATCCCCCGAGCGAAACCGCCGGCTCGTTCCAGCCGTAGATCCGCACGAGCGCTTGATCCAGGCGGAGGGACTCCTCCGCCAACAACTCGTCGGCGGCCATGTTCTCCGGGCCACTGGCCGGCTCGTCCCACCAGGCGACGAGCCCGCTCATGGCCCAGATGCGCCGCGCGAGGCGGGAGGAAGCGGGGGCATGGCGGCGATCAGTGGGGCTGGCTCTTCACGAGCGAGTCGTAGGCTGCAGCGTCGAGCAAGCCGGCCGACTCGGCGGCGTCGTCGGGCCGGATCCGCACGAGCCATCCGGCTCCGTAGGGATCCTGGCCCAGGGTCTCGAGCGCATTGGGCAGGGACTGATTGACCTCCACGATCTCGCCGGAGACCGGGGCATAGAAGTCGCTCACCGCCTTGACGCTCTCGATCTCACCGATCGACTCGCCCGCCTTCACCTTGCGGCCCACCTCGGGCAACTGCATGAACACGAGGTCGGTGAGCGCCTCGACTGCGTAGGCTGAAATGCCGACGGTGGCCAGGCCGTCGCTCTCGGGCCGAATCCATTCGTGGGTCTTGGCAAACCTCAGGTCCGCAGCCATTGCTCACTCCAGGGTCGGAAACCAAGAGCCGACCTGAAGTGCCAGGAAGGCTCGCTCCCGAGAGGATAGCGGATCGCCTCAGGTTTGTGAGGCGGGCCGCCGGTAGAAAGGGAGGGGGGTGACGGTGGCCCGGCAGGCGGTATCGCGAATCATCACATCCAGCGGTCTTCCCTCCTCCGCCACGGCTCGATCGACGACCGCCATCGCCGCCGCCGAGCCGAGCGTGGGGCAGTAGCTGCCGCTGGTCACCACGCCGACCACCGCGTCGGGCTGAGCCGGCTGCGTGACCGCCGCCGACTCGCGCGCCGCCCGCTTGCCCTCGAAGACCAGGCCGATCCTCACCCTCGCGCCGGGCTCGGCCTGCATCCGCCGGAGCGGCTCGGCGCCGGGAAAGCTCCGCTGGCCGCCATCCGCAGCGATCAGGTTGAGAGCAAAGCCCAGCCCGACCGCGAAGGGATCGCTGTCGGCCATGAGTTCGTGCCCATAGAGCGGCATGCCGGCCTCGAGCCGGAGCGTGTCGCGGGCTCCCAGCCCGCAGGCCCGCAGGCCCCCGGCCGCGCCGGCCTCCATGATCGCCTCCCAGACCGGCAGGGCATCGGCGGCCGCCACGACGAGTTCCAGGCCGTCCTCGCCCGTGTAGCCGGTGCGGCTGACCGCCGCAGACCGGCTGGCCACGACTCCGGCGGCGGCCCGATAGCTTCGCAGCGAGGTGATCGCAGCTGCGTCGGCAGCCGAACAGAGTTGCGTGACGATCGCGACCGCGAGCGGTCCCTGCACGGCGAGCATCGCCGTCTCGAACGTGTGGTCGGCGAGCGAAACACCTGCCGCCGGGAGCCGGCTCCGAAGCCAGGCCACCACCCGCTCCCGGTTGCTGGCGTTGACCACCAGCGAGAATCGTGGTGCGCCCCCGGCAGCATCGGCCTCGCGGGCCACGAGGGCGTCATCGAGGATGCTGACGCCCCGCGGGCCCTCGTCACTCGTGACGAGGGTATAGCGCACCTGGCCGACGCCGAGGTCGGCGACCCGGCGGGTGAGCATCGCCTCGAGCCAACCCCCGCTTTCCGGGCCGGTCACGCTGAGCCGACCCATGTGCGAGACGTCAAAAATGCCAGCCGCCTGCCGCGTGGCCAGATGCTCCTCGACGATCGAGTCGTACTGCACCGGCATCCGCCAGCCGGCGAAGTCGACCATCCGGCCGCCGTGGGCGGAGTGCCAGGAGCAGAGCGGGGTCTCAAGCAGGGGGGTGGTCACCAGCAGCGGCTTTCCGTGAGGGTCGAATGAAGTGACGATCGGAGGATAGTCGTACCCGATCCGATGAGCCAGCGTTTTGCCGCCCCCGAGCCGGTGAACGAGAGTCCCCTACAGCCGGGGTCGCTTGCGGCTCTTTTTCACGGGGCGGCCGCGGGGTTGGGCCGGCCGGCCACGGCCGCTGTTCTTCGCGGGAGCGTGGGGGGACCGGGGTGGCCGCTTGCCCCGGCGGACGTGCCCATCGACGAGCCGGAAGTTGAGTTCGCGGCGATCGAGATCGACCCGGCCGACCGCCACCCGCAGCCGGTCGCCGAGCCGGTAGCTCTGGCCTGCGCGGCGGCCGGAGAGCGTGTGGCTCGCGCGGTCGTAGCGGTAGGTGTCGTCGGGCAGGGCGTCGAGCGGCACGAGCCCCTCGGCGGGCAAGGCCAGGCCCTGCACGAAAATCCCGAACGCCTCGACACCCGTGATCACCGCGTCCATCTCCATCCCGATCCGGGAGGAGAGGAAGAGCAGCAACTTGAGCTTCACGAGTTCCCGCTCGGCCGCCTCCGCCCGCCGCTCGAGGTCGGAGCACTCGTGGCCGAGTTGGATCAGGTTGTCGGCCGGCGGCCGCTGGCCGCGTGCGATCGCCTCGATCGCACGGTGGATCGTGAGATCGGGATAGCGACGGATCGGCGATGTGAAGTGGCAGTAGCAGTCGCTCGCCAGGGCGTAGTGGCCGTCTTCCTGAGGGCCGTAGGCGGCCCGCGTCAGGCTGCGGAGTACGGCGTAGTGCACGGCATGCTCCTCCGGCCGGCCGCGGGCCATGTCGAGCAGCCGCTGGAGCTCGAACCGGCTCTCGAGCGAGTCGACCTCGAAGCCGAGTTCGGTGACGAACTCCGTCAGCTGCCGGAGCTTTCGCATGTCGGGAGACGGATGAATGCGACGGAGGAATCCTGCGCCGGCCGCCGCCAGCGCCCCGGCCACCGCCTCGTTGGCGGAGAGCATGAACTCCTCGATGATCTGGTGGCTCTCGGTGTTCTCGGTCACGTGGGCGCCCGTCACCCGGCCGTCGCGGTCGAGGTCGATCTTCACTTCGGGCATCTCGAGCTGCAGCGCCCCGCGCGCCATCCGTCGGCTCCGGAGGATTCGCGCGAGGTCCCGCATCCGGCCGAGCAGTTCCCGCACCTCCTCGGTCATCTCGACGGCGCGGGTGGTGGGATCGGCGAGGAAGACATCCACCTCCTCGTAGGCGAACCGCCGGCAGCTCCTGATCGCCGAAGGTTCGACCGCCGAGTGGACCGGAGCGCCGTCGGCGGTGAATTCGATCCAGCAGGTCTTGGCGTAGCGAATCCGATCGGGCTGAAGGCTGGCGAGGTTGTTGGAGACGATCTCGGGGATCATCGGGATGACGCGGTCGGGCAGGTAGACGCTCGTGCCTCGGGCTCGGGCTTCCTGGTCGAGCGGCGAGCCCTCACGGACGAAGTGGGAGACGTCGGCGATGTGCACGCCCAACAGCCAGTGGCCCCGCTCGACCCGCTCGAGCGAGATGGCATCGTCGAAGTCGCGGGCATCGACCGGGTCGATCGTGATGATCGTGCGTTCGGTGAGATCGCGGCGGTCGGCCGGGATCGTCGCGTCGAACAGCTCCGCTTGCCGCCGCGCGTCATCGAGGGCGGCCTCAGGGAAGGGCCCGGGCAGACCGTATTCGTGGATCACGGTCTGCGTATCGACGCCCACGTCGCCCGCCTGGCCGAGCACCTCGACCACCACCCCCTCGCCGTCGCGGAGGTGCGAGGGAAACCGCACCACCTCGACGACGACCTTGTCGCCCTCGTGCACGCCCTTCGCCCCGGGATCGCCCACCGAGATCGGCCGGGTGAAGCCGGTGCCATCGACCTGCACCCAGCTCCCCTTGGCCTTCTCGAAATAGGAGCCAACGAATCGGGTGGTCCGCCGGGTGATCACCTCGACGATCTCGCCCGCGGGCCCCGGCCGGCGGACATCGCGGCCGCCGGCGAGCCGCACCCGCACCGTGTCGCCGTTGGCCGCGTCGAGGGCGGCGGCGGCGGCGACATGGATGTCGTTCGAGCGGTCGCCCGGCAACGCTCCTTCGGGCCGCACAAAGCCATAGCCGCCGGCGGATCGGCGAAACGTGCCGATTACACCGTCGCCGCCGCGGCCGGCAGGCTTGGGCGGCTTCGGCCGCTGACGGGTCATGGGGCCCGCCCCCGGAAGAACTTGCGGCCGACCGACTGCTGGAACTGCGTCCAGCCGCCCTCGATCGAGGCCTCACTCCGGAGGAGCTGGATCGTGCCGGCCATCTTGGCGTCGAGGTGGTCGAGATGGTGGAGGGCCACCGCCTCGAGCGTCATGGGAAGCTTGGGCGAGCCGAACTCGTAGGATCCGTGGTGGCTGGCAATCATGTGTTTCACGCGGATCCCCGTCTCGGCATCGAACGGCCGGCCCGTGGCCGCCTCGACCGCCCGGATCTTGGCGTCCACGATCTCGAGACCGAGCAGCACGTGCCCCAGTAGTTGGCCGGCATCGGTGTAGGAGAAGCCCTTCTCGCTCTCGAGTTCCACGGTCTTGCCGATGTCGTGCACCAGCACCCCGACGAGCAGCAGGTCGCGGTCCATGTCGGGATAGAGCGGGGCCACGAGGTCGGCCAGCCGCAGGAGGTTGACCACATGATCGAGCAGGCCGCCGGCGTAGGCATGGTGATGCTTCACGCCGGCCGGCGTGCGGGCCAGGGCGGCCATCAACTCGGTGTCGTCGACGATCGCCGCCACGAGGTCGTCGAGCGGTGGCCGCAGGCCGGCGAGCAGGCCGCGGAGCTCGGCGAACAACCGATCGAGATCGGCCTCGGTGAGCACGCGAAACTCCCGCTCGTCCACCGTGCCCGGATCGGCCCGCTCGATCGCCGCGATGATGATCTGGGTCGAGCCCGAGTAGAGCTGGGTATGCCCCTCCACCCGCACATAGTCGCCATCCTCGAAGGCGGCGAAGTCAGCGTCGGAGGCGTTCCAGAGCCGACCCGTGATCATGCCGCTCTTGTCGGCGAGGTCGACCTGCAGATAGAGTTGCCCGTTGCGGTTGGGTCGCAACTGCTTATGGGTCGCCAGGAAGACCTGGTCCACCTGCGTCTGCGGCGGCAGTTCCGAAATCAAGCGACGGGCCATTGGGGGAGAGTCTACGGCCCCCGGGCCCGCCGCCACAAATGCCGAGTCGGTGCCGTGCCAAGGCTCCACCGGCTCGGGGGCGGCAAAAGTCGCGTCGCGGGCGAAGATACGCCCCGATGCTCCGCGAGCGTTCGCCGACCCCCGAGCCTCGCCATCTCGATCGAGAACTGGCACGGTCGAAACCACGACGCTGCCGCTACAATCCGCGGCCACGAAACCCGCGAGGAACCCGATGCCAGCCACCGCCATCAGCCCGACCCGTGCCGAAGACTATCCCGAGTGGTATCAGCAGGTCGTCAAGGCCGCCGACCTCGCCGAACAGTCGGCCGTTCGCGGCTGCATGGTGATCAAGCCCCACGGCTATGCCATCTGGGAGCGGATGCAGGGCATCCTCGACGGGATGTTCAAGGCCACGGGCCACGTCAACGCCTACTTCCCGCTCTTCATTCCGCTCTCCTACCTCGAGCAGGAGGCGAAGCATGTCGAGGGCTTCGCCAAAGAGTGTGCCGTCGTCACGCACCACCGGCTGGAACTCGGCCCAGATGGCAAGCTGATCCCGACCGGCAAGCTCGAGGAGCCGCTCGTCGTGCGGCCCACGAGCGAGACGATCATCGGCGCGACCTACGCCAAATGGATCCAGTCGTGGCGGGACCTGCCGGTCTTGATCAACCAGTGGGCGAACGTGGTCCGCTGGGAGATGCGGCCCCGGGTCTTCCTGCGGACGGCCGAGTTCCTCTGGCAGGAGGGGCACACGGCCCACGCTAGCCGTGAGGAGGCGGTCGAGGAGACGCTGCGGATGCTCGACGTCTACGCCACGTTCGCCGAGCGGGACCTGGCGATGCCGGTGATCAAGGGGCCGAAGCCGGCCGGCGAGCGGTTTCCAGGGGCGGTCGATACCTACTCGATCGAGGCGATGATGCAGGACGGCAAGGCCCTCCAGGCGGGCACGTCGCACTTCCTCGGCCAGAACTTCGCCAAGGCCCAGAACATCAAGTTCGCCGGCGTGTCAGGGACCGAGGAATTCTGCTGGACGACCTCGTGGGGCGTCTCCACCCGGCTGATCGGCGCCGTGATCATGACCCACTCCGACGACGACGGGCTCGTGCTGCCGCCACGGATCGCGCCGCATCACGCCGTGATCCTGCCGATCTCACGGACCGACGAGGAGCGGACCGCGGTGCTGGATGCCTGCCGCTCGCTCGAGGCGGCACTCGCTGCGGCGGACTTCGCTGGCGGCCCGGTGCGGGTGAAGACGGACGCCCGCGACCTCCGCGGGGGCGACAAGGTCTGGCAGCACGTGAAGCAGGGCGTGCCGGTGCGGATCGAGATCGGACCGCGGGATCTGGCGGCCGGCACGGCGAGCGTAACGCGGCGTGATCGTGGTCCGAAGGAGCGGGAGGCGATTCCCCTGGCCGAGCTGCCGCAGCGGCTGCCGGGCCTGCTCGAGGAGATCCAGCGGGGGCTTTTCGACCGGGCAGTGGCGTTGCGGAAAGCCCGCAGCGTGCAACTCGGGTCGGCGGCCGAGGTCACGGAGTATTTCGGTCGCGGTGACGCCGGCTTCGCCCATGTGCACGTCGCCGACGATCCGGCGATCGCCACGCTGCTCGACCCGCTCAAGGTGACCGTGCGGTGCGTCCCGATGGACGGCCCCGACGAGCCCGGCGTGTGCGTCGTGACCGGCCGCGAGGTGTCGCGGCGGAGCGTGCTGGCCCGCTCCTACTGATTCATAGGCTCCGCAGTGGGCCTACCGGGCCGGAGCTGCTGATTGAGGTTGTGGGCGATTCTATCCGTGGCCGCAGGCTTGCAGCCTGCGGAATCCGGGTCTGCTTCAAACGGGGCCGATGTCGGTCGGTCTCAGACCTTGACCCGTTCCAGGTAATCCCCGGTGCGGGTGTCGACCTTGACGGTCTCCCCCTGCTCGATGAAGGCCGGCACCATGATCTCGGCCCCGGTCTCGAGCTTGACGGGCTTCGTGAGGTTCGTCGCGGTGTTCCCACGGACGGCCGGCTCGGCGTACTCGACGAGCAGGACCATGTGCTGGGGCGGCTCCATCGAGATCGGATTGCCGTTGTAGAGCAGCATCGAGCAGACGGTGCCTTCCTTGATCCACTTCCAGGCGTCGTCGACCTGTTCCTTCGATAGCTCGTATTGCTCGTAGCTCTCCTGGTCCATGAACACGAACGCCTCGCCCTGCTTGTAGAGGAACTGGGCGTCGATCGTGGTGATGTCGGCGGCATCGAGCGAGTCACCGCTCTTGTAGGTGCGGTCGAGGACCGTGTTCCGCAGCAGGTTCCGCAGCTTGCACTTGTAGAGCGCCTGCCCCTTGCCGGGCTTCACGAAATTGCACTCGATCATGATGTAGGGATCACCGTCGATCTGAACCTTGAGGCCCTTCTTGAATTCGCTGGTGTTGTAAGCGGGCACGGGGAACTCCTTGGGGATATGACGGCGAGGCCCCGGCGACCGGGGCGATCTTTGGCGAACTGCGGCGGCGGGCCGTATGATCCGGGCTGCGTGGGTCGCGAAAGGCCCCCAAGGTTGGTCATGTGGGCCGCGGCTGTCAACGCCGCGATCCCGGAGCCGGTTTCCGCCAGTCTCTCCCGGAGCGATCCATCATGACGCCGCCCTCGGTGCTCCTCCCGCCCTCCGTCGTCGCTTCCGATCGCGGAGTCGGTGCGGCCTGGCGGAGGGAACTGGCCGAGGCGTTCCGCGATCCGGCCGAACTCTGCCGGTTTCTCGGGCTCGGCGGGGCAGTCGCCGCGGAGGCGGAGCGGTCGGTGGCGGGATTTCCCTTCCTCGTGCCCCGGGGCTTCGCCGCCCGGATGCGCCGCGGCGATCCCGACGATCCGCTCCTGCGGCAGGTGCTGCCCCTCTCCGCCGAGACCGAAGGGGCCGCGGGCTTCACGGCCGACCCGCTCGACGAGGGCCGCTTTCAGGCGGGGCCCGGACTCGTGCGGAAATACACGGGGCGGGCCCTCCTTCTCGTCACCGGCGGCTGCGCCGTGAATTGCCGTTACTGCTTCCGGCGCGACTTTCCCTACGCCGATCGGGGCGTGAGTCGGCGGGGGATCGACCAGGCCCTGGCCGTGATCGCGGCCGATCCCTCGCTCACCGAGGTGATTCTGTCCGGCGGCGATCCGCTGCTCGCCGACGACTCGCTGCTGGAGGAGGTCGTCGAGCGGCTCGATGCGGTGCCGCATCTGCGGCGGCTCCGGATTCATTCACGGCTGCCGGTCGTGCTGCCGAGCCGGGTCGACCGGACTCTGCTCGGAGTGCTCGAGTCGACGCGGCTGGCCAAGACCGTCGTGATCCATGCCAACCATCCGGCCGAACTCGACGGCTCCGTCGCCGAGGCCGTGGCGGGATTGGCATCCCTCCCGGCGATCCTGCTCCTGAACCAGGCTGTCCTGCTCCGGGGCGTGAACGACTCCGGTGAGGTGCTGCGGTCGCTCTCCGAACGGCTCATCGAAATCGGCGTGATGCCGTACTACCTCCACCTACTCGACCGCGTCCGCGGGGCCGCCCACTTCGAGGTGCCCGAGGCCGAGGCAGTGGCCTTCCACCGACACGTGCGGGAATCCCTCCCAGGCTACGCAGTGCCCCGGCTCGTCCGGGAGGTGCCGGGAGAGCGTTCCAAGACCTGGGTCGGCTGAAACCTTGGGCCCGCGGGCGGGGTATACAGAGCAAGGAACGACCGCGTTCGATCGACATGCCATTCCGGAGCTCCGCCATGCCGCTGTCTCGCCCTGCCTTCCTCGTCCTGCTTGCTGCCTGCGCCGCGTTCGCCGCGGCCCGGTCCACCAACGCAGAGCCGCTCGACCTCGCGCGGGTGCCGGCCGCCGCCGTCTGGCTGATGCATGCCGACATGGACGCCGCCCGGGAATCGACTGTCATGCGGCGGATGTATGAGCGGGTCGTGCGGAAGCATCCCGAAGTCGAGAACATGATGGGGATGGCTGCGGGGCTTTCGGGCATGGATCCGCGGAAGGATCTGCACGACGTCACGGTCTACGGGCTCGACACCGACAAGAAAAACGCGGTCATGATCGTCCACGCCGACGCCAATCGCGCGTTCCTGGAGAAGATGGTCGAGAAGGCCCGCGATCACGAGACGATGAAGCATCGTGGCTACGTGCTGCATGCCTGGACGCACAAGGGCTGGAAGGGTCACAAGGGCGAGAAGGTGGTGGGCGCCTTCTTCAAGGACAACCTGATGGTCTTCGCCCGCACCGCCGGCCAAGTGGAGCAGGCGCTCGATGTGCTCGCCGGCGAGGCCTCGGCGGCGGGCCTGGAGAGCCCGTTGGCGGGCCGCACCCGCCCCGGATCGATCCTCGTGGCCCGGGCCTCCAAGGTCGATCCTGATACGAAGTGCCCCGTGCTGCGGCAGGGCGAAGGCTTCCGCGTGGCAATGGGTGAGAGCGACGGCGAGTCGTTCTATCGAGCCCGGCTCGACATGGAGTCTGACACGGCGGCCGGGCTGGCCGAAGACGCGGCGGAGGGACTTGCGGCCACCGTCGCGCTCGGGCTGGGCAAGGAGAAGGGCGTGATGAAGCTCTTCGAGGGCCTGGAGACGACGACCCGCGGCAAGACCTGCCTGATCGCCTGGAATGCCCGGGCCGACGACGTCTGGGAGATGACCGAAGCTTTGGCCGACAAAATCGAGGTCACGATCGAGGCGCGGATCGCCGCCAAAAAGAAGGCTGGCTGCGGCTGTGACGAGTGTCGCTGCGCCAAGTGCGATGGCCAGAAGTGCGAACAAGGTGGCTGCAAAGATTGTGGTTCGGACTGCGGGTCAGCCTGTGAGTCGGGAAAGTGCCCACTCGAGCAGGGCTCGGCCGCTCGGGAGTCCGAGGCTCGACGGCCGTTTGACGATGAATTCTGACTCGTCTCGCTGCGGGGCATTCCATCCCGGACACGCCGGCAGACGTGGAAGAACCGACTGGGGGCTGCGTGGTCGATGAACTCGCGCAGCACGATGCGAGACTCGCGCAGCAGGCGGCTGCTGGATGCGAGGAGAGTTTCGCCAGGCTCGCCCGGCGGCATCAGGCGGGCGTGAGGCACTACGTGCATCGGCTGGCCCGGCGGACGGGGCAGGGCGATGCCGATGACGCGGTCCAAGAGGCGTTTCTCAAGGCCTGGCAGCGGATCGGCGACTATGACTCCCAATGGGCTTTCTCGACGTGGCTGTTCACGATCGCCCGCCGGGCGTGGCTGAATCAGGAACGCGGGCGGCAGCGGCGGCGACACCGGGAGACGGTCGCGGCTGCCGTGCGGCCGAGCGTGGGAGAAGTCGGACCGCCGGCCGCGTTGATCGCCACCGAGCAGGCTTCGCTCCTCTGGGACGCGGCGGCGGCCCGGCTCTCCGAGCGGGAGTTTACGGCCACCTGGCTTCGCTACGTGGAGGACAAGCCCCTGGCGGAAATCGCGGTCGTGTTGGGGAAGCCAGAGGCGACCGTCAAGGTGATTCTGTTTCGGGCTCGGCAGCGGCTCGAGCCGGTGATGAGGGATCTGGCAGCCTGGAGTGACTGACGATGGGGCGAAACGGGGATGGTGATTCGACCAACGACGTCGAGTGCACCGCGCTGGCGGCATGCCTGGCGGAAGAGGCGGCCTGGGAGCGGCCGGCTTTCTCGTCGGGCTTCCAGGCCGCGCTCATGCACCGAGTAAGGGCCGAGGTGCCGGCCGGGGCCCGGCGACGGCAGCCACGCGGGCTGCGGGCGCCGCCAGTCGCCGCATCCTGCGGCGGCAGACGTGTTCCGCAGTCGGCTCTTGGCGTTGCGCTGGTGATTGGCAGCGGTGTGGCGTTGGTGCTCGCCATCGGATTCCCGCCGGGGCAGGTCCGGCGCGGCGGAATCGAATCGGTGGCAGCTGGTCGCCTCCTCGAAAATCCTCTTCCGCTGGAGTTCAGCGGAGCGGAGGAAACCAGCCTGATTGAGCAACTGCCGCTGTTCGATGACATCGACCGCGAGGTTCGCTCCGGGGTCGTGATGGTGGCCTCGTCGCTGCTGGATCTCCCAGCCTGGCGGGATGTCGCCGACTTCGATCCTGGCGGTTTTCTGGGGGCCGATCCGCCCCCCTGACGGTCTGAGATCCGAGGTTCGCTCGCGCGAACGTCGGAGGACTGCTCGCCCGATCATCGCCGCCTATCCTTCTGAGGTAGACTCGACATGCACAGTCTCGAGGGCGTTCGAGGTCTGCGGAGGAGTGGGCGGCAGATGGCAGTGCGGTTGCCTGGAGCATGGACGGTCGCAGCAGCGGCGGTGGCGGTTGGCAGCTTCGTCGGGGCCGCGGGCTCCGCACTCAAGGCGACCCTGATTCCGTGGCAGGTCGGGGATGTGGTGCCGGCGGACGGCCCGGTTGCTCCCGACGCGCCACGGGTCGAGGTGGCGGAGACGACCCACGGCTTCGGGACGGTCGGCACAGGTGAGACGGGCAGCCACCGGTTTGAGGTGCGGAACGTCGGCCTGGGCCCGCTCACGCTTCGCAAGGGAAGTTCGAGTTGCAGTTGCACCGTGAGCGACTTCGACCAAGAGGCCGGCGAAGGCGCGGAGCCCATGCGAGAGGTGCCGCCCGAAGGCAGTACGTTTGTCACGGTGCAGTGGAAGGGAAAGCCGCCGGGTGGGCCCTTTCGGCAGCAGGTCACGGTCCTGACCGACGACCCGCGGCGGCCCGAGATCGTGTTCGTGGTCGAGGGCACGGTGCTGCCGAGTTGGAAGGCCGTCCCGCCGACGATCGCGCTGCCACGGCTGACGGCCTCGGCGAGCGAGCGGGCCGCCACGACCATCTTCACCTATGGCGAGGAAACGCCGGTCGTCGAGTCGCTGACCATCGACCACCCTCAGGCTTCCCAATTTTTCTCCCTTTCCTCCGCTTCGCTGTCCCCCGAGGAACTGGCGGCCGAGCCGGCCGCGACCGGCGGATTTCGCATCGATGTCACCGTTCATCCTGGGCTGCCGCTAGGGGCCCTGAAGCAGCTCCTCACGGCGCGATTTCGGATGCCGGAACCAGTCACCGCGGAACTGCTCTTTGAAGGAAGCGTTGGGGGTGATCTTGTGCTGGCTGGGCAAGGATGGGATTCCTCCCGCCAGGCTCTCCGGCTGGGAACGGTTTCCGGTCGGTCGGGGCTGAAGACCACGCTGTTTCTGACCGCCAAGGGACCGCACCGGGAGGCCGTGCGGCCGCAGGTGATCGAGACTGTGCCTGACTCGCTCGAGGTCACCGTGGGCGAAGCCAAGCCGATCGGCTCAGGTGGGGTCGTGCGAATTCCCCTCGAGATCGTGATTCCCGCCGGCAGCCGGCCCGTCAACCACATCTGTTCGGAGCAAGCACCGGCCGGCCGGATCGTGCTCGCCACCGGCCACCCTGACACGCCGACGCTCTCGATCCCCGTCTGCGTGGTCGTCGGCCCCTGAACCCCTTCAGCCTTCGCGGAGCATCGCATGGTGATGGTTCTTACCCGGTTCGCCTTCCTTTGCCTTTTCGTACTGGCGGCCACGGCCGCAGTCAGGGCCGGCGCGCCCGAACGGGGGCCGGGCGTGGACGACGCTGTCGTCGAGACATTTCGGGAGCGGAACGGGGCGGTGTTCACCGACTGGCCGCAGCCCCAGGCGGTCCTGGTGTTGACCGGTGAACTCGACGGCTACATCGAGCCGTGCGGCTGCACCGGTAAGGAGAACCAGAAAGGGGGTTTGAGCCGGAGGCAGAACTTCCTCCGGGCGGTGAGCGAGGCCGGTTGGGAAGCCGTGCCGGTCGATCTCGGCGGCCAGGTCAAGCGGTTTGGCCGGCAGACCGAGCAGAAATTTCAGTCGATCGTGGACGGCCTGCGGGGCATGCGGTACGCCGCGGTGGGCTTCGGCCCCGGTGACCTGCGGCTGCCGGCAGAGGAACTCGTGGCGGCGGTGGCTCCGATTGGCGACGAGCCCACACCCTATCTGAGCGCCAACGTCGGCCTCCTGGGCCTCGACGCCAATATCACGCCCCGGTTCCGGGTGGTCGAGGCCGGAGGGCTGAAGATTGGAATCACTGCGGTCCTGGGCGACGAGGAGGCCTCTCGGGTCCGTAACGACGACGTCGAGGTCCTGCCCGCGGCCGAGGCACTGGCGGCCGTGGCGACCCAACTGGCGGCCGCGGGCTGCGACCATCAGGTGCTCCTCTCCTGGGCGACCGCGGAGGAGACGAAGCGACTGGCCGCCGCCTTCCCTCAATTCGACATCGTGGTGACGGCCGGCGGCGCCGATGAGCCGCCCTTCGAACTCCCGGAGCTCCCGGGCGGCGGCCGGCTCGTCGAACTCGGTCACAAGGGCATGTACGCGGTGGCGATCGGGTTTTTTGCCGACGCAGCGGCGCCGATCCGCTCGCAGCGGGTGCCGCTCGACGCCCGCTGGGGCGAGGCCGACGACATGATCGCCATCCTGGCCACCTATCAGCAGAAGCTCGAGACGCTTGGCCTCGAAGGCCTGGGACTCGTGCCGATCCGCCACCCCAGCGGCCGGCGATTCGCCGGCAGCGCGGCCTGCGCCGAGTGCCATGCGGAGGCCTTCGAGGTCTGGGAGAGTTCCGGGCATGCGACGGCGCTCACGACGCTCGAGGAGGCAGTTCCCCGCCGTGACGGCGATCCGGAGTGCCTGTCCTGCCACGTCGTCGGCTGGGCTCCCCAGCGGTTCGAGCCCTTCGAGGGTGGCTTCATGGGGATGGACAAGACGCCCCAACTGGCCCATCAAGGCTGTGAGAACTGCCACGGACCGGCCGCGGCCCACACGGCCGTCGAACGCGGCGACGTGCGAGCCAGTACGGTCGAGCGGGACCGGCTCCGGGCCGAACTCGTGCTCTCGCTCGATACTCCGGCTGACCGGGAAAAGGTGGTCAACAACTGCCTCGAGTGCCACGACCTCGACAACAGTCCGCACTTTGACTTCGACGAGTACTGGCCCACGGTCGAGCACTAGTTGTACGGATTCGTGGCCATCCCTGGCCCACGAATCCTTGGCAGCCCTCCGGCTGCCGGCCGCCTTCCGGGCGGCCGATGGCGTGCGGCCTGATGGGTGAGGTGGCCCGTTCTGCGCGGATCGGCATCCAGGGGTGCGGGTCGGATGGCACGCGGCGAGGGCTGCGCCCGCTGCGTGCCTGAGATGTGAGGCGGCTTCGGGCACTTCCATTTCGCAATTCGGTCGGGGTTGCCCGTGCCCCGAGAGCCGGCCTAGGAAACCAGCGAAGCCATGGATGGCGAATCGCAGTTTCCTCGGAGCGAGCGGAGGCCTGGAGGGCCGACGCGAGCGTCCGGCGACGGGGCATGGGCAATCCCGACCCACCGGTGGACGAAGCTTCCGCCGAGGCGAGCGATCGCGTCATTGCAGTTGGGCGAGGGCTTCGTCGGGGATGCTGAAGTTGGCGGCCACGCTCTGGACGTCGTCATGGTCGTCGAGCCGCTCCATCAGGGTCAGCACGCGGCGGGCCGTGTCGACGTCGTCCACCTCGACGGTGTTGGTCGGGACCCGGGTCATCTCGCTCGACTCAGGCTCCAGGCCCGCGGCCTTCAGGGCGTCGATCACGTTGGTCATCGTCGCGGGGTCGCAGATGATCTCCCAGCGATCGTCGGCGGCCTTGACGTCCTCGGCGCCCGCTTCGAGCGCCACTTCCATGATCCGATCCTCGTCGCAGGCCGCCTGGGGCAGCCGCACGAGCCCCTTCCGCTCGAAGAGATACGCGACACAGCCCGTGCCGCCGAGCTTGCCGTCGCACAACTCGAAGATCTTCCGGATCTCGGGTGCCGTGCGGTTCTTGTTGTCGGTCAGGATCTCACACATCACGGCCACGCCGCCGGCGGCGTAGCCCTCGTACATCGATTCCTCGAGGTTCCCCCCCTTGAGC
Source organism: uncultured Candidatus Kuenenia sp. (assembly GCA_964453165.1). Lineage (GTDB taxonomy): Bacteria > Planctomycetota > Planctomycetia > Pirellulales > UBA1268 > QWPN01. The sequence goes on along the minus strand of CAYVNX010000005.1, from coordinate 12,949 downwards.
TCACCCGTGCCGGTCTTGATCGCCCGCTGGATGTTGTCCTTGGGCATGCTCACGGCCTTCGCGGCATCGATGGCATACCGAAGCCGGAGATTCGCGTCCGGATCCGGGCCACCGTGCTTTGCGGCCACGATGATCGCCTTGGCGAGCTTGCTCCAGAGCTTGCCACGCTTCGCATCGACTACGGCCTTCTTGCGGGCGATGTTGGCCCAGTGGGAATGACCTGCCATGACTCCTCCTCCTGTCCGCCGGCCGACCGGTCAGCGGGGCTTGCGCTTGCTCAGGTTCGACGTATGCTTGTCTCCGGCCGGTTTGGCCGTCGCCTTTTTCGCGGCGGGCGGCGGGCTCACCGGTTCCGCCGGAGGTGGGGCCGGTTGCGGTTTGATCGTCAGGGGTTTCACCACGAAAGGCTTGGGGCCGCTCTTTCCCTTTCCGTCGTTTTTCTTGGGGCCCGAGCCGGGGGGAGGCAGGGGAGTCTTCCCAGCGGGCCGCGCCGCCGCCTGCGGGCCGGCCGGGCGGAGTTCTTCGGCCGCGGCCCGGGCGGCGTCGGCAGCCTTCAGCCCCGCCTTGTCCGTGACCGGCGGCGGAACGGGCTCGGGCAGCGACTCGCCCCGCTTCGGGAATCGGTCCTTGGCGGCCGGATTCACGGCCAGCACGATCTTCCGCACGGTGGCCCCATGGAGGTTCGTGAGCACGTCGAGACCGAACTGGTGGAGGAGGGCACTGAACTCGAGCCCGGCCTTCTTGCCGATGATTCGCTCCAGGCCCGCCACCTTCCCCGAGTCGTATTCCTGCTGGGTGATCAGCCCGCAGAGCCAAAGGCCCGACAGTGCCGCCTTGTCCAGCGGGATCATGTGACCCCCGAGGGCGGTCGAAGCCACATACTGGGTCACGAACGGAGGCACGCCATGAAGCCCTTCAAGCACCTTCAGTCCGTGCGAGAGGGAGTGCTTCTTGGCATGTTCGAGTGAGAAGCTGTAGGTGGACTCGAAGACGCCCTGCAGGGCCCGCCGAAGCGAGAGCGCCGCCCGGGCCGGATCGGGGAGGTCGTGGAGGGTTTCGGCCAGTTCGGCCACCGTCGTCACCCGCACCTCATTGAGGTCGAAGTAGGCCTCCATGAGCCGCTCAAAGGCCCGCTCGGCCGCGTCGGCTGGGGCGTTTTCCAGGCAGCAGGCGAGCAAGACCTGGTGCAGCAGCGGACGGGCGGTGTCGCTCGTGAAGGGCTTGTAGTTTGCCTTGAGCGCCTTGTGGAGTTTGGGCACGAGTTGCCCACGCGGAGGCGTCTTTTCGACCACGGGCTTGGGCTCGGGAGCGGGTTTCTCCGGCTTCGCGGCCACTTTCGCGTCCACCTTGGGAGTCGCCTTGGGAGTGGCCTTGGTCGGACCCTTGGCCACTGGCTTGGCCGTCGGCTTGGGAGCGGGCTTCGCCACCGGCTTCGGGGTGGCCTTGGCCGCCTTGGCGACGGGCTTCGATTTGTCGGGCGTGGATCGCTTGCGTGCAGTCATGAGTCGTCCTGAGTGGGGTCGTCGGGCTGATCGGGTGGGGCCGCGGCAGCCGGCTCAGCGTCCGCAGCAGGCAAGACTTCATCGAGAACGCGGGAGATCTCAAGCGAGTGCTTCACACCGGCATCGAGTTCGAATCGCAGGCGGGGCGTGTAGCGGGTGTCGATCCGGTCGGCGATCCGCGATTGGAGAAAGCCGGCTGCGTTGGCCAGGCCTCGCAGGGCGAGTTGCTCCTTCGCGGCGTTGCCCATCACCGACACATGGACGAGCGCCGATCGCATGTCGGGAGCCATCTCGACCCGCGTCACCGTCACGTCCCGCACCCGCGGATCGCGAACCTCCGTGAGGATGGCCATGCTGACCACCTCCCGCACCGCCTCGGCCGCCTTGAGGAGTCTGCGTGTGCTCACGAGAGAGTTCGGGCGACTTCCTCGATCCGGTAGCACTCGAGGATGTCACCCTCCTTGACATCGTTGAATCCGGCGAGCTTGATGCCGCACTCCAGGCCATCCCGCACCTCGCGGGCGTCGTCCTTCTCCCGCTTGAGCGACTCGATTCCGTAGTCGCCCAGCACCCGGCTGTCACGGATGACACGCAACCGGGCGTTGCGAGCGATGATGCCCGCGATGACCCGGCAGCCGGCGATGACGCCGATTCGGCTGATGCTGAAGGTTCGCTGCACGAGCGCCCGACCCAGTTCGGTCTCTCGCTTCTCCGGCGCGAGCATGCCCTCGAGCGCCTTGCGCAGGTCGTCGGTGACCTGATAGATGATGTCGTAGCGGCGGATCTGCACGCCACGGTCATCGGCGGCCGAGCGAGCCCGCTCATCGGGCACGACGTTGAACGCGATGATTACCGCGTCCGAGGCGTCGGCAAGTGCCACGTCGGCCTCGGTCACGCCGCCGACCGTCGCCTGGAGCACGCGAATCTTCACCTCCGGATGCTCCAGTTTCTGGAGTTCCTTGAGGATCGCCTCGATCGAGCCCCGCACATCGGCGCGTAAGATCAGGTTGAGGGTGGGGGCCTTCTGGGTGCCGAGGCGGTCGGCAAGATTCTCGAGCGTGACGTGCACTGGGGCGCTGGCAAGCGTGCTGTGCCGACGAAGATCGTTCCGCTTCGTCGCGACCTCCCGGGCCATCGCGATCGAATCGACCACCTGGAATCGCTCGCCCGCACCCGGAGCGACGTCGAGTCCGGTGACGAACACCGCCGTCGAAGGCCCGGCCTCCGTGACCTTCCGCCGAGTGAGCGTGTTCATCATCGCCTTGACGTTGCCTGCAGCCTCGCCGCAGACGACGGCATCGCCGACCCGGAGCGTGCCCTTCTGCACCATGAGACAGGCGACGACGCCGCGACCCTCGTGAATCGAGGCATCGAGACAGACGCCGGCGGACAATCGATCGGGGTTGGCCCGAAGGTCATGGAGTTCGGCAATCGTCAGCAATGTGTCGAGCAGGGAATCCACCCCCTCGCCCGTCAGGGCGCTCGTCTTGACCACTTCGGTCTCGCCGCCCCACTCCGTTGGCAGCAGCTCGTTGGCCGCCAGTTGCTGGTAGACCTTCTGCACATCGGCGCCCGGCAGGTCGATCTTGTTGATGCAGGCCACGATCGGCACGCCGGCGGCTCGCGCGTGACTGATCGCCTCCTCCGTCTGGGGCATGATGCCGTCATCGGCGGCCACCACGATCACCGCGCAGTCGGTGACGTTCGCGCCGCGGGCCCGCATCTGGGTGAAGGCCTCGTGGCCCGGCGTGTCGACGAAGGTGATCGGATGGTCGTTGCGATTGATGGTGTAAGCGCGGATGTGCTGGGTGATGCCGCCGCTTTCCCGAGCCGCCACGTCGATGCCCAGAATCTTGTCGAGGAGCGACGTCTTGCCGTGGTCGACGTGACCGAGGAATGTGACGACCGGTGCCCGCGGCTCCCGCAGCCCGGGGTCTTCGTCGACCGCGTCGAAACCAGCAAGGAGTTCCTTCTCCAAATCCTCGGCCGTCTTGATGTCGAGTTGGACACCGAGCTCGGCGGCCAGGAGTTCGACGGTATCGCGGTCGAGCATCGAGCTCATGTTGGGCATCGTTTCGAGGCCGAACGTGAGCAGCTTCTTCAAGACCTCGCTGGCCCCGAGACCAATCGCCTCGGAGAACGCTCGCACGGTGCAAGGCACCTGGATGGAGGCGTTGGTCTTCCGCGGAGCCGCAGTGGAAACGCCAGAACTCTTCCGCGGCAGCCGCCGTCGTCTCCGCATCCCGGCGTCGTCGTCGTCGCCGCCGCGGCGATCTGGCAGCTTTTTGCGGTGGAGCTGCCGGAGTTCACGGCCGCCCAAGAGGTCTTCTCCACCGGCGCCAGGCTTGGCGGGCGTGCGCCGCGGCCGCACTCCAGGCTGGAGCGGGGGAGGCATCGGGGCCGCTCCAGCGCCTCGGAGGAGCCCAGCCGCCTTCGCCTTGCTGCCCTCGACGGCCTGCCGCTGCTCGGCCTTCCGCATGTGGTCGGCCAGGGGCTTGGCGCCGCCCGCTTTGGCGCTCCGGATCGCGTCGAGTGGCAGCTTCACGTCCGGCTTCTGCGCCACCGGCTCCTGCGAGCTGCGGGCGGGCGGCGGTGAGGCCCGGCCTGCGGCGGGCAGCGGGGCCAATTTAAAGGCTGGCCGGGGCATTGGCTTGCCTTCGGTGCGGCCTGAACCGGGCCGCGGCTTGCTCTCCACCGGCTTCGGCGGCTGAATTTCCGGTGGCTTGCCCTTCGAGACGCCAGCCGGCGCAATATAGTCCTCCCGCGTGACGGGAGCAGGAGGGGCCGCGGGCCGCACGGGAGCAGCCGCAGGCCGCACGGGTGCTGCCGCAGGCCGCACGGGTGCAGCCGGAGCCGGCCGCTCGGCCGGCCGCGACTTGCTCGCGATAAATTCCTTGAGCTTGGAGACTTCCTCGTCAGTGAGGCTCGCTAGCGCCGAGCCCTTGTCCTGGATGCCGGCGCGGTTGCACAACTCGACCAGCTCCTTGCTGTCGAGCTTGAGTTCCTTTGCCAGCGTATAGATCCGAACTGCCACTCGCGCCTCTCTCCACCGGCTGCTGCCGGTTGCTCGTCACCGTCTCGTTCCCTTCGACTCCGATCTCCGCCATGCCACACGTCACGATCATCACGACGACTCGCCGGAAACGTCGGCCACCCCTTCGGGAGCCTCCGCCTCACCCTCCGAGCCGCCGCCGGCCAACGCCGCTTCGGTCGGCTGAATCGCCGCGTGCGCCGCTGCTTCGGCCGCATCTGCTGCCTCGGCGTCAGCGGTGGCCTTGGCGATCCGCTCCTGCTCTCGCTGCTTCCGCCGCTCGTCGGCGGCGGCCACCTCGGCCAACTGGGCCCGCTGCTCAGCCTCCTCAACGATCGCATCGACCTGTTCGGCGGACAAGCCGCCCATTTCCATCAAGTCATCGGGCTCGATCACAGACAGGTCGTCGTAGGAGAGAAAGCCCTCCCCCACGAGCCGTTCGGCGAGCGAATCATCCATGCCCTCGATCGAGGCGAATCCAGCCGTGGCCCGTTCGATCTGCTGGTCGAGTTCTTCCTGGGTCATGATCTCGATGTCCCAGCCACAGAGCTTGCTGGCCAGCCGGACGTTTTGGCCGCGGCGACCGATTGCCAGCGACAGTTGATCCTCTCGCACCAACACGATGCCGCGGCCGAGCATTTGGCAGAGGATCACCTCGTCGACCTCGGCCGGCTGCAGGGCGTTGGGAACGAGCACCTGGAGATCGTCGCTCCAGCGGACGATGTCGATCCGCTCGCCGCCGAGTTCTTCGACGATGTTCTTGATGCGGTTTCCCCGGACGCCAACGCAGGCTCCGACGCAGTCGATCCGGTTGTCGGAGCTGATCACGGCCACCTTGCTGCGGTAGCCGGGCTCGCGGGCGATGGCCCGGATTTCGATCACGCCGTCCGCGATCTCGGGGATCTCCTGCTCGAACAACCGCTGCACCAACTGCGGCCGGATTCGCGACAGGATGATCTTCACCCGGCTGCCGACCTTGCGAACCTCGAAGATCGTGGCCCGAATCCGTTCGTTGGCATGGAAGCTCTCGCCCGGGATCTGCTCACTGCGGGGCAGGATCGCCTCCTGGTTGCCCAGGGCGACCGTCGCGGTCGCTCCCTCGAACCGGGTCACGACACCCGACACCATGTGGCCGACCTGCTCCTCGAACTCGTCGTGGATGGCATCCCGCTCAGCCTCGCGGATCTTCTGAATGATCACCTGCTTGGCGGTCTGAGCACCGATCCGACCGGCGAGTTCCGCCGATTCGATCGGCTGCCCGTCGTGCGAACCCGAGATCGAGCCGTCCGTGCGATTGATCGCAATCACGATCTCGGAGGTCTCGCCGTACTGCCGCGCCAGAGCCGTGACCAGGGCCGCTTCAATGGCCTGGAACACGATTTCCTTGTCGATGTTTTTGTCGCGGTGGATCGCGTCGACGATCCGGAGAATTTCTTCTGGCTTCATGTCAGTCTCAGCGGCCCCTTGGCGATATGACGGCACCGGCACGGCCGACGCCATAACACGACATGGGCGCCGAGACATTTCCGAGCTGCTCGGGCCGATCACCCGGTGGATCGGAACCCGTCAGTCGCTCGGGAACGCCTGGAAGCGAATCCGCGAACCAGCAGTCTTCCTCGCGAGGAACCCCGTGGAGAGTAGGCCACCGGCCTGCCACTGTCAAGCAGCGGCCAGTTCGGCCGGCCAGACGCGAAACGCGAGAGCTCCCGCCTGGCCTTGCGGAGTGACGGCACCTGATACGAAACACCCGCCCGCGGGGGTGCCAGCCCGGGCAGCGTGGATCGGGCAGTCGCCGTCGACCGTCTCGTAGTTGAGCAAGGGGAATAGGTGGCCGCGTTCACAGGCCAGAATGCTGGCGATGCACTCGACCAGGCCGCTGCCCGCTCCGAGGTTTCCAAAATGGCTCTTGGCGGCCACGACGGGAACCCGGGGCCACGCCGCGCCGAACACATCCGCGAGCGCCGCCGCCTCCTCGCGATCGCCGGTCACGGTGCTGAGCCCGTGGGCGTGCACATGCCCGACCTGCCCCGGATCGATGCCGCCTGACCGGAGCGCCGTGCCGAAGGCGTGCCGCAGAGCGGTCCGCCGTCGACCGATGCCGCCTCGTTCCACGGCCGCGACGGCCGCGTGGCCCACGAGCTCGGCCCGGATTCTGGCGCCCCGGCGCTCCGCATGGGAAAGCTCCTCGAGGATCAACACCGCCGCTCCCTCGCCGAGCACCATGCCCCGACGCCCGCGATCGAACGGGCGGCTCCATGATGCCGGATCGTCGTCCTGGCCATCCGGCAGAGCGACCTGTTCGGTCTGCAGAGCATGCACCGTCTTCATCGGATGAACCCGCGTGCCGGTGGCGCCGGCCACCATGATGTCGGCCATGCCCCGCTGGATCGTGACGCATGCCTCTCCGACCGCGAGGTGCCCGGCAGCCTCGCGGAGCGTAAGGGAGTTACTCGGACCCCGCAGGTCGTTGTAGATCGCGATGTGGCTGGCCGGCATGTTGGGGAGGTACTTGAGCAGCCAGAGCGGGTTGAGCATCGGCATCCCGTCGGGAGCCCAGCGATCGAAGTCGAATGAGCCGTCAGCCGAGCGGCAGGCGGCCACGCCGGCCGTGAAGTCCTCCGGAAGCGTGAGCATGTAATCCGACCCGAACACGCAGCCGAACCGCTCGGCTGGATGAAACCCAGCCGCATTGCCGGCGTCATGAAGGGCCCGCTGGGCGGCCGCGACCGCCATCTGGCTCTCCCGGCACATCACCTTGAGGCCCTTGCGAATGGCCTTCTTCCGCTCACCGTCCAGGCTGCCGAATTCGTCGATAGCCCCGGTGAAGCAGCGGGCTTCAGCGGCATGCCGGAGCGGCAAACCGCCGGGGGGGAACAGTTCGATTGGACCCACGCCGCTGCGGCCCTCGACCAGCCCGGTCCAAAGATCCTCGGGAGTGAGGCCCAGCGGGCAGACCACGCCGATCCCGGTCACGACAACTCTTCGATCACTCATGCAGGCGTTCATCCCCAAATTCAGGAAGCCATCGGCGGCCATTGCCCCGTCCGTCGGAGTAGCACAATCGGTTCGTCAGGGGCCGCTGAGCCGAGGCTCGACCACCACCACCACGTCCCGCCGCTCCACGTCTGCAATCAGGGCCGCCACCACGCCATTCTGCACCGGAACCGGCCAGGGCACCAAGCCGAGTGCGACCACGAGCGAATGGCTGGCCGGCCAGCGGAATCGTTCGCCGATTCGCACGGCCGCGACCTGCGGGACCTGCGCGGCGATCGGCGGACCACCGGTCGGAGCGGGAAGCGACACCTGCGCCATCCGTTCGATCTGGTCGATCCGACATTTGAAGACGGCATCGATCACCGATCCGTCTCCGGAGACGAGCGGGTGGAATTCGATCGAAAGTCCCTCGTCGCACGTGGCCCGCTGGGGCTGCCAGCCGGGCCAGGCTGCCGGAGTCGAGCCGTAGTCCTGCACGTACTCCTGCTGTCGGCCGCCCGTGAGCACGGCTGGCAGCCCGTTGCCCGCCTGAACCGGTCCCGTGGGGAGTTCCGTGGCATCGCTGCGGCTCCGGAGCCTGGCCACCACGGCGACGGCGTTTTCCCGGGGAAGAATCCAGGCCTGCACGCCGGGGGTGGCGGTGGGAATCGGCTGCAGCGACGGCCGCGCCTCCGCCCGCCAAGCCGGGCCGTCGAGCCCCAGCACCCTGACGCTGAACCGGTGTGGCTTGTCGGCCTCGGCCACAAATCGTTCGACGATGTCGGCGACCTGCGCCTGCATCTCGGGGGTATGGAAGCATGAGAGTTTGCCATCGGCCGCCGAAAGCGACGCGGGGTTTGCTCCGTGCCAGGCGGGATAGCCGGTCTCCTGCAGGATCCAATCGACGACGTGCTTCTCGCTCTCCGGGCCCGCCGTCGTCACGAACGGGCCGAGGTCATAGGTCTTCCACACCTGGCCGACGTCGGCAGGAATCTGACCGCCCGCCGAGCCGGCCACCAGTGCCGCCAGGCACGTGGCGATCGATGTCCGCGACGCGACTTTCGCCGCCCCCGAGCCGGTGCAACTCGGAACCCGCTTGCGCTCTGGGCCGCGTCGCCGCGCATCCCTCATCGCCGGTCCTCCGGGAACCATACCGGCCTGCCGCCCGGGTCAGGACAGCCTGGCGAACACCAGACTCGCGTTGTGGCCGCCGAACCCGAAACTGTTGCTCATCGCCACGTCCACCCGGGCCTCGCGGGCCTGGTTGGGCGTGTAATCGAGGTCGCAGGCCGGGTCGGGGGTGTGGTAATTGATCGTGGGGGTGATCACGTTGCGGGCGATCGAAAGGCCGCACACGACCGCCTCGATGCCACCGCTGGCCCCGAGCGTGTGCCCGAGGTGGCTCTTGGTGCTCGACACCGCGAGTTTCTTCGCGTGGGGGCCGAAGACCCGCTTGATCGCGGCCGTTTCCGCCTTGTCACCCAGCGGTGTGCTCGTGCCGTGGGCGTTGATGTACTGCACCGCATCGACCCCGAGACCGGCGTCGGCTAGGCCCATCTCCATCGCCCGCCCGGCCCCGCGACCCTCCTCGTCGGGTTGCGTGATATGGCCGGCATCCCCGCTCGCGCCGTAGCCCTTGAGTTCCGCGTAGATCCGGGCACCCCGCCGGCGGGCGTGCTCGAGTTCCTCGATCACGATCACGCCCGCCCCTTCGGCGAGCACGAAGCCGTCACGATCGGCATCGAAGGGTCGGCTGGCCGCCTGCGGGGCATCGCTACGGAACGAGAGGGCCCGCATGTTCTGGAAGCCCGCCAGGCCGATGGGGGTCAGGGCCGCTTCGCTGCCGCCGGTCACCATCACGTCGGCGTCGCCATACTGGATCGAACGCAGGGCGGAGCCGATCGAATTGGCCGCACTCGCGCAGGCCGTTGCTACGGCGAAGTTCGGCCCCTTGATGCCGTACATGCTCGAGACGTGGCCGCTGGCGGAATTCACCATCAACTTCGGGATCGTGAAGGGCGAAACCTTGTCGATGCCCTTGTGGAGCAGACGCTCCTCCTGCACCTCGAACTCCCAGAGTCCACCAATGCCCGATCCGATGACCACGCCGCAACGGAACGGGTCTTCGGCCCCGAAGTCGAGTCCGGAGTCGGACACGGCGTCCTTCGCGGCTGCGATCGCGAACTGGGTGAAGCGGTCGAGCCGCTTGAGCTCCTTGGGAGGCGCGATGTCCTCGCCTTCGGGCTCCCAGGGAACCTGGCCGCCGAATTGCACCCGGTAGCCAGCGACGTCGAACAGCGTGATCTGCCCCACGCCGCTCTCGCCGCGCACGACCCGATCCCAGAACACGTCCACTGACCTTCCGAGCGACGTGACCAATCCGAGGCCCGTCACCACCACCCGTCGCTTCATCTCGTCTCCAACCTCTCGGCCATCCTTCTCGGAGAGGACTCTCCTGCGTCCGAAGACGCCACTGAGTCGGGCGACTCCAGACCCCATCGACAGATCCGCGTCGCCCGAGCCGGGCGTGGCGATCGATCGGGGGCTTCGCCCCGCGCCTGCTCAGTTCGCGCCCGACGCCCCGGAAGCCTGGTGCTTCTCAATGAACTCAACAGCCTGACCGACCGTCTGAATCTTCTCGGCGGCGTCGTCCGGGATGTTGATCTCGAACTCCTCCTCGAGTTCCATCACCAACTCGACGGTATCGAGCGAGTCGGCGCCGAGGTCGTTGATGAACGACGTTTCGGGTGTGATCTGATCCTTGCTCACCCCGAGCTGCTGCGCCACGATGTCAATCACTCGATCTAGAACGGATGCCACCTGTGAATCCTCCACGGGCCGGAGCCAAAAACCTCGCGGAACGGCGCCAGCCTCCGGAGGCTACGCATCTTGCCCGCGTTCTCGGCGAAGATATACCCGCTCGGCACCAAACATGTCCAGACCGTGAAAATCCGACCCGAAACCATCCGCCGCCTGGCCAAAAAAGCTCGAAAACGGCCGGCAGAAAGTTTCGGCCCCCGCCGGCGGGCGATTCAGCCGATCAGGCCGCCGTCGACGACGAGCGTCTGAGCCGTGATGTAGCCCGCCGAGGGCGAGGCGAGAAACAGCACGGCGTCGGCGATCTCGGTCGCCTCGCCGAGCCGCTTGGCCGGCACCCGCTTCTTCACTTCGTCGAGCAGGACGTCGCCCAGGGCGGCCGTCATGTCGCTGGCGATAAAGCCGGGAGCAACGGCGTTGACGGTGATCTTGCGACCGGCAAGTTCCTTGGCAACGGTTTTTGTGAGGCCCACGAGGCCGGCCTTCGACGCGGAATAGTTCGCCTGGCCTGGGTTGCCGATCAGTCCTGACACGCTGGCCACGTTCACGATTCGGCCGTAGCGCTGCTGCATCATCGGTCGGCTGGCCGCCCGCATGAAGAGGAACGGACCGCGGAGGTTGGTGGTCAGCACGGTGTCCCACTCCTCATCGCTCATCCTGGGCAGGAGCGTGTCGCGGGTCACGCCGGCGTTGTTGACGAGGATGTCGAGCCGCCCGAGCTTTTCCACGATGGCATCCACAGCCTGCTGGATCGCCTCGGGGTTCATCACGTCGCAGGGAAACGCCTCGGCCTTGCCTCCGGCAGCCGCGATACCTGCGGCGACCTCGGCCAACTTGTCGGCCGAGCGGGCCACGAGGGCCACGGTGGCCCCGTTGGCCGACAATGCTTCGGCGATCGACCGCCCCAGGCCCTGAGACGCTCCGGTGACCAACGCGACCTGGCCCGTCAGATCGACCGCGATCCGCGCCGTCGGGGCCGCCGCCTTTTTCGAGCCGCTGCCTGCATCCGCCATGATTCCGAAGCCTCCAGGGAACGGGCCGTCAGTCAAACACGCCGCTCGTGGCCACGGAGCGATCGATCCGCTTCATGAGGCCGCGAAGCACGCGACCGGGGCCGATTTCCCACACGGAGCGAACGCCCTCGGCCAGGATGTATGCCACGGAGGCCTGCCATTCGACAACTCCGACGACCTGCCGTGCCAGCAGGCCGCGGATCTCTTCGGGATCGGTGTGGGGCAGGGCGTCGACGTTGCTGACCACCGGGATGCGGGGGCAGCGAAACTCCGCCCGGCCGAGCGCCGCCGAGAGCCGTTCCACCGCAGGCTGCATCAAGGAGGTGTGAAATGCTCCCGCCACCTCCAGTTTCACGCACTTCATCGCGCCGGCCGCCGCAGCCGCGGCTGCGAGTCTGTCGCAGGCGTCGTGGTCACCGGAGACGACGATGTTGCCCGGGCAGAGCACGTTGGCCACCTGAAGCACGCCGCTGCTGCGGCAGGCGTCGCAGAGGGCGACGACCGCGTCGCGTTCGAGCCCCAGAACGGCGACCATTCCGCTCGGGGTGGCCTCCGCGCAGTCCTGCATCGCCCTCCCTCGCTCGGCCACGATCCGCACGGCGTCGTCGAAGCCGAGTGCTCCGGCGAAGACCAACGCCGTGTACTCGCCGAGCGAGAGGCCGGCCGTGAGCGTGGCGGATTCAAGCGGAGCGGGATCTCGAGATCGCAGCACTTCGAGCGCCGCGAGGCTGGTCACCAGGATCGCCGGTTGGCTCACGGCCGTGGTGTTGAGCCGGACAGCCGGTCCTTGGCGGCAAACCTCCAGCAGGTCGAAGCCCAGAAGCGACGACCCGCGTGCGAACAACTCCGCAGCCGCGGGGTGTTGTTCGACCCACTCTCCCGCCATGCCGACGGCCTGAGCTCCCTGGCCGGGAAAGAGAATCGCAGTGCCCGGACTGCCCGCGGGAGACGTGTCCAAGGAACTAATCCTCGGACTTGACGACGGCGCGGCCCATGTAATGGCCGCAACTGCCGCAGACGCGGTGCGTCGGCACCGCTTTGCCGCAGGTCGGGCAGAAGGTCAACTGCCGGGGCGTGAGGAAATCGTGCGCCCGCCGGGAGCGGGTCTTTTGGTTTGACTGTCGTCTCTTTGGAACGGCCATACAACTACCTTTCGGGGAGCCCCAGAGCGTAGCGTCTGGCAGGGCCGGGGGTCAAACGGAGGCCCAAAAAACCGCTCGAATCACCGGGATCTTCCGTGTCGGATGGAGGGGCGGAGGCGACGTCCCCTGGGAGGTCGGCGGTGTCGCGGCCCGATCGCCGGATCTTCGGTGGCGTATCGAGGGGCGGAAGCGACTTCAACTGGGAGGTCGGTGTTGCCCATGCCCCGTCGCCGGACGTTCGCGGGCCTGGCGTATGAAGCGGCGGAAGTGACGTCAATTGGGAGGTCGGTGTTGCCCATGTCCCGTCGCCGGACGTTCGCGGGCCTGGCGTATGAAGCGGCGGAAGTGACGTCAATTGGGAGGTCGGTGTTGCCCATGTCCCGTCGCCGGACGTTCGCTGCGGCCCTCCGGGCCTGCGCTCACTCCGAGGAAACTGCGCTCCGCCATCCATGGCTCCGCTGGTTTCCTAGG